>CAYJNU010000423.1:0-7238 GCA_964371005.1 uncultured Verrucomicrobiota bacterium | reverse complement strand
GCCCGGAGACTTGTCGCGATGGGTAAAGCTGTGCCCGGAGCGGCGGCTCCGCTACCGCTCGGCCAGCGTTTGTGCCAACTTCCCAGTCTCCGCGCGGACTTCCGCAAGCGCAGATCTGAACGCTTCCAAGCCGTCATCCAGTTCCTTTCCGGCGCTTTGGCCCGGGGCTGGCGCATCATCTGTGTCGCCCAAGCCGGCGTCGCGAACGCGCTTCATGCGTTCCAAAATGAGGTCGCGAATGGCCGGTGCGTTGTCCACCCCGTGAAAGTGGCCGATGTGCGTGACTGCGGATTCTGTTCCAGGGTGTGATCCGTCGCTTTCACTCCCTCCGCCGCCCGCTGTGCGCACCTTCAAATCGTAGAGACCAAGCATCCGCTGCAGCGGCCCCTGATGCACGGCCAGATGCTGGATGTTGGCAAACGTCATGGTCATCTCACGCACATAGAGCAACCCCGAACGAATCCGCAGACTGCGGTCCGTGACGATGTACCAGCGCAGTTCATAATCCAGCCGGACCATAAGGAAGGTGAACGGTATCTGTGCCACAAAGGAGACCACGCCCAGCCATTCCGCCGCTTGCACCCAGAAGCGGATCTGCGGCGACCAACCCCGGCTCAGGTGACCCAGGAAGGCCAGCGATATCACGATGCCAAACACGGCGGAAACCTGTTTGATCCCCCATTGCACGAGCAAGAGTCGGAAGAAGTTTTGCGCCGCGCGAAATACCTGCACCGATTCACGTGAACCAGGTGGCAAGGCCGGCTCGGGTGGCACTTTCAACAAGCGATACAGCCAGGCTCTCATGCGGCGGAGTCCCTTCGTGCAGACGTGCTTGCGGAATGGGCGAGAGACTCGCGGATGCCGCGGAGTTCGCCAGCCACTTCCCGCAGTGCCGCGGCGATTTCCCGGGCCGCCTCCTGGGATAACGCGCCGGCGGCACTGGCCGATGGTGCAGCCGCAGCGTGACCCTGGCCGAGTCCGGCCTGATGCCCGCGCATCCGGGCGTAGAGGAAATCGCGGATCCCCTCGAACTCAAGCAAGCCTTCAATGGTCATTTCGGCCTTCGAACTGCCGCTGGCCGTCTGGATTTCAATGCGGGCCAGCCCCAGCCAGCGCTCGACCACATTGGAGCTGAGGTGAATGTCTTGAAACCGCGCGTAGCTCAGGACGATTTCCCGCCGGAACAGGATTCCCCAACGCATCGAGATGCCATCCGCATCGAACCGGTAGCGCATCGTGTGATAGCGAAACCAGGACGGAATGAGGGCGATTGGGAAGAACGGTCCCGCCAGGAGACATCTGAGCGCATAGTAGATCATGAGCCGCGGATGCGGACGCTCAATGGCGAAGATTCGTTGTTCGTCGGCCACGCTGGTATTCATAGCAGAACAAGCCGGTCCAACAGTGAAGCAATCTCCGCGCTCCGGCAAGCCTCTGGAGCAAACCTGGAGCGGACTCGCGTCCTTGTCGCCGGGGCCACCACGGTCGGAACGACTCTGGGTGCTGCGTTAGCGCCAGCAGCGGATGGCCACATTCTGTCAACGCCGACGATCTATTCCGTTACGCGACGTCTCTCTTCTCCCCGCGCGTATGCCGGGGCTGGATTGGTAATGCTTCATGGACGGCGTGACGGCGTGACCACGCCGGGAAAGTCATTGCCGCCTCGTGTCGTCGGCCTAAACTCGCAGCGTGAATCGAGCGGCAACGCAACGGCAGCATGGAACGCAACATGAACACAACTTTAATTCACAACCATCCCATAGAAAACAGAGGCAAACCACTCGGTTTTATTGGCATTTCGAGACATTCCGAAATGTCCCCTTCGTTTTACAGACCCATAATCCCAAGAAAACCGCGCTTTTGGGCCAAATCCTATGGGATGGCTGTGACTTTAATTCAGAGCATCGTCTGCGCGTTAGCACTCGCCGCCCACGTCGCGACTGCCTCCGACTTCTACCTCGCGCCGGTCGGCAGCGATGCCAACCCGGGCACACAAGCGAGGCCCTTCGCCACGCTGGGACGCGCCCGTGATGCAATCCGCGAATTGAAGAAATCTGGTCCGCTCTCAGAGCCCGTGATGGTTCGGTTGCAGGGTGGGACTTACGCGTTGACGCAGGAAGTGCGGTTCGAACCGGAAGACTCCGGGACGGCAACGTGCCCGATTACCTTCACGGCTGCCGGCCCTGGGCCGGTGGTGCTGGAGGGTGGACGTCGGATCAGGGGCTGGAAACGGCACGACGACCGGCTTTGGGTGGCCGAGCTTTCCGACGTCGCCAGTGGGCGATGGCGGTTCCGGCAACTTTACGTCAACGGGCAGCAGCGCGTTCGCGCCCGGATCCCAAACGAAGGGTACCACCGCGTGGCCGGCTGTCCGGAAGGCACTCCCAAGTCCGTCAACTACCACAAGGATTGCCAGAGCTTCCAATTCAAGCCCGGCGACATCCAGGCGGACTGGATGAACCTCAACGACGTGGAAGTCATCGTTTACCACTTCTGGACAGACTCGCACTTGCCCATCAAGAGTGTGGACACGATTTCCAATCTGGTTACGTTTGCGCACAAAGCCGGGAAGACTTTCACGGATGATTTCAGTGAGGACGGCGCGCGCTACATCGTGGAGAACGTGTTCGAGGGGCTGGATGCGCCGGGCGAATGGTATCTGAATCGCCGCACCGGCCAGCTCTTCTATTACCCGATGCCGGGTGAGGACCTCACGAAAGCCGAAGTGGTCGCACCATTTGCGCCCGCGCATCTGCGACTGGAGGGTAATCCTGCCGAACGCCGCTACGTCGAGCACCTGCGCTTCCGAAACCTGTCCTTTGTTCACACGCGCTTCGAGCTGCCACCGGGCAACTCGAACGACCAACAAGGCTCTGCCAGCGTTCCGGCGGCCATCACGCTGCGTGGGGCGCGCCATTGCAGCTTCGAGAACAATCGCCTGTCCCAGCTTGGCACGTTTGCCTTCGACGTCATGGCAGGGTGCTCGGAGAACCGGTTTGTCGGAAACGAAATCGCCCAGATCGCCGCGGGTGGCATACGTGTCAACGGCGGCACAGAACGAAATCCGCCTTGGGAACGGACGCGTAACAATCGCATCACCGACAACTGGCTGCACCACTATGGACAGGACTATCCGTCGGCCGTGGGTATGTTGCTGATGAACACCGAGGGCAATGTCGTCGCGCACAACGAAATCAGCCACGGCGGTTACACGGGCATTTCCATCGGCTGGGTGTGGGGCTACCAGCGCAGCGTGAGCCAGAACAACCAGATCGAGTTCAATCACATTCACCACATTGGCGGCGTGCTTTCCGACATGGGCGGCATCTACACGCTCGGCGTTTCGCCCGGCACCGTCATCCGCAACAACCACATCCACGACGTGGACGCGAACCACTACGGCGGCTGGGGCATTTACCACGACGAAGGCTCGACGCATCTGCTGGTGGAGAACAATGTCGTGCATCACACGAAGTTTGCGCCCTTCAACATCCACTTCGCCAAAGAAGTCACTGTGCGGAACAACATCTTCGAGCTCGGCAAACTGGAGCAGCTCAGCCGCGGCAAGAACGAGCCGCACAAGAGCGTCTTTTTCGAGAACAACATCGTCTATTGGCGCGAGGGCGAGCTCTTCAGCAAGAATTGGAAAGATGTGCCCTACACGTTCCACTTCCATCCCAAGGACAAGGGCGGCACAGCGACGGTGACGAACACGTTTGATTGCGACTGGAACCTCTATTTCAATCCGACGCAGAAGCTGGACGAAGTGAAGTTCGCGGGTGGCTCGTGGAACGACTGGCAGAAGCGCGGCAAGGATGTTCATTCACAATACGCCGATCCGCTCTTCGTCGCATCGGAGCAAGGCGATTTCACGCTGAAAGCGGAATCGCCGGCCTTTGCGTTGGGCTTCCAGCCGATTGACCTCAGTCAAGTGGGGCCGCGCGTGGCAACCGGTCCGCTGCCTGATTTGGCGCGTTCCGCGAAGTGAAGCAACCCCATCCCTCGGAAACTCATCAAAACCAACGATCCGCATGAAACGCGCTGCCCACTCTCTGGTCTTCACATTGACCTACGTCCTTTGTGTTTCATCCCACGCTGCGCCTGGCCGTGCCATTCACTCGTTGGACGGCACGTGGGAAATCGCCGAAGGCAGGCTGCCGGAGGAGATGCCCGCCGGCTTCTCGCACACCGCTCCCGTGCCCGGCTTGGCGAACCTGGCCAAACCTGCATTCCCAGATGTGGACCGGTTCATCAGCCGCGAGAACCTGGCCAACAAGATTCGCTCGAAGCTTGTCCCTGCCGAATGGCTCACGAATTACTGGGCCGGGAAGGTGGACCAAGACCGGAATTACTTCTGGTATCGGAAGACGTTTCGCGCGCCGGCCCGGCGAGAGGTGGCGTTGCTGAAGATCAACAAGGCGCAGTTCGGCACCGCCGTCTGGCTGAACGATCAGAAGCTCGGCGAGTACGCCGGCTGTTTCACCGCCAGTTATTTCAAGCTCAACGACGCCATCCGATGGAACGCCGAGAACACACTTCTCGTCCGCATCGGTGCGCATCCCGCGGTGCTGCCGGACACCTACCCCACCGGCTCGGACTTCGAGAAGATCAAGTGGACGCCCGGCATTTACGATAGCGTGTCGGTGTTCTACTGCGACAATCCGGTCATCGAATGGGTTCAGGTCGCGCCACGGCTGGCCGCTTCGGAGATCGAGATTCAGACCAAGGTCAGGAACGATGGCGATGCGCCGATTCAGTTTAACGTCAGCCACTCGGTGAAGAACTGGAAAGACGGCGTGACTTTGCCAGCCTTGACCGCGATCGGTGTTCGGTTGCAGCCGGGCGAGGCAAAAACCGTGACGCAGAAGTTGCCCATGCCCGGCGCCCACCTCTGGACGCCGGAAGACCCCTTCTTGTACGTGCTGCGCACCTTGACCAAAGGTGACGAGGTGCTCACGCGTTTCGGCATGCGCGAGTTTCGCTTCGACGCCACGACCAAGCGCGCCTATCTCAACGGCAAGGTCTATTACCTGCGCGGCTCGAACATTACGCTGCACCGTTTCCTCGAAGACCCGCTGTGCAAGGATTTGCCGTGGCGCGAGGCCTGGGTGCGCAAGCTTCTCGGTGAGGTGCCGAAGAAAATGCACTGGAACTATTTCCGGTTCTGCATCGGGCCGGTGCCGGATCGCTGGCTGGAGATCTGCGATGAGGAGGGGCTGTTGATCCAGAACGAGTTCTTCGTTTGGACCGGCGGTCCGGGCTGGTATCAGGGTTACTCGCGCACGCACGACGCCGAGGAAATGATCCGGCAATACAAGGATTGGATGCGCGACAACTGGAATCATCCGAGCGTGGCCGTCTGGGACGCGAACAACGAAACCAAAGACGACATCTTTGGCGCGAAGATCATCCCAGCCGTGCGCCCGCTCGATCTGTCGAATCGCCCTTGGGAGAACAGCTACAACAAGCCCGCTGACCCCAACGACCCGGTGGAAGATCATCCATATCTCATGCAGAGCGGGGCGCGCGGGAAGTTGACGTTCAGCATGACGAACCTGGAGACCATGGACGGGGCGCCGCGGAAAGGCGTCCTCCCGTCTGACACCAACCCGCCACTCATCAACGAATACGGCTGGCTCTGGCTCAACCGCGATGGCTCGCCCACGCTGCTCACCGAGCACGTCTATGCCCAGCTCATGGGCACGAACGTCACGGCCCGCCAACGGCTCGATTTGTATTCCTATTTGCTCGGCGCGAAGACCGAGTTCTGGCGCGCGCACCGCCAATACGCCGGGATCATTCACTTCGTCTATCTCACGTGCAGTTATCCGGGGGTCTATACCGCCGACCACTTTGCCGACGTAACGAAGTTGAAGCTCGATCCCGCCTTCGCCGACTTCCTGGGCGAGGCCTTCAAGCCACTCGGCGTTTACATTAACTTCTTCCAGCCCACGTTCAAGGCGGGTGCGACGCGCGAGTTCACGGTGATGCTGGTGAACGACGAAGGCAGGCCGTTGAATGGTGAACTCACGCTCACACTCGAAACCAAGTCCGGCAAAGTCGTGGCACGCGCGCAGCAACCCTTCGCCCTCGCGGAGCTTGGTGCTGCGACTCAGCGGATCTCCCTGACGGTTCCGAAAGCGGCCGATGATTGCGTGCTGAAGGCTGTCGCCCGCGCGGAAGGGCGATCGAGGCGTGAAGCCACCATGAGCCGCCGCTGGGTTTTGGTGGAGCAGTGACCCGTTTAATTTGAGGACGAAAACAAGACTTCGCACGGTCGGGCTGATGTTCCTGGTCGCGGCTTTGCCTGGTGGTCCACCACCGCTTTGTGCGGCAGAACCTCCCGCAAAGACCCTGCGTGTGTACTACATCGGCAACAGCGTGACAGATACGATCCGTTACGGCCCATTCGCCGAGTTGGCTGCCACCCGTGGCATGAAGATCATTGGGGACGGCACATGATCCCAGGCGCACCGCTGGAGTGACTTTACGCGCATCCGAGAGACGGCTTTCGCGAAGAGCCTTGCGGCGGCTTGCAAAAGGCGATCGGCGAGTTTCCCTGGGACATCGTCTCGCTCCAACCCTTTGATCGCCATTTGCACGGCAAGAACGACAAGGGCGAAGAAGTCGGCGATGTGGAGTTGATTGTGAAGTTCGCGCGCCTGATGCCTGCGACTTTCACGCTCGAACACCGCACCTTGATCCGTCCTCCGCGTCCCACCCGTCCCACAAATCCCACGCGTCCTACCCGCCTCCCACCCGTCGCTTTCACCAACGTTCAACAACCGGTCGCGGCGCGGGTTGCCATTTCCCGCCCGCGAACAACTCCGCTCGCTGATCGCCAGCCAACCGCGCCGGGATTCCCACCGAGCGCAGGCCTGCCACCGTCAAGCGTCCAAAGCCGCGCAGGCCTCGATCACGGGGGACAACATGAATTCGCGGTAAACCGCGTCCTCCAGCGTCCAGTTCACCAGGCCGCGGTTGTACCGCGCCAGGTGCGCGTGCTCCAGCAACGTGCGCAGGCGTTGCCCCTGCCAACACGACAACGCCGACACCCGCCGCCCACCCTGCCCATGTTCTTGCCCTCAATCTTCCTGCCCAATTGCTCCGTGTCTTGCGCCACACCACCCCACGCCAACTCTGGCAGCCACCAAACCCACACCGGCCACTCCGGGCCCTGCCTGCCATTTGCACGGCAAGAACGACAAGGGCGAAGAAGTCGGCGATGTGGAGTTGAT
>CAYJNU010000422.1:0-7266 GCA_964371005.1 uncultured Verrucomicrobiota bacterium | reverse complement strand
GGTCTGTTCACGCGGACGGTCCGCCTGGAGCCGAACACCGCCTACGTGCTCAGCGCCTTCCTGTGGAATTTCGGCAACGCCGCTAACCACGTTACCACCGTGGTTGATTTCTCCGACGCTTACCGCGAACCACAAATGATCCTAGCGTACACCGACGCCGGTGCCGATCAAGGTTTCTTCGTTTACCGCAGCTTCAACACCACCGACACCGGCACGAATATCACGCTCCGCGTGTTCTATGACGGCTTGACCGGCTCGGGGGCGGCACCGGCCTACGTGCCGGTGGGCGCGCAATGGGACAACGTGGCCATCACCAAGGCCGCCGATTTCCAGGCACCGCAAGCCGCCGACTCGGGCGCGAACCTTCGCCCGCTTGTTACCATTACCAGCCCGGGCGATGGCGAGAGCCTGTTCGTCGAAACCGTCCCCGCCGTCCTCTCCATAACGGCCAGCGCCTCGGATCTCGATGGCGCGATTACGAACGTCGAATTCTTCGCCGGCTCAACGAAGGTGGGCGAAACCACGACCAGCCCTTACACCGTGCTGTGGTCGAACGTCGTCTCCGGCTCATATCAACTCACCGCCCTTGCGACGGACAATTCCGGCGCCACGACCCTCTCCGCACCGGTCGCCATCTCAGCGGCAGTGGTTGCGCCACAACCGGTCTGGCTACAGATCGTTCACGCCGGCGCAAACACGCTGCTCTCCTGGCCCACCTCGGCCACCGCCGCTTCGCTCCAGTCCAGGTCAAACTTGACAGCGGCCAGCACCTGGAAAGTCGTGACCAACACGCCAGTCGTGAACAGCAATCAAAACCTCTTAGCCCTGCCGGACACCAACGCGCAGCAGTTTTTTCGCTTGGGCGATGACGTGGATGCCGCCACAATGGACCGCAAGCTCCTCATGGGTTACCAAGGCTGGTTCGCCTGCCCACAGGATGGCTCATCCGCGAACCGATGGACTCATTGGTTTCGCAGTCAGACGCCGGTGGCCACCAACGCCACGGTGGATTTCTGGCCCGCTGTTGCCGAGTTGGGGGATGACGAGTTGTTCGCCACCAGCATGACGCTCCCCGACGGCGCTCCGGCGAAACTGTATTCCGCATATACCCAGAAGACGGTTGTACGGCACTTCAAGTGGATGAAGGAGCATCATCTCGACGGTGTCTTCCTCCAGCGGTTCACCTCGGAGCTGGGCAACGGCACGATGTTCGCCTTTCGCAACCAGGTCACTGCGAACGTGCGTCTCGGCGCGGACACCTACGGACGCGTCTTCGCCATCATGTACGACATCTCCGGCCAGTCTGCCGCCACGTTGATCAGCACGTTGACGAACGATTGGACCTACCTGACCACCACGATGCACCTCACCAACAGTCCGCGTTACCTCCGGCACAAGGGCAAGCCGGTGGTGGCGATCTGGGGCTTTGGCTTTACAGACCGGCCCGGCACGCCACAGGACGCACAAACGGTCATTGCGTGGTTCAAGGCGGCGGGCTGCACGGTCATGGGCGGCGTACCGACGAATTGGCGCACGTTGAACGGTGATTCCCAAACCTCGTCCGCCTGGGCCACAGTGTATCGTTCGTTCGACGTGCTCAGTCCGTGGGCCGTGGGCCGCTACGGTTCGCTCTCCGGCGCCGACAACTTCAAGCAGAACCAAATCGTGCCGGATCTGGCCGAAACCCGGCTGCGCGGTATTGACTACATGCCCGTGATCTTTCCTGGATTCTCGTGGACGAATCTGAACAAAGGGCCGTTCAACCAAATTCCGCGCAACGCCGGCACGTTCTACTGGCGCCAGGCCTACAACGCGATGGCCGCCGGCTGCACCATGGTCTATGGCGCGATGTTCGACGAAGTGGACGAAGGCACCGCCATGTTCAAAATGGCGCCCACACCAGCGCAGCTCCCGGCCCAAGGCAGTTTCGTGCCGCTCAACGTTGATGGCTACGCGTTGCCCAGCGACTGGTATTTGCGCGTGGCCGGCGAAGCCACGAAGATGTTGCGCGGCGAAATCCCGCTGCGGCCAGTCCTACCCATCGCCCCATGATCGCTACGAACCAACCCGCATCCGGCATCAGACCGCACTTGCTTTCACTCCTATCAAGTTGCTCGTGGTCAGCGCCATCATCGCGATCCTGGCGGCGATGCAGTTGCCGGCTTTGAACAGCGCCAAGGAAAAGAGGCAAGTGCATTGCTTGCCTCAGCAACCTGCGGCAGATCGGCCTTTCCTTGAAGAGCGCTTACATTTTCAATCGATAACCAGAATGCCGGATGACCTGACCAACAAACCGCGGATTGCGTTCGCCATTGGTGTCGGCTACACCACCTGCGCTTTGAGCAACCTCGGGCAGGATTCAATTTGCGCGCGCCGGTTCGGCGCCTTCCGCCTTGCCGGGCTGGCAGCGGTGGCGGTGCTCTGCCTCGGCGTGGTCCCTCGTATGCATGCGCAAGCCACGGGTCACCCCCAAACCAACCTGTTCACGGAAATTCGCGGGTTGGTGGTGGACGGCAAGCGAATGACCGTACCCCCCACTGCAAAATTGCGCCTTGACCGGTCGCCGCGTACGGTGGTCTTTGAGTTCGGCCCGGCCACGAACCGAGCCCGCCTGCCGGCGCGCGTCCGCTTCAAGCTGGATGGTTACGAGGATCAGTGGCGGGAATCCCAGGCCGACATGCGCCTCTACCTCCGCTTTTTGGATGGCAGCGGGGACCAGGTCGGCGAGACAAAACTCAGCATCGCGGGACAAAGTGAAGGCTGGACGGGCGACCTGCAAACCGCTGCGTTCACGCACCGCCAGGAAATCATCGTCGTGCCGCCCAATGCCAGGAGTTTCTGGGTGGTCATGACTTCCGCCGGACCGCCCGCCGCGCTGGGGGTTTGCGCGATTACCGACCTGGTCATCAAGTCCCAGTCATCCAACGATGCGTCCTCCGCCGTCTCCCTGCGCGCGGCATTCGCCGCCGCCGGCAGCACGCCGGCCGGGAGCGCGCCAGCAGGGTGGATGCGCGACGGTTTGCGTCCCAGCATGGCCAAGGTGTTTGAAACCGATTCTCCCCGCCGCACGAAGGGCCTCGCCATTGTTGATGACGACCTGTCCGGCCACGCCGAGTGGCACACCATAAAAGAACTCGCGACACCGGTGAGCCCCGGCGAGCACCTCGTGGTGGAGTGGGACGAGGCCTACAGCCTGGGTCTCGCTGGCGCGGTGGGAATGCAATATGTGGATTTGCCAGCGGGTTACTATCGCTTTCGCCTTAAAGAACTGTCGGTGATGGGTGTGCCCAGCGAGACGGAAGCCTCCCTCGCGTTCGAGGTGCCGCTCGCGTTCTGGCGGACGCCGTGGTTCTGGGTTTCGGTGGCGACCATGTTGCTGGCGGGGGTGATCGGCGGCTGGCGTTATGCCGTCTGGCGACGGATGCACCTGCAATTGCAGCGGCTCGAACAGCAACGCGCCGTTGACCGCGAGCGATTGCGGATTGCCCAGGACATCCATGATGACCTTGGCGCCCGCGTCACGCAGATTTCCCTGTTGAGCGCAGTGGCCCAGCGCAAACCCTCGTTGCCAGACGACGCCCGCGCGGATTTCGGCACCATCTCCCAAACCACCCGTGAACTGGTGTCCGCACTTTACGAGACTGTCTGGGCGGTAAACCCGGAAAACGACAACCTCGACGCACTGGCGAGTTATCTTTGCCAACTGGGCAACCAACTGTGCTCGCAGGCTCAGTTGCGCTGTCGGTTGGAAGTGCCAGACTTGCCTGCCCAAGTTGCCCTCAGCAGCCAGGTGCGGCACAACCTCATCATGGCGGTGAAGGAGGCGCTCCACAATATCCTCAAGCACGCCCGCGCGTCAGAGGTGCGCATCCGGATCAACTTCGCAGCTTCGGTGCTGAGCATTTGCATTCAGGATGACGGCGGCGGCTTTGACCCGGCGTCCAAGCCGCCGGGGAACGGACTGGCGAATTTGAAGCGCCGAATGGAAGACATCGGCGGAAGTCTAATCATAGAAAGCACGCGGGCGGTCGGGACAAGAGTAACGCTACGGTTGCCGGTGACGGCAGCGATTTCGGGGGCGGCATGAACTCCCCGGTTTCGGGGATGGCCGGGCGGTGGCGGTGGGCGCATCATGGGGCTGCTCGGGTCGTATGATCAAGAAAGTGGCGATTGTCGAAGATGACCGAGGGTTGCGCGAGCAACTTGCCCAAATCCTCAGTGCCGCAAGCGACGTGCACTTCGTCGGCGCATGTGCCTCCGCCGAGGAAGCCATCGAGCGCATTCACGTCCTGAAACCCGACGTCGTCCTGATGGACATCAAGCTTCCGGGCATGTCCGGGATTGACTGTGTTACGCACCTCAAGAAATCCCTGCCTTCGGTCCAGATCATCATGCTCACGGTGTACGAGGACAGCGAACGGATCTTCCGCGCACTCAAGGCGGGCGCGGACGGCTACCTGGTGAAATCGAGTCCCCCGGAGGTCTTGTTGGAGGCCATTGACGACGTGCGGCGGGGCGGTTCACCGATTTCCAGCCACATCGCGCGGAAGGTCGTGCGGCATTTTCATCTCGTCGGTCCCTCGCCCGAAGAATCCGAGAACCTTTCCCCGCGCGAACAGGAGGTGCTCAATCTCCTGTCCTCCGGTTACCTCTACAAGGAGATCAGCGACCAGTTGGGCATTGGCATCGAAACGGTGCGGACTTACGTCAAAAACATCTGCGAGAAGATGCACGTGCGGAACCGCGTCGAAGCGGTGGCCAAGCATGGCGCGAATACTCCGTGATGCAACGCGGCTTCAGAATCGTGGAACGCCGCCGCCTTTTCAAATCCGGAGTTGCTTCGATGCCAAAAAACTCAAGACTCTCAGAACAACAACCACAAACCACAGTCTTCAGAGCACCATGAATGCAAACTCAATCCTCAACCGCCGGCAGTTCCTCCGCACGACTGGCGAAGCCGCCACGACCCTGGCCATCGCTTCGAGCCTCGCGCCCGTGATTCTCCCCGCCCAGTCACCCGGCAAGACGCTTGGGGTGGGTTGTATCGGCCTCGGCACGCGCGGCGGGGATCTCCTCAATGCGGTCGTCCACGCTCCGAACGTCCAGGTGACTGCCATCTGCGATGTCTATGGACCGCACCGGCAGAAAGGTGTCGAGCGCAGTCTGAACCCGCAGGTGAAGACCTACGTGGATTACCGCGAGCTCCTGGCTGATCCAGACGTGGATGCGGTCATCATCGCCACGCCGGACCATTGGCATTGCCGGATGGTGCTCGACGCGGTCAAGGCGGGCAAAGACATCTATTGCGAGAAAGGGTTCTCCCGCACGCTCGAAGAAGCCAAACAGATGCGCGACGCCTTGAAGAAAAGCAAAGTCGTCTTCCAGCTTGGCCACCACGCGCGTCAGGCTACTTGTGCCTTGCAGGCCAGGGAACTGCTCGCAAAGGAGGTGCTTGGCCCTGTCACGCTGGTGCGCACGGGGCGCTTCAAGGCGTCCGATCCGGCCCATCCCAACTGGCGCTGGTACGGCTACTATGAAAAATGGGATCGGCCCAACCCCGCGGAAGTCGCCAAGCAGGTAAATTGGGATCTCTGGCTCGGGCCCGCGCCCAAGATCGCCTGGAACGAACGTCACTTCTGGCATTGGCGCTGTTATTACGCTTATGGCACGGGCTACGCCGGCGACCTGCTGTCGCATGAGTTGGACTTTGTTCAATACCTGCTTGGCCACGGCATTCCGGACACGTGTTCGTGCTCGGGTTTGAACGCCCTGCTCCGAGACGACCGTGAAGTGCCGGATACATGGGTCGCCACCTACGAGTTTGAGAAACTGGGCCGCACGGTGACCTTCACGGGCAGCATGAATGCCGCAGCCAACCAGCCGGTTGAACTCTGCGGGCGGGATGCCACGCTGCGCTTCGACGCCATCGCTCATGACGCCTCCACGTTTGAGATCGTCCGCGCTCGCCACAATCGGAATGCCGGTCTGCCCAAAGGTTATGAACGAGGCAAGACCCCGGAGCAGCCCAATCACCTCGTGGATTGGGTGAACTGCATCCGGAGTCGCGGCATCCCGAAATGCTCGACGGACGAGGCCTTCATCGAGACGGCGACATTTCTCATGTCGCTGAAGGCCCAGCAGGAGCGTCGCATCGTGCGTTGGGATGCGGGCAGGGAGGAAATTGTCTAGCCCGACGAACGAACTGACCGGAAACCATGAACGCCAAGCGAGAGATTACCGGGTGCATGATGACCGCAGTGGCTGCCGGCCTGATGTTGGCAACCCCCAGCCAAGCGGACGCCAAAGCGCTGAAAGTGTTCATCCTCGCCGGCCAGTCGAACATGGAAGGACACGCGAAGGTCGAGACCTTCGACTACATCGGCGACGACCCGACGACAGCGCCGCTCCTAAAGATGATGCGTGGCGCGGATGGAAAAGCGACCGTATGCGACGGCGCCTGGATTTCGTATCTGACCGGAGCTGCCGAGGAGAACTTCGAACTCACTGGTAAACTGACCGCGGGCTTCGGGTCCCTCTGGGGGCAGGACAGGGGCACACCCGGCAACAAGATCGGGCCGGAGTTCACGTTCGGACTGACGATGGACGCGGCGCTCATGGAGCCGGTGCTCATCATCAAGACCGCGTGGGGCGGCAAGAGCTTGCACACGGATTTCCGGCCGCCCAGCGCGGGGCCCTATGTGCTGAATGAGTTTCAAAAGAAGCTGTATTACGGCCCCAAGGTCCACGGTGTTCCCAAAGACATGGACCAATGGCTGGCCGAGAAAAAACGGGACACGGGGCACTGCTACCGGCTCATGCTGGAGCATGTGAGAAAGGTGCTCGCCGACCCGAAGCGCGTGGTACCCGGTGACGACCCGGCCCAGGGCTATGAACTGGCCGGCTTCGTCTGGCTGCAGGGCTGGAACGACATGGTGGACGGACATGTCTATCCGGCTCACGGCAAACCCGGCCAATTTGACGTTTACAGTGAGTTGCTGGCGCACTTCATCCGTGACGTGCGCCGAGATGTCGGCGCGCCGAAGATGCCCTTCGTCATTGGCGTGATGGGCGTGGGCGGCGCGACGCCGGGCGCGGAGACCATGGAGTTTCGCAAGGCCATGGCGTCCCCGGCGGCGCTGCCGGAGTTCAAAGGCAACGTGGCTGCGGTGGAAACCGCACTGTTCTGGTCGGAGGAACTCGGGGCCATTGACAAGAAACACGAGCAGGTGCGGCAGATGCGCTGGTTTCTGGACGCAAAGCACAAAG
>CAYJNU010000421.1:0-7277 GCA_964371005.1 uncultured Verrucomicrobiota bacterium | reverse complement strand
GGCTTGGAGACGTTGAGTTCAACCGTGATCCGGTTGAAACTCCACCCCTGCGAGCGCAGAAAGATGAAGCGGGCAATGGTTTCCTGATCGTTCATAAGGACGTGCGACGTGCGGCCGTGAACCGTGATGCGTGACTCGCGATCCGTCATTTGCAATGTGTAGGCGACACGCGATCACGGCTGCGTTCCTCACGACATCACCATGATGCGTGAGCGCGGCGGAGGTATAGCACGGGATCTGGAGTGCAGAGCGGGGGCCAGGGCCAGAAAAGAGACTACTCGTCCATTACTCGCCCACTACCCTCCCACTACTCCCCCAGTACACGGGCACAAAAAAGTAAAAAAAGAGTTGACGCTCGCAAGTGCACGAGTGCCTTCGGTCGTGCATGGCGCTGAAGCGAGCATGCAGGCAGCGGCCCCTTCAGCCGCAGATGAGAACCACAAAAGAACGCACGGAACGCAAAAAGAAGGAGCCTTTTTGCACGTGGCTTTGGTTTCGTTTGCACAACCAACCCGCACCCTTGTCGCCTTCGTTAAATGTTGAATGTTGAGCGTTCAATGTTCCCCAACTACTGGCCCTTGATCCCGGAGACCTGTGGCCCACGTTCCGCTGCCCTTTCTTCGTTGAAAAGGCACATCCTTCCGCCTAAGGTGTTGTCATGACTTCGTCGCCAGATTTGCTGGAAAAGGCCCGGCCTGCGCAGATGCTGCGGCGCTGGTCTTATGCGGAGCTGGTGGCGGAACTTCCCGAAACCAACCAGCCGTGCGAACTCTGGGAAGGCGAACTCATCATGTCACCCTCGCCAACATTTTTTCACCAAAAGATCGTTCTGCGATTGTACCGGCACCTGCATGACTGGGTCGCGCAGCGCGACTTGGGTGAAGTCATTACCGCTCCCCTGGACATGGTGCTTTCGAAGCATCACGTCACGCAGCCCGATGTCGCGTTCATCAGCAGGCCGCGGCTTCACATTATTGAAAGCGCCATCATGGGTCCTGCCGATTGGGTGGCCGAGGTCATCTCCCTGGGCAGCCGCAACCGCGATCGCATCGAAAAGCGCGACCTCTACGAACAGCACGGCGTCAAGGAATACTGGATCATTGATCCGGAAGCGGGGACGGTGGACGTGCTTCACCTCGAAGCCTCGCGCTACGTGTTGGTGATGCGCCGCGGTCGCGGTGAAACCGCCGCCTCCGTCCTGCTCCCCGGCTTTGAAGTCTCCGTCAACCACCTGCTGGATGGTGAATAGTCACCCTTCGCTCTTGCCGACTCCGTTGCATGTTAAATGTTGAGCGTTGAATGTTGAATGTTCCCTGCGCCCTCTGACACCTGACCTCCGTCGTCTTGTGGTCTCGTGGTCCGTAGTCTCGTAGTCCTTTGACTCGCTTTCCGCTTTCGTGATTTCTGCTTTTGAACGACCGTCCTCCGCCCTCCAATGTTGACAGCATTGGGCCATCGCTTACCCTAAGACCATGGGCTACGCACGCACAGACTACTACGAAACGCTCATTCAACGCCAAATCCGCACCGGCCGCGCCTCAAGTAAGAGCGAAGTCATTCATCAGGCACTGGCGCTGCTGGATGCCGTCACCCGGGGACAAGGCCCGGACGGTGCATGCTTCCGAAACGCGGATGAGCTGGAGGCTTTGCTGCTTCAAGCCGCCCCCGCCACGCCCATGACTGCCGCCCGCAAAGCCCGCATCTATGGGAATTTGAAGTGATGAACTGGCGGGCCTCACCGGAGACGGACGAGGACTTGATGGCCGCCCGTGATTTCATCGCCGCTGACAGCGAGCGGGCGGCGCTGGCTTTCTTGGATGCCGCTTTTGAGGCCTTCGAACGATTGGCACAATTCCCGGAGATGGGACCGCTTGCCCGATTCAAAACGCGCGCCTTGAAGGGAATGCGGTTCTTCGTCCTTGCGCCGCCCTTCAACCGCTGGCTGGTTTTCTACCAACCGACCCGCCAAGAGGTGGAAATCAAGCGGGTTCTCTACGGCAACGTCAACTGGCGGCAGGAACCCACGCAGTTCTTTTAGCCACTTTGCTGTGCGCTTCGGGTATTTCCGCCTTCTTTCCTGATTTCTGCTTTTGAATGATCCAGCATCTCAGCATTTCAGCATTTCAGCGTTTACCCCTGCTGCTTGCAGCGTGTCAGCGTGTCAGCATCCCAGTTTTTCAGCGTTTGCCCCTGAAGCTTTCTGCTTTTGAATGCCCGCAAGCTTGCGGACGAATCGTCCCGATGTACGCTACTCAGGCGCCCTATGCGAACCACTGTTGATTTGGACGAAGAAACCGGAAGCGAGTTGACGCACGTCATCAGCGTGACCCGCGAAAAACAAGCGGTCGTGCTACGCCAGGCAATCCGCTTGGGACTCGCGCTCGTGGCCAGCCGCCTGCAGTCGCCCCGCCCGGGGGGCTTCTTTGCAGACGCCTACCGTTCCAACCGGGAACGCCAGCGCCTGGAGAGAGCCATGCTGGCGTAACGTTGCAGCATATGCCCCTGAAGCTTTCAGCCTGTCAGCCTGTCAGCATTTAGGTTTGCTTGGTTTCTAATATCTAATTCCTAATTTCGCATTTTGTATTGGTGATTTTTGCTTTGATTCTGTGCCCCCAACTGAGAACGACACGAGACGATTCCCTGTCCCAATCCTTTCTTGCGCGGCTGAGGTGCCCGGAGCATGCTGACCCTATGACCACGAAGACCATTTCGATTGGCGGGACGTGCCTCATCCCGATTGATCCGGCGTTGCTCAAACAATGTCCGTTGGGCGAGGATGTGGACGTTTCTGCGGAGCGGGAGGCGCTGATAATCCGTCCCGTGCGGCGCCAGCCGCGGCAGGGCTGGGCGGAGACCCTCGCGGCCATTCCCGAGACCGAGTTGGAGCGTGACCACACAGAACTTGCGGCCTTCCGCGAGTCCCCTCGCGACTGGGATGGGAAGGAATGGGAGTGGTAGTGCGGCGGTTCGAGATTTGGGTGGTGGCACTGGATCCGGTCGTGGGATCCGAAATGCAGAAGCCCCGGCCGGCGGTGGTGGTGTCCCCGGACGAAATGAATGATCGACTGAGAACCGTGTTGGTGGCCCCGCTGACCAGGCAAGGTTTCACTGCGCCGTTTCGGGTGTCGTGTCAGTTTGCTGGGGTTAACGGTCAGATCGCTCTGGACCATATTCGCTCCGTGGACAAACGCCGGCTGGCGCGACCGTTGGGCCGGCTTGATCCCACCACGGCAAGAGCGGTCCTGGCAACTTTGCGCGAACTCTTCGAGGAATGACCGGAAACCACCCTCCGTCCTTCGCTCTCCAATTTGGCTTTTTTCCGCCGTTGGTCATTGGAAGTTGAACGTTGAATGTTGAATGTTTCCCAGTCGCTCGTCCGTGGTTCGTAGTCCGTGGTCCCGTAGTCCCTTGGTCCGCATTTCCGCTTTCTGCTTTCGCTATTTCTGCTTTTGATTTGGCTGCCTTCCCCCTGATATGACCGATATCAACATCGCCGTCGTCCCGGTCGCCGGACTGGGCACGCGGCTCCTGCCTGCGACCAAGTCCCAACCCAAGGAAATGCTGCCGGTGGGACGCAAGCCCGTCGTCCAATACGTGGTGGAAGAACTCACGCGCATGCACATGAAGCGCGTGCTCTTCATCACCGGCCCCGGCAAGACCTCCATCGAAAACCATTTTGACCTGAACGAGGAACTCATTCAGGAACTGCGCGAGAGCGGTCGCGAAGAACTGCTCGAAGAACTCGAATACGAACGCGCGCCCTTGCAGTACTTCTATACGCGCCAGCGCGAATTGCTGGGGTTGGGTCACGCCATCGCCTGCGCGGAAGCCTTCGTCGGAGGACAACCCTTCGTCGTGGCCCTGGGCGATTCCATCATCGGCATGCACGCCCAGAGCGACATCGTGGAACGCATGGCCCGCTGTTTCACCGAGCAACAGGCCGCCGCCGTCATCGCCTTTGAGAAAGTGCCGCTGGAAGAAGTCCATCGCTACGGCATCGCCCGACCCAAAACCGAGGGCGAAACCTTTGAAGTCGAAGACCTGATCGAGAAGCCTTCGCGGCAGGAGGCTCCCAGCAACCTGGCCATCGCCGCGCGCTACATCTTCGCGCCGGCCATCTTCGACGCCATCCGGCGGACGCCTCCCGGCAAAGGCGGTGAAATCCAGATCACCGATGCCATCCGCCTCCTGCTCAAGGACGGCGGGCGGGTCTTTGGCCTCTGCCTGCGCGAGAGCGAGCGGCGCTACGACATCGGCAACTTCCAATCCTATTTTCGCACCTTTGTGGAATTTGCCCTGGAAGACGAGAAACAGGGAGCGGCCTTGCGCCGCCACCTCGAGACCCTGCTTGATCACCATTCGTAAATGCGCATACGCCCGGGCCGGACTGCTGGGCAACCCTTCGGACGGCTACCACGGCCGGACCCTGTCCGTCATTATCCGCAACTTCCACGCGGACGTCGTCTTGTATGAATGGGACTCGGTGGACATTGTGCTTTCCGCGAACGACCGCGCCCATTTCCGGTCCATCCACGACCTCGCTCGGGACGTGGATTTGCACGGCTACTACGGGGGCATCCGGCTCATCAAAGCCACCATCAAACGGTTTGTGGAATACTGCCAGGCGCAGCGATTGCCCCTGCACGGGCGCAATTTTTCCATTCGCTACGATACCAACATTCCGCAACAGGTGGGCTTGGCGGGTTCCAGTGCCATCATTGCGGCCACCCTGCGCTGCCTGATGGAATTTTACGGCGTCGAGATTCCCTTGGAGGCGCAGCCCTCCTTTATCTTGTCCGTCGAGCGGGACAAACTGGGCATCATGGGCGGATTGCAGGACCGCGTCATCCAAGCGTACGAGGGGCTCGTTTACATGGATTTCGACCCGGCGTTGGAGCGCGTGGTGAACGGCCTCAAGTGCTACCGTTACGAGCCGATGCCGCCCCGCCTTCTGCCGCCCCTCTATCTCGCGTATCACAACTCCCTCAGCGAACCGACGGAGATCGTTCACAATGACCTCCGGGGCCGTTTTAACCGGGGCGAACCCGAAGTAGTGGACGCCATGAAACGCCTGGCCGAACTGACCGCGCGTGGGCGGGATGCGTTGTTGCAGCAAGATCCGGCGCAACTCGCCCGGCTCGTGGATGAGAATTTCGACGTCCGCCGCCGCATCTGCACCCTGCCGAGCTGGCAGATTCGGATGGTGGAGGTCGCACGGGAATGCGGTGCCAGCGCGAACTTTGCGGGCTCAGGCGGCGCCATCATCGGCATCTATGGAGGTGAAGCCGTGTTTGAGGAGTTGAGTGTGAAGATGGCGGCCATCGGTTGCCGCGTCATTAAGCCGCTCAGCCAGGCGCAGCCCAACTCCGAAACAGCAGTGGACCCCATGTTACATCGTGACTAACAACCGTCGGATGTGCGCAGGCAATCTGAATTTCGGCCTGTCAGCCTTTCCTCGGCGCTCTTAGTCATCATCTTCATCATAATCTTGCTCCCAGTTTTGGCACGTCAGCCTGTCAGCGTTTCAGTTTTTCGGCGTTTGTCTTTGAAGCTTTCTGCTTTGTCTTTGGCCGCTTCCCCTTTGGCGGCTGGCCGGCGCGGAACTGAAGAATCACGTGCTCATTGAATTCCCATTCTCGATTAACCCATGCAATTCATCGACCTGAAGACACAGTATCAAAAGTACCGAGCTGAGATTGATCAGCGAATGGCGCTCGTTTTGGAGCACGGCCAATTCATCATGGGGCCCGAGATTGCAGAGTTGGAATCGGTGTTGGCGAAGTATGTGGGCACCAAGCATTGCATCACCGTCGCCAGCGGCACGGTCAGCTTGGAAATCGCGTTGCGCGCCCTGGACATAGGGCCGGGAGATGAAGTCGTGACCGTTCCCTTCACTTGGATCAGCAGCGCCGAGGTGATCGGCTTGGCCGGCGCAAAGCCCGTTTTCGTTGATATTGAGGCACAAACGTTTAATATTGACGTGGATTTGATTGAGGCAGCCATCACCTCCCGCACCAAGGCCATTCTACCGGTGAACCTGTTCGGCCAAATGCCGGACTATCAACGCCTCAACGCAATTGCCGCCCGACACAACCTGCCCGTCATCGAAGACGCCGCCCAGAGCTTTGGAGCCACCCAGAACGGGCGTCGGAGTTGCGGCATGACTCTGATTGGCAGCACCAGTTTCTTCCCAGCCAAACCACTGGGATGCTATGGGGATGGCGGTGCCTTGTTTACCAACGACGACGCGCTGGCAGACAAAATGCGAGCCATCCGGACTCACGGAGGGCAGAAACGCCACCATCATCCGTACCTCGGAATGAACGGGCGCTTTGACACCTTGCAGGCCGCCGTTTTGCTTGCCAAACTCCCTCACTTCGAATGGGAGGTCCAGGAGCGGGCACGCATCGGCGCCCGCTACACGGAGTCGCTCTCCTCCGTCCTCCATCTTCCGTCCTCGGCGCCCCAGATAATGCCCGGCAACACACACGTTTATGCCCAATACACCATCCGTGCAGCGAACCGGGACGCCGTGGCGCTCAGGCTGAAAGAACTGGGCATCCCCACTGCCGTTTACTATCCAAAATGCCTACATGAGCAACCGGTGTTCTCCGCTTGCGGAAACAAGTGGGGCGATTTCCCGGTGGCTGAAAAGGCTTCTCGGGAAGTCTTGAGTCTGCCCATGCATCCATTTCTCAGCGAGTCCGACCAGGATTCTGTCGCGGCAGCACTGAAGGCCGCTCAGGCTTGACATCTCGCCGGTGGTCTCTTGGTCCGAAAGTCACCGCATGAAAATTGTCAGCGTCGTCGGTGCGCGTCCGCAGTTCGTTAAGGCCTCGGTTGTCTCCAAGGCCCTACGCGCGGTGTCCGGTTTGGAGGAGGTTTTGGTGCATACAGGACAGCACTTTGACGACAACATGTCTGCGATTTTCTTCTCGGAACTCGAAGTCCCGGAGCCTGCCTGCAATTTGGGGGTCGGTTCCGGCACGCACGGGCTCCAAACCGGACGACAACTCATTGAGATTGAAAAGGTGTTGCTGCACGAAAGACCGGCTTGGGTCCTGGTCTATGGGGACACCAACTCCACCATTGCCGGCGCCCTGGCGGCCGCAAAGCTCAATATCCCAGTCGCCCACGTCGAGGCCGGTTTGCGCTCGTTCCGCCGCGACATGCCCGAGGAGATTAACCGCGTGCTGACTGACCATTGCAGCTCCCTCCTGTTCGCCCCTACCGAGGTATCCGTCGAGAACCTCCGGCGGGAAGGCATTGCCGGCCCC
>CAYJNU010000420.1:0-7291 GCA_964371005.1 uncultured Verrucomicrobiota bacterium | reverse complement strand
TCAAGGATCCGGCCGTCCGCGAACGCGTGCGCAAGGAGATGGCCACCCCCACGGACAAATGGGAAAGCCTTTACCTCGCGGCCGGTTCGCCCGAGCGGGTGCTACTCGTTGGCTTCAAGAGCGACAAACTGAAACCGCTGACCGGCAAGACACTCGCCGAAGTCGCCAAGTTGCGCGGCAAGTCGCCGGAGGAAACCGCCATGGATTTGGTGATCGAAGACGGTAGCCGGGTCTCGACGATCTACTTCCTGATGTCCGAGGAAAACGTCCGGCGACAAGTCGCCCTGCCGTGGGTGAGCTTCGATTCCGATGAAGGCTCGCTTGCACCAGAGGGCGTGTTCCTCAAATCGAATCCCCACCCACGCGCCTACGGCAACTTCGCCCGGCTGCTCTGCAAGTATGTTCGCGAGGAAAAGGTGATCCCGCTCACCGAAGCCATCCGCCGCCTGACTTCGTTCCCCGCCGAAACCCTGAGACTCGACCGCCGTGGAGCGCTCAAGCCTGGCCATTTTGCCGACGTCGTCGTATTCGCCCCGGACCAGATTCAGGACCATGCCACGTTCGAGAAGCCGCATCAGTACGCGACCGGCGTGGCGCAGGTGTTCGTGAACGGCGTGCAAGTGCTGAAGGATGGCGAGCACACCGGCGCGAAGCCGGGGCGGGTCGTGCGCGGGCCGGGCTGGAAGAACCGGAAATGAGTTCTGCGGTTCTGTGGTTGTTGCAGATTAACTTGATGACATGCTGGGCGCAGGAGACGCATAATTGCGCCATTCGCTGGCTCAACGAACCGAAACCGGGCAAACGATGAACACCATGAGGCGAACACGGAACGCAGAGGCGGGCACCCCTGAGCTGCAAACAGGCGGCGGTCAGACGCGAGTTCGAGAACCGCGAAGTGAACCAGCAAAACGCGCAGGCCGGGCGCTTCTCTCGCGGCACTTCGCAATTGTCCGCCCGGGCGTCCGCCTGCTGCCTTCTGTCTCTCAATGTCTGCGTTTCTCCCGGCGCTGCGGGCTCCTTTCTGCAACCTGGCTGCTTTCCTCGGCCTTACTGCACGGCCAGTCCCCGGCGGCGGACGAGTTGTATGCGATCCTGGGCGGAGCTCCGGAGGTGCATGCGCTGGCGGTGCAGGCGGATGGCAGCATCCTGCTGGGCGGTTGGTTCACCGCGATCGGCGAACAGCCGCGTGCAAACCTGGCCCGGCTGAGCGCAGACGGGACTCTCGATCTTAACTTCCATCCCTGGGCGAACGAGATGGTGCATTGCTTCGCCATGCAGAGTGACGGGATGATCGTGGTGGGCGGCGCGTTCAGCCAACTGGGCGGTTGGACGCGCAACGGGCTCGCACGGCTCAATGCGGACGGCACACCGGACTCTGGATTCAGTGCCTCACTGGGCGCTTCCGGCTATGCTGGGTGTTACGCGTTGGCGGTGCAGCCGGACGGGAAGTTGATCGTGGGCGGATATTTCAACACGCTGGGCGGTCAACCGCACAATAACCTGGGACGGTTGGAGGCGGACGGGACGGTGGACTTCGGCTTTCAAGCCGATGCAGACGGCGAAGTAAAGTCGCTCGCAATCTTGCCGGATGAGAAGATCCTGGTGGGCGGCTATTTCACTGAATTGTGCGGACAGCCTCGCACAAACCTGGCCCGGTTGAATTCTGACGGGACGTTGGACGCCGGCTTCGATTCAGGGCCTATCGGCTCGGTGTATGCCCTGGCGATTCAGCCGGACGGGAAGATCGTGGTGGGCGGTTCTTTCACTACGGCAGGTGGGCAGCCGCGAAATTCCATCGCCAGATTGAACGCGGACGGTTCCCTGGATGGCGGGTTTAATCCAGGCGTGGGTGGCATTTCCCCTTACTCGTATGTCTATTCGCTGGCGCTCCAGGCCGACGGGAGAATCCTCGTGAGCGGTTACTTCACCACCGTGGCCGGGCAGTCGCGCTACTATCTGGCCCGGCTGAATGCGGATGGCACGTTGGACAGCGGATTCAATCCGAGTGCCAACGGCGTCGTGGATGCGCTGGCCATTCAGGCCGACGGCAAAGTCCTCGTGGGCGGCGCGTTCAGTTTCCTGGGCGGACGCACGCGCTACTCACTCGGGCGGCTGAATGCGACCGAGCCCGCGACGCAGAGCCTTACCTTCGATGCCACGACGATCACCTGGTTGCGCGGCGGCACCAGCCCGGAAGTCTGGCGCACCAGCTTCGATCATTCACCGGACGGCCTGATGTGGACGAGCCTCGGCGAAGGCGCGCGTATCCCCGGCGGCTGGCGGCTCAGCGGTGTTTTGGTTCCATCCGGTGGCCGCTTGCGGGCACAGGGCTGGGTCTCGGGAGGTTACGGCTCTGGCTCGGCTTGGTTTGTGGAGGCCTACGCCGGAGAGCCCGTGTTGGTGGCGGAACCGCTCAGCCGGACGAATGACGCCGGCACGACCGCCACGTTCAGCGTAGTCGTCAGAGGTTCGGAACCAATCAGCTATCAGTGGTTCAAGGACAATGCGCCGCTTGGGGACGAACGCAATGTCGCCGGGGCGAACACACCGACGTTGACGCTCACAAACGTGCTGGGCGGCGACACGGGCGCCTACCACATCGTGGTGAGCAACAGCCTCGGCAGCGTGACGAGCGCGACCGCCACACTAACAGTGCTCGACCCGGTGATCATTGCGCAACCGGCGAGCGAGGCGCGCGAACTCGGTCAGAGCGTGACCTTCAGCGTCACTGCGGTCGGCACGGCGCCGTTGGACTATCAATGGTGGAAAGACGATGCGCCCCTGAGCGCGGCCAACGAGGCTTCGCTGACCTTGACGAATCTCCAGGCTGGCGATGCCGGGGCTTACCGCGTCGTGGTCAGCAACAGTCTCGGGAGCGTGACGAGCATGGACGTGCGGTTGACCGTGAATGTGATCACACTCGAAACGAACTTCAACCCCATGGTGAACGGCTCGGTGTTTGCGCAGGCGCTCCAGCCTGACGGGAAGATTCTGCTCGGCGGCGATTTCACCACGCTGGGCGGACAGCCGCGCAACCGCATCGGCCGGCTCAACGCGGACGGCACTCTGGACGCGGGCTTCAATCCGGGGGCGAGCGGCACCGTGTTTTCCATCGCGGTGCAGGCGGACGGCAGGATTTTGTTGGCGGGCGGGTTCACCTCGCTGGCCGGACAAACGCGCAATCATCTGGCCCGGCTCCAGGTGAACGGGACCGTGGATGAAGAGTTCAATCCAGGGACCGACGGTGACGTGACGTGTCTGGCGCTCCAGGCGGACGGGATGATTCTCGTGGGCGGCTGTTTCTCCACGCTAAATGGACAGTCGCGCAGAAACCTGGCCCGACTGAACGCCGACGGCACTCTGGATTCCGCGCTCAGCCAGGGAGCGGACAATTGCGTGGCTTCGTTCGCGGTGCAACCCGATGGGAAGATTCTGGTGGGCGGATTTTTCACGACGCTGAACGGGCAAGGGCGCAACCGGATCGGCCGGCTGAACGCGAACGGGACTCCGGACTATTCGTTTAACCCGGGGGCGGACGCTGGTGTGACGGCGTTGGCCCTGCAAGCTGACGGAAAGATCCTGGTGGGCGGCTATTTCACCCGGCTGGGCGGACAGGTGCGCACCAACCTTGCCCGGCTCAACCCCAATGGCACGCTGGACGGCACCTTCAACCCGCACGCGGGAACGCTCTATGAAGGTGACTATCCCACTGTGTACTCGCTGGCGGTTCAGGCGGACGGGATGATTCTGGTGGGCGGTTCCTTCAGCACGATCGCTGGCGAACAACGCTACTACCTGGCCCGGCTGCATGCTGACGGGAGCCTCGACAAAACGTTCAACCCGACGATGGGCAGCGCGGTCTATGGGCTGGCCTTGCAGCCCGACGGGAGGATTCTCGCTGCCGGTTCCGCCGCCATGCCAGGCGGGCAATGGCGTGAGAACCTTGTGCGTCTCAACAACAGCGCCCCGGCCACGCAGGGCCTCGTGGTTGATGGCTCGACGATCAACTGGCTGCGGGAGGGAACCGGCCCGGAGGTCTGGCGCACGACCTTCGAGCATTCACCGGACGGCTTGGTTTGGACTGCGCTCGGCGAAGGGACGCGCGTTCCCGACGGCTGGCAGTTGACCGACGTAGTCCTTCCGTCCGGCGGCACGCTCCGCGCACGCGGTTACGTCACCGGCGGGCAATGCAACGGCTCATCTTGGTTCGCGGAGGTTTCCCGGGGGCAGCCGATCTTTGTTGCCTCGTCCGACAGCCGGACAAACAACGCCGGCACGACAGCGACGTTCTCCGTGGCACCCGGCGGCTCTGAACCCTTCAGTTTCCGGTGGTTGAAGGATGGAATCCCGCTGGCTGACGACGCGAACGTGCTGGGCACCTCCAGCGCAACGCTCACGCTGAGCAACGTGTTCAAGGCGGACGAAGGCGGCTACGCCGTCGTGGTCAGCAACAGCTTTGGCAGCGCGATAAGCACAGTGGCCCGACTCACGGTGGTTGATCCGGTGATCACGGTTCAACCCGGAAGCCAGATGCGGCAACTGGGTGAGAGCGCTACCTTCACCGTCACCGCGGTTGGCACGGCACCGCTCCAGTCTCAGTGGTGGAAGAATGACTCGCCTTTGCCTGGAGGTACAAACGCCTCCTTGACGCTGACCAATCTCCACGCGCGCGACGTCGGCAATTACCACGCCGTGGTGAGCAACTCGTGCGGCAGCGTGACCAGCGCGGTTGCCTTTCTGTCGGTGAACCTGGCCACGCTCGACACCACGTTTCTTCCGACCGCAGACCGGACCGTCAATGCGCTGGCGATGCAACCGGATGGGAAGATTCTGGTCGGCGGCACGTTCACCCGGATGGGTGGCCAGTACCGTACCAACCTGGCCCGACTCAACGCCGATGGTTCGCTGGATGCGGGATTCGCTACGATTTCAGGGGCGGGGCCTCGGGCCGTATCTACCATGGTTAATGCGCTGAGCATCCAAGCGGACGGCAAGATTCTCGTGGGCGGTAGGTTCACGAGAATGAGCGGTCAGGCGCGCACCAATCTGGCCCGGCTCGATGCCGATGGGACTTTGGATAGCGGGTTTGCCACGGGACTGGCCGGCAGCAAAGCGAGTGCTCAGGTGAACGTGCTGGCGATCGAGGCCGATGGTCGGATTCTGGTAGGCGGGGACTTTACAATGATCGGAGGACAACAGCGCACCAATCTTGCCCGGCTCAACGTGGATGGCACTGTGGATGGCGGCTTCAATCCAGGGCCGCGCATGAGCGGAGGCTCCTTCTGGCTGAATTCGTCGGCAGTGCAATCCCTGGCCGTGCAGCCCGACGGGAAGATTCTGCTGGGCGGCTCGTTCACGACGCTGGCCGGTCAGCCGCGCAGCAACTTGGGCAGGCTCAATCCGGACGGCAGCCTGGACGTGGCCTTCAATCCGGGGGCGAACAGCAATGTGCTTGCGCTCGTGTTGCAGGCAGATGGGAAGATCCTCGTGGGCGGCAGTTTCACCAAGATTGGCGGGCAGTCCTGCACCAACCTGGCAAGACTCGATCCCGACGGGAGTTTGGACGGCAGTTTCACTCCGGGAATCGGTGGAGCGACGGGGGGCTTTCGGTCGCGATCCACCTCCGTGTCCGCGCTGGCGGTTCAGACGGATGGGATGATCCTCGTGGGCGGCAGCTTCACGAAGACGGGCGGCCAGGCCCGCACCAACCTGGCCCGGTTATTTGCGGACGGGACGGTGGATGGCGGATTCAATCCGGGCCCAAGCGGGGGCGTCAACGCGACTTTGAATTCAATCGCGCTGCAATCGAACGGAGCGGTTCTTCTGGGCGGTTACTTCAGCACGCTTGCTGGTGTGCCACGCCTGAACCTCGCCCGGATCAACGCAACCGGACCCGCGAGCCAGTGTTTCAGTTTCTACGGTTCGACGATCACCTGGCGGCGGGGCGGCACCGGCCCGGAAGTCTGGCGCACGGCCTTTGAAACTTCCAGCGACGGCGTGAGCTGGACCGAACTGGGTACAGTCCAACGCATCCCCGGCGGCTGGCAGCTCACCGACGTCACCCTTCATGCGGGAAACACGATCCGCGCCCGAGGTTTCATTGCAGGCAGCGGCGTCGGTGAAGGAATCGTGGGAACCACCCTGCGACTGATCCCGGGGATCTGCACCTGCGACGGCGCATTCGGCGTCCTCTCCAATCAGTTCGGATTTCACCTCAGCGGCCTGCCCGACCAGGTCGTTGTGCTGGAGGGCTCAACCGACTTGCTCCACTGGTCGCCGCTCCAGACCAATACACTGGGCAGCAGCCTGCTTTACTTCAGCGAGCCGTGGTCGGTGCAGACTCCGCACCGCTTCTATCGCGCCCGGCTGTGGCCGTGAACGGATCCGGGGTCTCTGCAATGCATCACAGCGCATCTGCCACTTCGCCCGTGATGCCACCATTGGTGTTGGGGCGCAATTATCTGCGCGAGCAGGCTGGTCGTCGTCAGTTGGGGAAGCCGTTATGCTGCGGGTGGCGCGTGGAGAGAGGGACTGAAACGCGGCTCTGGCGAATTTGCTTTTGACAGATGCCGTTCCCGGACTAGTCTCCGCGGCATGAGATACGGCATCAATAGTTTCCTGTTTACCTCCCCGTTTACCAACCAGAGCACCTCGCTCTTCAAGACCTTCAAACAATGGGGCTTCGACTCCGTCGAAATCCCGGTTGAAGACCCGTCCCACATTGACCCGGCGCTCGTGAAACGCGCGCTCGACAAGCACGGCCTCGTCTGCGGCTCGGTCTGTGCCTGCATGGGCCCGGACCGCGATTTGCGCGGCACGCCCAAGGCCCAGAAGACCGGTCTCGCCTATTTGATGAAGCTCGTGGACCAGGCCGTCGTCCTCGGCGCAAAGTCCGTCGTCGGCCCGGTGTATTCCGCGGTGGGCCGCGCCGATGCCGTGCCCGCTCCTGAATACAAGAAGCAGTGGGCCACCGTGGTGAAGCATCTCCAGACGCTCTGCAAGCACGCCGAGAAGGCTGGCATCCTGATTTGTCTCGAACCGCTGAACCGCTTCGAAACTGATTTCATCAACACCTGCGACCAGGCGCTCAAGATGGTCAAGGCCGTCAAGAGTCCCGCCCTGAAGCTGCACCTCGACACGTTCCACATGAACATCGAGGAGAAATGCCAGGGCGACGCCATCCGCGCGGCGGGCAAGCTCCTCGGCCATTTCCACGCCTGCGGCAGCGACCGCGGCACGCCCGGCAACGACCACATCAACTGGGATTGCATCGCCAAGGCGCTCAAGGAAA
>CAYJNU010000419.1:0-7293 GCA_964371005.1 uncultured Verrucomicrobiota bacterium | reverse complement strand
CCGATGAGGCAGAACAATGCCGCGTTGGGAAACCGGCCCGCGTAATCGCTCAGGGTGTCCGCCGTGTAAGAAACCCCGCCACGCTGAAGTTCCTGCTCATCCACCTCGCACTTCGTTTCACCTGCGAGCGCCATTCTCAGCAGGCGAACACGTTCGAGGGCCGGCGCGTGTTGCTGGTCCAGCTTGAACGGTGATTGTGCCGCAGGGACGAAGAACAACCGGTCGAGCTTCAGTTCTTCGATCGCTGCCTGTCCCACGAGCAAGTGGCCCAAATGCACCGGGTCAAAGGATCCCCCGTAGATGCCAATCCGCTTCACACCCTGGAGACTAGCCGATCGGTTCACCGTTTGAAATGCCGATCCGCGAAGGCGAGATACTGTTCCCAATCGTAGTCCGTAACGTCGTGCTTCCCGGAGCGATTGTGATAGCGAATGAACTCGCCGACGGGCTGGTTCAGCGAGGGTTGCTCGGTAGTGTCAAGCCCAGCTTTGCCAAGCAGCGCGTACACGGGCTCCGCAGCTTTCGCCGACAGGAACTCGCCGTGCGGGTCCGACCAGCGGTCACCCTCCGCACTCGCCACGTAGAGCGGACGCGGCGCGATGAGTGCGAGCAGTGCGTGCTGGTCCACGGGGAGCTTGTCTTCGTGATCAGAGTACTGCTTGAAGTTGCCGCAGAACCAGTGCGGGAAACGGCGGTTTAGGTCGCTGGTCCGCTCACCAAAACAGCGCCGCGCCAACGCCGCGCCGCCCTCACCGGACTCATTCGAGATGACGATGGCGAAACGCTCATCCCGCGCCCCCGCCCACAGGGCCGTCTTGCCCAAACGCGAATGCCCAAGTAGCGCCACGTGTTTGGCGTCCACGGCTGAATCCTTCTCCAAGTAATCCATCGCGCGGCTGAGTCCCCAGGCCCAGGCGCTGATACAGCCCCATTCGTCGGCCTGGAAGGAGGCGTTTGTCCCGTCTGGGCTGAGCGCTGCGCGGATCCCAAGCTTCCATCCTTCCGGGAAGTCCGGCTCAATGTCGCCGCAATAGACCGTGGCCAACGCATAACCACGGGTGAGAATCTTTTCCACCGGCCAACGTGAAGCCGCGCTGCCCCGGCTATCCTCAGTAGCGCGATTGTCCGCCACCGAATTGTTCCGCCCGTTGGCCACCCAACGATCCGAGAGGTGGATACCGGGGTCGCCGTTGATCGTGTGGTTGCCACCGAAGTTCAGACCGAGAAACGCCGGCACGCGCCCTTTCGCGTCGTTGGGAACATAGAGGAGGAGGTTCAGGCGCGGACCTTTTCCCTTGCCAGTGAGCCAAACCGTGACTTCCTTCCGCGTGGCCTTGCCCCCGAGCGCGTCGGCGGCGAAGGAGGTGACTTCGAACTTCATCCCGCGCGGCTTGCCGGGTGACCGGCCATAGACCTGCTCCTCGAACAAGCGCAGCAATTCCGGACGACGCTTCTTCTCCCAAGCCCGTTGGTTGGTCACTCTCGTGCCGTCCGCGCTCACGAGCGGATCGGGCAGTGTGTACGCCGGAACCTGGGCTTCGTCGTAATTCGGCGCAGCCGGTTGGGCGAGGATTCCAGCGGCAGCCAGAGCTAAACCGCTCGCAAGTGTGAGTTTCCGTTTCATAACGAGGACCTTCATCTGCGCGGCCAGCCAGCCTCGATTGCCTCAAGACTGCGGCCCTTGGTTTCCGGGAGCATCATCCACGCGAACACGAATTCCAGCAAGCTGCAAAAGACACCTCCCCGAATTTCAGGTCCACGGCTTGGCTGGACACCTGGACAGCGGGCGGCATAATCCGAGGCGCTATGAGTTTATCACCTTCATTCATTCTGATCGTAGTGCTTGCCTGCAGCTCGGCTGCGCGCGCCGAGGTCGTCCTCAAGAGTCCTGCCGGCACTCTGGAAACAACCGTTAGTTCCGGCTCGGATGGGCAGGTGGTTTACTCGGTCACGAGTCACGGCCAGATCGTGTTGCAGCCCTCACCGATCGGGATGGTGGTGGACGGGACGAAACTGGGCGTGGACGCCCGCCTGAACATGCCCAAGACAGCGAAGGGACGCGTGAGTTTTCCGTGGCGCGGCCTCAAGAGCCAGGTCAAGACCGGTTGGCGTAGCGCGGTGATTCCGGTGACGGAAGCCGGCGGCCGACCGGCATGGAGTCTGGAGGTGCGGTGTTTCGACGATGGCGTGGCGTATCGCTGCATCGTGCCAGGGCAAGGCGCACGACGGGTCAACGGAGAAATCGCGGCCTGGGTGTTGCCGGTAGGCACGGTCGCTTGGGCTCAACCCAACACAGACAACTACGAAGGCGTCCATTTGCGCCGTCCTGTGAATCAACTCACCACGGAAGATTTTCCGAAAGGCATCGGCATGCCGGTCACATTCGAGCTGCCGGGCGACAGGTTCGCGGCGTTGACCGAAGCGAACGTCATGGGCTACAGCGGTATGACCCTGGCCTTTGAGGGTTCTAACGCGCTGCAGGCCGAGTTCCGCGACGATCCGAATGGCTGGACGATGAGCGGCGAAATCGTAACGCCGTGGCGCGTGTTGATGGTGGCGGATGATCTCAACGGGCTCGTGAACCGCGACATCGTCGCCGCGCTCTGCCCGGCGCCGGATGCGAAGCTCTTCCCTCGCGGCATCCGCACCGCCTGGCTCAAGCCGGGCCGCATGCTGTGGCAATGGTGGGCCTACGACGATCCGGGCACGCATTGGAGCCGGCAGAGAGGTTTCGTGGACGCTGCCGCTGCGTTGAACTGCCAATACTATCTCGTGGACGAAGGCTGGGAACACTCCCGCCAGGAATGGGCCAGCGACGGCAAGGATGTTTGGGCGCGACTGAAGGAGCTGTGCGACTACGCGGCTACCAAGCAAGTCGGCGTTTGGGTTTGGCGCGGCTGGACCTACAACGAGAAGCGCCAGTGGCCCGGCTTGGAAACGTCTGCGAAGCAGGAGGATTTCTTCCGGCGTTGCGCCGAGGCAGGCGTGAAAGGCGCCAAGGTGGACTTCATGGACAGAGAATCACACGACGTGCTGGCGTTCTACGAGGATTGCACCCGGGCGGCGGCAAGGCACAAGGTGATGATCAACTTCCACGGTGCAAACAAGCCCGCCGGCGAGGCGCGCACCTGGCCGAATGAGATGACTCGCGAAGGCATCCGCGGCCTTGAATACAACAAATGGGACGCCCTCCCGCCGGTGCATTACGCCTCGCTGCCCTTCACTCGCTATCTGGCCGGGCACGGCGATTTCACGCCCACGACCTTCCAGTCGGAGAAACTCAAAGGCACGACCTTCGGCGGACAACTGGCGGCGGCAATCGTTTTCACGTCGCCGGTGCTCTGCTGGGCCGACAAGCCGGAAATCTATCTTGCCAGTCCGGCGGTGGATGTGATCCGGAATCTTCCAACAACCTGGGACGAAACCCGCGTCCTGCCCGGCAGCAAGATTGGCGAGGTGGCCGCTTTCGCTCGGCGCTCAGGCAAGGACTGGTATGTCGGCGTCGTCAACGGGCCACGCCCGTGCAACTACAAGCTGGATTTGAGCTTCCTGGGGCGCGGTCGCTGGCTGGCGGACTTCTTCAGCGATACTCCAGGCATCGAGACCAGGCTCTCGGTGGAGCGCAGCCGCCCGGTGAACGCGGCCAACTCGCAAACCATCCCCCTGGCCTCCGGGGGCGGCTTCGTGGCGCACGTTTGGAAGTAGCTTCGTCGGCCGGCTGAGCCCCGCGGTGTCCCAGGTTGCGTTTGTCGCCGAATTCGGATGGTGCCGGCTTGGGAGATCGCTAGGAAGCCGGCGGCTGGTTGGCTGTTTCCAGAGCTGAAAGACTTGCGTAAGTTCGCGCCATGCAAGTCTATGATCATCCCAGTTTCCGGATGGCGTGCCAGCAGTTTGACGAGGTGGCGGATTATCTCCAGATGCCGGAAGACACCCGCGGTCGTGTCAAATACCCGAAACGTTCCATCACGGTCGCGGTCCCCATTCACTGCGACGATGGCCACGTCGAGGTCTTCAGTGGTTACCGGGTGCAGCATCATCTGGCTCTCGGGCCGACCAAGGGCGGTTTGCGATTTCACCCGGACGTGACACTCGGGGAAGTGGCCGCGCTGGCCATGTGGATGAGCTGGAAATGCGCCCTGACCGGCCTGCCCTACGGCGGCGCCAAAGGCGGTGTGGCCTGCGACCCGGCGCGGCTTTCCACCGGCGAATTGGAGCGGATCACCCGGCGGTACACGCAGGAGATGATCGGTTTCATCGGCCCGCAGACGGACATCATGGCGCCGGATATGGGCACAAATGAGCAGACGATGGCGTGGATGATGGATACCTACTCGGTTCACAGCGGACACGCGGTGACGAGCATCGTCACCGGCAAACCGGTGGGTTTGGGCGGATCGCTCGGCCGCCGTGAGGCGACCGGACGCGGTGTAGCTTATCTGGTGAACCGGGCGACGGATGCCACGGGACTGGATATCACGAACGCCTCGGTGGTGATTCAAGGTTTCGGCAACGTAGGCTCGGTTGCGGCACTCTGCCTCGCGCGTTACGGCGCCAAGATCGTGGCCGTGAGCGACGTGCATGGGGGCATCTATAATCCACAGGGGTTGGATATTTGGGCGGTCGAGAAGCACGTGGCACGGCACGGAATCGTGGGTGGTTTTCCCGAGGCCGAGGCAGTCACGAACGAGCAATTGCTGCTGCTGCCGTGCGACATCCTCGTTCCGGCGGCCATGGAGCGGCAGATCACGGAAGCCAACGCAGGCAAGCTTCAATGCCGCATCCTGGCCGAGGCGGCCAACGGCCCAACCACACCGGAAGCCGACGCCGTTCTCCGGGAGCGACCGGAAATCTTCGTGATTCCAGATATTCTTTGCAACGCCGGCGGCGTGGTGGTGTCTTATTTTGAGTGGGTGCAGGATCTGCAGAGTTTTTTCTGGGGCGAGACGGAGATTGTGGACCGGTTGTTCCGCATTCTCGAGGGCGCCTACACGCAGGTCCTCACCCAGAGTCGCAAAGAGAAGATCCCGATGCGGCTGGCGGCCTTGAGCCAGGGGATCAAACGAGTGACCGAGGCCCGGCGGATGCGCGGGCTGTTCCCTTAACGCGGGCTTTGACGCGCCGGGTGCTTCCGGATACGCTGCAGCACAGAACATGAATCGTGGATTTCACAGGATGGCCTTGGGTGGGGCCTTGGCGGCGCTGGCCGTCGGGGGGGCGCTGAACCTCTTTGCACAGCCCATCAAACGGGGCCCATCCATCAAGTTTTCCGACCCAAGAAGCGAAACCGTTACCACGAATCTGAACGCACTGACCGAAGAGAAGAAGAACAATTTGAGACGGTTGGAAGAAGACCTAACCCGCTCCTTCCGTATGCTCGAGGGGGACGATGCCAGCGGCGCGCGGCGTATGCTACCTCGCCCGCCCCCCGGGCCGATCATCCAAAACCGGAAGGTCCGCGAACTTCTGGACAAGAAGGACTGGGTCTTTGACACGCCGGAAGACCGAATGTCCGGCCTCACAGCAGAGGAGATGATGAACGTCTCGCAGTTGGACGATCAGGGGCGCGAAAAATCATCAATCCCGGTCTTTGAGCGTTATTACGACAGCATGGGCCGCGACGGCTTGGGGGCCACAAACCGCGCGTCGGGGAGCATTGGTGATTCGCGGGAGGCTCGGGACACGTTCGAAGCCCAGCAGGCCGGCGACGCGTCGCCCTCGGACCCGCTGCAGGCCCGAATCAAAGACGCCGAAAGGGGCTTGCGTCAAACCATGAGCGAAGACTCGGGCCTGAAGTTGCTGCCCAGTCTGAATGACGCCTCTGTCATGCCGGACTTATTCGACAGCGAAACCGCCAAGGTCACGCAGTCGAAGGCGCAAGACTCACGCCTCAACCAGTTCAAGCAGATGTTTCAGACCGATCTCTCCAAAACCGCCACGCCCTCATTCTCCAGTCTGCGACCCCTCGGCGGCAGTCTGGGTGGTGATCGCTTCGGCAGTGCGGGCGGCGGCGCGGTCAAGGCAGCCCCAAGCCTGAGCCTGCCCTCGCCGGCGACGCCCGGGTCCGCCAGTTTATCCAGGTCCGGTTTGGCGGCGTCCCCAGGCTTGACTGGCACAGACCGCTCCACAGCCGAATCCACCGTCTCGCGACGCGCTCCGCCTTCCTCGCCGTTTCCTGATATCCCCCGCCGGAAGTTCTGAGGCAGCCCCTCGGCAGATGCATTGGTTGATCAAGGTGCTGGCCCGCCGGTTGTCCGTCATTTCTCAAATTGCCTCGCGTTCGCGATCCCTGCTATTGTCCGCGCATGCTCTCAAAGGTGTGCTCCGCTGCTGTAAACGGCATTGACGCGTATCCCATCGAAGTAGAAGTGAACGCGGGCTGGGGCGATACCCTCGTCGTGATCGTGGGACTCCCGGACGCCGCCGTGAAGGAATCACGCGATCGCGTCTCGACCGCGCTGACCAACTCCGGATTCAAGTTCCCCATGGGTCGCACGACCATCAACCTCGCGCCCGCCGACGTGAAGAAGGAGGGCCCGAGCTTCGACCTGCCCATCGCGCTCGGCATGCTGGCCGCCAGCGAGCAAATCGAGACGGATCAGCTCGACAACTTCGTGACCGTCGGTGAGCTTGCGCTGACCGGCGGCGTGCGGCCGGTGAAGGGCGTCTTACCCATCGCGCTCCGCACCAAGGCCGAAGGCAAAGTCGGCCTGCTCGTGCCGGCGGAGAACGCGGCGGAGGCGGCCGTCGTGGAGGGGCTCCAAGTCATCCCGGTGCAGAACCTGCGTGAGGCCGCCAGCTTCCTGGAAGGCGACATCCGCATCGCGCCGGTAAAGGTGGACATCGCCAACCTGTTCAACCAGCCGCAGGATGACGACTTGGACTTCGCTGAGGTCAAGGGGCAGGAGTCGGTAAAGCGGGCGCTGGAAATCGCGGCGGCGGGCGGGCACAACGTGCTAATGTTATCTCATTTGCACCTGTTCCGGGCAAAAGTGCCTCTACAGGCCCGTTTTTCCGTGCCAGCGTCGCGTTTCGCGACAACGATCTGGTCTTCTCCAAACACCGCACGAAGTGCCGCAAAAAGCCCGAGCAAGCTCGCTGAGAATCGCGTGTTTTAAGTGTTTTAATCGTTTCATCCCTCCTATAGCTACAAGAGCGTGGGATTTGTTCCCGAAAACCGGCGCAACTAAAAAGCATGAATTTCGAAACCTATACCTCCGGGAGCCGCGCATAGACGCGAGGCAAAAGCTGATGCCACTCAGCCTGGGTCCATTTTTTACACTACATCCCACCCCA
>CAYJNU010000418.1:0-7303 GCA_964371005.1 uncultured Verrucomicrobiota bacterium | reverse complement strand
TCATGCCGGCGGTTGCCTTCGTAGATCAATCCGACGGTCTGCCCAGCCAGCGCGGTGGAAATGGTCTGGTTCACATCGGCGGCATGGACGTTGTAGCGCCGGAGCGCATCACGATTGAGGATGATTTCCAGCACGGGCGCGCGGCCTTGCGCCTCGAACTCCACTTCGCCTGCGCCGGGCACCTGATCCAGGATCGCCTTGGTTTGTGCGGCCAACTGCTCCATCACGTCGTAGTCCGGCCCGATGATCTTCACGGCGAGATCGGAGCGGACGCCTTCGAGCAGTTCGTTGAAACGCATTTCGATGGGCTGCGCGAAGAGGAAACTTTGCTCGGGCAGTTCCTTGGTGATTTCCTGTTCAATCAGCGCCGCCAGGGCGGACTTGGTGATGGGGCGACCGTCCACCTTGCGCCATTGGTCGCGCGGCTTGTAGAAGATGTAGAGGTCGTTTTGGCTTGGCGGCATGGGATCGGTGGCCACTTCGCTGGTGCCGAGACGGCAGAACACCCGTTCCACTTCCGGGATTTTGAGGAGCAACTTCTCGGTCGCCAGCTCCATGGCCAGCGAGGCATCGAGGTTCATGCTGTTGGTGCGATAGACCATGACCGTGTGCGAACCTTCGTCGAGCTTGGGCACGAATTCCGCGCCCAGCTTCAGGAACGCCAGGACCGACAGCGTGGTCCAGATGACGGTGCTGACGGCAATAAGCCAGGGTTTGTTGAGCACCAGCCGCAGCGACGGCGCGTAGGCGCGCTTGAGCAGGCGCACGAGCCAGTTGTCGTCCTCGCTCACATGCCCGCCCAACAGGTAAGCGCAGAGCACCGGCATGAGCGTGAGCGCCAGCACCAATGCACCGCCCAGCGCCAGCATCACGGTGATGGCCATTGGATGAAACATTTTCCCCTCGACGCCGCTGAGGGCGAGGATCGGCACATAGACAATCGTGATGATGAGCACGCCAAAGAACATCGGATTCGCGACCTGCTTGCTGGCAGTGCCCACGAGGTGCAGGCGCTCGACCGGCGTGAGCACCCGGCCCAGTTGCTTCTGCTTCTCGCCCAACCGCCGCACAATGTTCTCCACCATCACCACCGCGCCGTCAATGATCAGGCCGAAGTCCACCGCGCCCAGACTCATCAGGTTTCCGGACACGCCGAAGTTCAACATGCCCGTCAGCGCGAACAGGAAGGACAGCGGAATGGCCGCTGACACGATGAGCGCGGCCCGCCAGTTGCCCAGCATCAACAGCAGCACCACGACCACGAGGATGGCGCCCTCGAACAGGTTCTTCTTCACGGTGGCCACGGTGCGGTCCACCAGGTCGGAGCGGTCATACTGGGTGCGGATCTCCACGCCCGGCGGGAGGCGCGACGCAACTTCCTGCAACCGTTCGCCGAACCGTTTCGCGACGATGCGGCTGTTCTCACCGGCCAGCATCATGGCCGTGCCAAGGATGGTCTCTTCGCCGTTCTCCGTCGCGGCGCCGGTGCGAAACCGCGAACCGATGGCGACGTCCGCCACGTCCCTGACGGTGATCGGTTTCACACCCCCGGCGAACTTGAGGGGCAGGCCCGCAATTTCGTCCGCGTTCCGCACGCGGCCCACGGTCCGCACGGTGAGCTGATTCTCGCCGCGGTTGATTACGCCACCGCCGGTGTTCTCGACGTTCTCTCCCACCACCATGGCCAGGTCGCCAAAAGTCAGGCCAGCCTGCTCGAGGTCGCGCGGGCGCGGCTGGATGACGATCTGTTTCTCGTAGCCGCCGCTGGCGTTGATCTCGGCGATGCCCGGCGTGGTGCGCAGCATCGGTTTGATGGTGAACTCGTGCAGTTCGCGCAGTTCGCGCAACTGTTCGAGACGATCGGCCGGACGATTCGTGGCATCGGCGCGCCAGGCGACGGTGTAGTAGTAGATTTCGCCGAGGCCGGTGCTGATGGGCGCCAGCTTGGGTGTAAGCCCCGGTGGCAGACGATCAGCGGCGGCTTGCAGGCGCTCCGCTACCAACTGCCGGGAGCGGTAAATGTCCACCCCATCTCCAAAGATGAGCGTAACCTGTGACAGGCCAAACTTGGTCAGCGAGCGCATCTCCTCCACTCCCTGAATGCCGGACAGTTCCATTTCGAGCGGAACGGTCACGGCTTGCTCGGTTTCCTCAGGGGCCAGGGCTGGAACTTCGGTGTTCACCTGCACTTGCGGATTGGTGATGTCCGGCACCGCGTCAATCGGCAGGTTGAACGCCGACCACAAACCGATGCCGAGCGAGACAGCGGCGACCAGCAGTAGAAAGGGCCGCTGGCGCAGCGACGCATCAATGAGGCGGTGAAGCATGGCGTTCCTCCTAGCGCGAAGTCAGGGAATCGAGCGGTTGACCCACGATCACTTCCAACTGCTGCCGGTGCTCCAGGGCTTCTTGGCGCGTGGCCAGCAGCGATTCCAGCGCGTCGAGATACTTCAGTTGCATCTCGACGTAAGTGGTTACGGGCACGGCGCCGAGACGAAAATGCCGGTCCGCCAGCTCGGCAGCCTCGCGGAATTGCGCCTGCGCGTCGGACCGCCATTGGGCCATCTCCTCGAGTTGGGTCTGGAGCGCCAGCGCGTGGTCCGTCATCCGTCGCTCCACGTCCCGTTGGGTCGCGCACAACGACGCCTCCGCCTGCTGCAGGCGCGCCTCGGCGGCTTCGATGTTGCCCTTGTTCTGATTCCACAACGGCAACGGGAGGCTCACCCCCACGCCTACAATCCGCTGTTCATCATTGGCCTTTTCCGCAGCGTAAAATGGCGCGAGCGTCACGCTCGGATAGCGCTCATTCCGCGCCAGTCGCACCTGGAATCCCTGTTGGGCCAGTTCGGTTTGCCGCATCCGGAGTTCAAAGCTGTTGGTCGCGGCCACGTCCAGCAAGAGGGACAGGGCTGGGGCGTTCGTCGGCACCACCAGACTGCCGGTGAGCCTGAGCGGGGACGCTGCGGGTGCGCCGCGCAGTTGGTTGAGTTCCACCAGCGCGCCCTGCAACTCGCGACCAGCCTGGGCCGCCCGACGTTGGAGGGTGACCGTGTTGGCTTCGATAATCCGCTGGTCGAGTAGTGGCGTGATCCCGGCGGGTTCACGTTGCACCAGCGTCTCCAGCAGCGATCGGAAGCGCTGCATCACTTCATGCGTCGCGTCGGCCTTCTGCTGGGCGGCCAGTGCCAATTGCGCTTTTGCCCGTGCCCGTGCGGCGAGCGCCGCCTGGAACTGGGCCAGTCCCAGCTCGGCCAATTCCACCTGCCGGTTCGCGATGGCCTTGCGCAGCGCGATGCGGCCCGGGTATTCGAAGGTTTGCGCCACGGACACCGACCAGGCGGCACCGTCACCGATGGCGGGGCCGCCGCGTTCCCAGACCCGTTTGCTGCCGAGGTCGGCGGACACCTCCGGATTGTTCCACTGCGCCGCGGTCCGGCGTCCAGCTTTGGCGGCGGTGATTTCCGCGCGGTAGAAATCGAGTTCGGGATTCTGGCGCACGACCGCTTCCACGACGGCATCCACGGTCAGCGTTTGTGGAGTGTGGGTTGACACAGCCAGCGACTCGGCTGCCGTCAGGGCGGTAGTTCCACCGAGAAGCGAGCCAACGAGTACGTACGATGCGAAGCATCTGAGGGATTCTGGTGTTTTCATAGTTGTCTCAATGAAATGAGCCGCCTCCGGGCACTGGCATCAGACTCCCGGCGCGTGCGCGTTGAGGTTCGCTGGCCGGCAAACGCGGCGGGTGACGTGGCGTCGTTTCGCGCTCCCGATTGTCCGCCAGCCACCGCTTGGTTGTAATGGCCGGATTGCATTTCGGTCTTGGCGCGGGGCTCACCCATCCCGCCCGAAGAACGGCAACGGCGGAATACCGCTGCCGTTTGGATCAATGCCTTCGGTCCCAATTCCATGCCGCGTCAGTTTAGCGCCCGGGTGAACGCCGCCAAGTGATTATATGAGCCCTCGAGCAGGTTGCTGAACACATTCCGAATGGGCCGCTCCCGTGTGGCCTTCAGTGCCGCCTGCAAATCGGCGATGTCGGTTTCTTCGATCAACACGCCGACTGCCAAGGCGTCTTCCAGGGACTTGCTACCGAGCGCGACCAGTTGGTCATAGAGCGCCTGGAGTTCCGGGATGCTGAACTTGCCCGCCTCAGCCGGGGTCGTGTCCGTCAGGCGATACCGGGCAATCAAGTTATCCACAGCGTTCATGTGGCGCTGCTCGGACACGGCGATGTTGGCGAACGTGACGTGCCGCCACTTCTGGTAGAGGACCTGGTAAACGTCGCGCGCCACTTTCTCCTCCTGCTTCATGAACAGGATGCTGTCGGCTTCCACGCTCGTCAGGGCGGAGGCTGAGGTGACCCAACCGCTCATCAGGATGGCGGCCAGGATTGCTTTGTTGAGTATCTTCGTCGTCATAACTAACCTTTCGTTCTGTTGTTGTTTTCCGGTTCGAGCGCAACCACTGCGCCTCGTTACATCACAACAGACCATCGAAAGGTTAACGCAAGCCCTCGGGACGAATTACAGTTTTGTCATGCGAACGGACAAGCGCGGGATGGATAGCGGCGTGCGGCTGCCATGAGCAGGAACGGACCTGCTCAGATCGCTTTGCCAGGCAGAGACAGACAGTGAATGAACGTCGAGTGCGATGTGCTTGGGGTGTAGGTCCCGGCATTGGGTCATGGACAGGACTTCACAACCATCATCGCCGGGTGCGAGAATAGCGTTCCGATGGTAGCCGCAGCGTTGAATGCGGGCTGGTGGCGCCCTCCACGTCGGTCCACGGACCGGTCACGTTCCATGCCGACTGGAGCGTGCCGCTGGGGTAGGTGATCACGACTCTCGGGCCGTCCTGGTGGATCGTCGGATCCGCCGGCAACGCCAGCAACCAATCCAGCACCGACCGGTCGTAGTTGGTCGGCCACTCGTGGCCCAAGCTCTGAATGAAAGTCATTTCGACGAGCGCGCTGCCGCCGGCGTAGGTGTGGCGGATGGTGCCCGCGTCCCAGCGTCCTTCGCCGTCGTTGCGCAACACCCCGCTCAAATCCCGCTCGATCGCGTTGCCGATGACCAGCGTCCCGTTGGCCGTCACGCCCCCGGCGCTGGCCAGCGTGCCCCCGGTCCAGAGCGTGGACCCGGCCACCACCACCCCGCCGGTGCCGGTGAGCGTGCCTCCGCTGAGCACCAGGTGGGGCAGCGTCCCGCCACCCGGCCGGTCGAAATAGACCGTCCCGTCACTGATCCAGTTGGTCACGCTCCCGGCGCCCAACGCGAAGCTGGTCACCGTCGCCCCGCTGCACCAAAACTCGCCGGCACCTCCAAGGGTGGCGTTGGTGGTCAGCACATGGAAGCCACCCGACAACTCGACCCTGCCGCCGCTGGCCGGATTGAACGCTCCGCTGCTGATACCGCCTTCCGCCAGTCGCAGCGTGCCGCTCTGCACTTCCACCGTGCCGCGGTTGTTGAAGGGGGCTTGCAGGGTGGCCGTGCCCGTGCCGCCGCTCTTGCGCCACAACCCCGCATTGTTGATCGTTCGCCCCACGTCGAAGGTCGTGGTCGAACCGTCAAAGGTCAGGTCCAACACGCCGCCCGCCAGGTTCTCCAGCACGCCGTTAGCGAGAATGCGGATGGTGCCCGCCTCCCACCGCCCCTCGCCGCCGTTGCGCAACACCCCGCTCAAGTCCCGCTCGATCGCGTTGCCGATGACCAGCGTCCCGTTGGCCGTCACGCCCCCGGTGCTGGCCAGCGTGCCCCCGGTCCAGAGGAAGAGACCTTCCACCACAAGCTCCCCGGCACCGGCAATGGCTCCACCGTTGAAGTTGATGACGGCGTTGCTCTTCGCCAGGCTGGCGCCGTCAAGCGTCAAGGTGGCACCGTTGATGGACAGGGTTTGCGTCCCGCTCGGGCCGCCGCAAGTCAGACTGGCGACGTTCACATCGGCGTTGAGCGTTACGGTATAGGTACCGGCGGCGGTGATCACAGCGTTGTCGGACACGCCGGGCACCTGGTTCGGTTCCCAATTTGCGGCGGCATTCCAGTTGCCGCCGCTCGTGTTGGTCCACAGGAGGGTTTCCGCGTGGCTGGGGATGCTGGCCAGGACGCCCAAGGCCAGCATCATCAAGGACGGGCGAGACCGGAGGAAGAAATCCAACGCCAAAACCTGTGCCGAGAGAAGACTGATGTGAGTTTTGACTTTCATGGGTTCGAGTTTGGTAGAGGGTTTTAAGTAGCGGTTTTCGGGCTGGTCTTCATGGTTTATACAGGCGATAGAACTTGTTGCCCGCTGGCAAGGATTCCGTGAACTGGAGGTTCGCGCCGTTGGTTTGATACGGCGGCGCAATCAGCGGCCAGATTGCCGCGACCTGCGGCACCGCGTTGGTCGCTTCCAACACCCAGCCGACCGCCGGCAGTGGCCAGGTGACAATCACGGCGTTGTTGCTCCGCGTGACGGTGAGATAGGGCGCGTCCGGCGTTTGCACCGCGGCGATCACGCCCCAGAACCCACCCTGTAGCGTGTAGGTGCCGCCACTCATCGTGCCGGCATCCGGCTGGCCGATGGTGCCAGTGACCGAATAAACGCCGCCCGTGCTTGTGCCGCCTCCACCGTCCATCGTGCTCCAGTCAATCGAGTACTGCGCCCACGCTTGAAAGCAAAGCGCGCAAAGCAGAAAGCAAAGACAATTGAGCAGGCCCCGAACGCGCGGGGTTGAACTGTGAGTGCTGGATACTGGATAGGTATGCATGGCTGACCTTTCGTACTTCGATTTTCGGACTTGTTTCGGACTTCAGACTTCGGATTCCTCGACCGCTCAGGGCAGCACCCGCAGGCGATAGAACCGCAGGTTGACGCCGGGACGATTGTCCTCGACCTCCTCCACCGCTTGGGGCGCGGTGATCGTCCGCACCGTGGTCCACACGCCCAGGCTCTCGGAGCACTGCAACTCCAGGGGCGCTCCGTCGGCGCACTCAAACTGGAAACGGACGGCGCCACCGGGCAACACCGTGAACGAGCCGGGACGGATGCGGGGCGGGATGTAGAACGCGTACGCCGCGCCGGTCTGGGCGTTCTTCTTGACCGCGCCGCAGACGAAGTAGGCGCCATCAATGGCGACGACGTTGCCAAACAAATTCTGCGGGCCCGTGTCCGAGGCGCACAGTTTGGCCATCTGCACCCAGTCGCCGTCGAGGTATTCGTAAAGGTAGGCGGCGCCGGCCAGCTCGCCCGCGGCGGCGTCATAACAGGAACCGACGACCAGATGCTTGCCTGAAAGCGCGATCGAGCACGCGAAGTTCGGGTCCCA
>CAYJNU010000417.1:3335-7358 GCA_964371005.1 uncultured Verrucomicrobiota bacterium | reverse complement strand
GTGTGGCGACGTCTGTTCCACCTCGACCAGAGGCGCGCAGCGGCAAAGGACCCTAGCTAATCGTTCGTCGAAGCCATCGGGCCGGCGATGAAGCAGCCAAGCGGTGGGCGGCTCTCCGGCGTTCAAAGACCGATTCACGGATGGTGTCCAGCCTGTCGGGCCGGTCGGTTTTGTGGTGCGGCCAGCCGAGCCAGGTGGCTTCGTGGCGTTCCCATTTCGCCGGCATGGAAAAGCCGAGCGCGGCGGGCGTCTGCGTCAAAGGATCGGATTTGGTTGCCCTGATCGGCGGGGAAGAAGATCCCGTAGCCCGGCCTGTCCATCGTCGTTTGCGGCCAGCGGTAAGCGTTAGTCGGCTCGGCGGGCCGGAGTCTCCCCCCCTACCAGCATCATCGAGCTGAGGGGGAGGGAGCGCTCGGACCTCATTCATGGCGTTGCGATCTGTGAACTTGTTTCCTTGCTCCTGAACCTGCGCACTGACCACAACAGAACAGCGGAGCCGACAAGGGCCAGCACGGACGGTTCAGGCACAACGGCGAACTCGAGTCCATAGATGCGCGTTCGCCCGCTTACCGTGCTAAGGAGCCCTCCGCTTTTTGAGTATTGTTCAAGGCGGTCGTCTCTCCAGTTAAACATCCACAGCGTATTGTCCGCACCATCATACGCGAGACCAGAACCGAGTCCGGTACTGCTGGCGAGCGAGAATGTTCCCAACAACGCCCCATTCAAGCTGTAATTGTAAAGTCGCCCCATGGTCGCATGCAGCCACGGGGCAAGCCAAATGCTCCTTGCTTGCGGGTCGTAGGTTATTCCCATGTATGCGTAAGCGTAGTCAGAACCCAATGAAAACAGAGTCCCTTGGTAGTTCCAGTCCAGATCGTACAGCATGAGGGACGCCGTGATGACGTTCCATCCGTAGATCCAAGTGCCGTCCGAGGTCGCATCAAAGACATCAGGCGCGGCTGAGTAACGGGTTCCGGTCGGGAGGCCGGCGGCGGTGTATTCGGTTCCAGAAAAGCCACTGAATACAGCGCCTTGGCGGATTGTACCGCCCACCGAAACGAGTGAGCATTCGTACTGGGAGGCGTGAGTCCAGCTACGAACCAGGCTCCCCTCTCGATACACGTACGTTGTTCCGACTGGATAGATCACATTTGGACTGTAGAGCATGTAGAGCTCGCTGGTCTGAGACTCGCCGCGTTGCGCAGCGAAAAGGACGATCAAGAGGGCAACTGCCTTGAGTTCGTTAGGTTTCATATTCGCATTTGAATTGGAGGTGGGCGCGGCTTTGTTCGTGGGAAACCGTCATGGTGACCCCTTTCCATAATCTCACGGCTTTGCCGGTCGGTTGAGTATATGACAATCTGGGGTGGAACCGTCTCGCCATAGACTTGTGATGGCGATCCTCGGACGGAGACCGATCCAAGTCAAGCAACGAAACAGACAGTGTCGTGTAGCTGACGATGGGGGGCGGGCTATCGGGGACCATGCTTGTCGCCCGGTTGGTTTTTTGCCAGCCTCCGGGCAAATGCGAAGCTTCTTTTTCCTGACACTGGCGGCGCTGGCGTTGCCCGCCGGGGCGGCGGAACTCAAGTTCGACTTCAGCCAGTTCCCGGCGGACCAAGTCCCGACCGGCTTCCGCAGCATCGTTGCTGGCCAGGGTCAGCCCGGTGACTGGAAGATCGTCCTGGACGAAGTCCCGCCGGTGCTCGCGCCGCTGACCGACCGGGCTCCGGTCGTCACCAAGCGCGCCGTGCTGGCCCAACTGGCGCAGGACCCGACGGACGAGCATTTCCCAATTCTGCTTTACGAAGGCGAGACGTTCACGGATTTCACGTTCACGACACGGTTCAAGACGGTGAAAGGCGAGAAGGAACAGATGGCCGGCGTCGTGTTCCGGTTGCAGGATGAGCGGAATTTCTACGTCGTCCGCGCCAGCTCGCTGGGCAGCACCTTCCGCTTCTACAAGGTCGTGGACGGACAGCGCGGCCCGCCCATCGGCCCGCAGATCGAGATCCCGAAAGGCGTGTGGCACGAGCTCACCATCAAGTGCAAGGGCAACCAAATCCGCTGTCTGCTCAACGGCAAGGAAGCCTTCCCCGCGCTGGGCGACAGTTCCTTCTCCAAGGGCAAGATCGGTTTCTGGACCAAGTCCGATTCCGTGAGTTACTTCGCCGACACGCGGATCACTTATACGGCCGCCGAACCGCTCGCGCAGAAGCTCGTCCGCGACGCACTCACCGAGTATTCGCGGCTGCGCGATCTGAAAATCTTCGCCCCCAAGGGTGGGGGGAAGACGTTACAGGTCGTGGGTGCAAAGCAGAAGGCCGACCTTGGCCAGGCCGGCGGAACAACGGAGAAGAAGGTGCTGGGCGAAGGTCAGCCCTACTTCGTGCGCGGCAAGGGTGAGGTCACGGTCGTCATGCCCCTCCGCGACCGCAACGGCGACACCATCGCCGCCGCGCGCGTAACGATGGAATCGTTTGTGGGTCAAACGGAGAACAATGCCCTGACGCGCGCCTTGCCCATCGTCAAGAGCATGCAGGCCCGTATCACCACCTTGGAGGATTTGGTGGAGTAACGGCGATGGCTCGCACCTTCCGGGGGCGGCATTGCACAAAATGCTTGGCAATGCGCGCCGCCGTGTCTTTATTCTGCGACGGCAGGACGCGAATTTTCGGGACGATTTCCTGAAGCAGACAAAAACGTTCAACCAACAGACAACACCAGAAACCTATGGCAAGACCTCTCAATGTCGGACTCATCGGCGGCGGCAAGGGCGCATTCATCGTCCATCCGCACCAGAAGGCAATCCACTTCGACGGCACGCGCCGCGTCACCGCCGGGGCACTGTTCCCCGATCCCAAGATCGCGCTCGAAGAAGCCGCCAACTGGCCCTACCCGATTCAGGGCTACGGCAGCTACACCGAGATGATTGACGCGCAGAAGGGCTTGCCCGAGGAGCAGCGCCTCGATTACGTCCTCATCGTCACGCCGAACCACGTCCATTTCGATCCGGCGATGAAGGCGATCAAGGCGGGCATTCCGGTGTTCTGCGAGAAGCCGCTTTGCCTGAACCTCGACGAAGCCAAGGCTCTCGTGAAGGCCGTCCGCAAGGCGAACATCCCCTTTGGCGTCGCTCACACCTACCTCGGCCACTGGACCACGCGCCTCTCGCGCTACATCGTCCAGAAGGGCCTGCTCGGCGACATCCGCTGGGTGGATAGCTATTACCTCCAGGGCTGGCTGGCCACGAAGCTCGAGGCGACAGGCCAGCAGCAGGCCACCTGGCGCACGAATCCGAAACTCGCCGGCGGCAGCGGCTGCGGCGGCGACATCGGCACGCACGCCCTCATGCAATTGCGCTTTGTCACCGGACTCGACGTCACGCAGGTTTCGGCGCAGCTCGAAACGTTCGTCGAGGGCCGCGCGCTGGACGATCACTTCACGATCTACTGCAAGCTCAGCAACGGCGCGAAGGCGCTGGTCCGGGCCTCGCAGATTTGCATCGGTCACAAGAACGACCTCGGCATTCAAATCGCCGGCACCAAGGGCACGCTCCGTTGGAGCCAGGAAGACCCGGAGAAACTAACCGTGCATCTGGCCAATCAACCGGACCGCGTCTATTGGCGCGGAGCGATCGCCGCGGGCGACGGTTTCCTGCCCAAGGACGACAAACTGGAAGCCTTGCTCAAGGAACCGACCATCCCGGCGGGTCATCCGGAAGCCTTCCATGATGCCTTCGCGCGGTTGCACCGGTTCTTCGAGGCCGACATCCGCAAGTGGAAGGCCGGTCAGAAGTTCGCCTGCGACGGCAGCAACTACGCCAACATCGAGGATGGCTGGATGGGAATGGCGTTCCTCGCCACCTGCCTGAAGAGCAGTGGCAAGAAGGGCGCTTGGACGGCGATGCCGAAGAAGGTCTAGCCCGCAGCGTCGGTTTTCACGACCGGCTTCCGTCTGCGGGCGGAAGCCGGTCTGCTTTTTGAGATGCAGCGTGCGGCGACTCGCACCAGCAACCGATTC
>CAYJNU010000417.1:0-3325 GCA_964371005.1 uncultured Verrucomicrobiota bacterium | reverse complement strand
AACTTCACAGTCCACGAAACTTCTCGGCTGGTGCGTGTCTCGATCGTGACGCGAACCAGCCGGTCCTGCTGAGCGAATGCACCACGAACTGCAGCTACCGTGTCCGCGTTGGAAACCCCAATCGCGTGAGCCCTCCAGGCCGGTTCTCCTGCGGGCGTCACAATGCGCAGTTCGCAGGGGTCGTTGCCGACTAACTGGCTGCGGCCCCGCAACGTCCGGGTAACCGCGTCCCATTGCTCCTCCAGCACGTCCACGACGCCTTGCGTGATGTGGCGCGACGTGCTGAGGAGTTGCGGATGCGCGGCCCGCGGGCGCACAGCGAGAATGCGACACGCCTCAGCCGGCACACTGACTTGCAGGCGGCCCCTGATGACTGACCCGAGCGTGCACCCCCAGTAATCAAAAGCCTCGTATTCGGTGTTCGGATCCAAGCCCAGCCGGTCGATCGGATAATCGAACTGCTGCTCTTTGCTGCCCCAGTTGAACACGCCGATCACGTCACGGCGCGGGGTGCGGCGCGTGTCGGTGAGCAGCCAGAGCTGCGGCGGATCATTTTCAAGCAGGTCCACCGGACGCGGCTGCAAGCCATGGGCCGGCATCGTCCGTTTGAGGATGTCCAATCGCTCGGGCGGCAAGCCGGGCAGCCATTCGCTGCTCAAGTTGAGTTGCCCGCTGAGTGCAACCCACGAGCCAATGAGTTGGGCATGGTTCAGCGGCATGCTGGCGCGCACATAAACCGGATCGGGGTCGTTGTACCAAACACGGCCATGCAGGAAATAGTGCCGCGAACCAAAGATCGCGCCGCGGGTCAGGCTCTTCCACGTTGCGCCGTTGTCGGGGCCGATGCGCATCGCGTCCACCAAGCCAAACGCACCGCCGTACGAGCGCATGTTCTGCGGTCCGTTGCAGCCGAGAATGAACACGCCCGGCCCAACTGCCTCGCGTAGCAGCCTCAGCCCATCGCGATATGCCTCGACGTTGGACTTGTGCGGGTCGCTGAACACGGCGTCGCCCAGCTTGTCGTCTTTGAAGCCCGAGTTCACGTATTGCTGCTTCGTGCCGGTGCCGGTCCACAGGCCATCCACCTTGATGTAGCGGTAGCCCCAGTCGCGGCAGATGCGGCTGGCCAAGTCTCGCAAATGCGCTCGTGCGCCAGGTTGGGTCATGTCAAGGCACGTGCCGCCCCAGGCGGTTTCGTAAGGCGTGCCGTCGTCCCGCTTCACGAACCAGTCCTGATGGTCAGTGAAGAACGGATCGTAGTACGTCCCGGCGAATGGCATGAACCAGATCCCCGGCACGAGCCCGAGCGACTGGATGTTGTCGGCGGCGGCCTTCATCCCGCCCGAATATGGTCCATCGGTGCGATGTGTGGTGAAGTTGCGCTTCGGGCCATTGGTCGAGATGCCTTCCTGCCACTTGTCATCAATCTGCACAACCGAGAAACCGAACGGCGCGAGGTTCGTGGCGCTGAACGCGGCCAGTTCGGCGAGATGCTGCTCATCCGAGGCGCCACCGTGCGGTTGCGAGTACCAGGTGCAATAGCCGCCCGGCTGCGGCGGCAGGTGAATGTCGTAAACCTTCGCCACGGCATCGGCCCAGGTTTCCAGTCCCAGCCGCACATCGTCGAAACAGCCCACGGCCAGCGTTTCCAAGTCCTCGCGTTTGCCGGGCACAAGCTGCATCCGCCCGAAGTCGAGCCGTGCCTCCACGCGCACCGCGTCGTTCGTCACCGCACTGAAGAGCACGCCGCTGCCGCGATCGTGGGTGAGCCAGCCGAACACGACGCCGTTCCGGCTCTGCGGGTCAGCGAGGGCGAGCCAAGCATAGCTGCCGGGATTCTTGTCGGGCGCGAGCAGGCCGCCCGTGCCGAAGGATTTCAAGTTGGCGGCAGGCTTCGCCAAGTCCACCGTGGCCGACAACGGTGTCACGCTGCGAAGCGTCCGCGGGCTGGCATCCAAATTGACCACGCTGGCGCGGAAGAGCGCGAACGGCAGCTTGGGATAAAGCTCCACCACGTCGCGATCCGGGCGGCTGGAGGAACTGATCTCGATGCCTTGGCCCGTGCCGAACGCGCGGTTGGTGATGGCCACGATCTTCCCCGCGCCGCGTTCGCTGCCGAGCGCGGTGTTGTTCAGGAAGACGCGTCCCGTTGCTTTGGCCTGCACCGACACGCGGCTGGTTTCCGAATTCCACTGCACGGCCAGCGTCTCGTTGGCGATCTCCAGTTCGGTGGCGTGCGCCTGACCCAGAGCAATCGTCAACAGGAGTGGGTGGAGCAAGCGGAGCATTTGTTTGGTTTCATCGTGTTTCATCTTGCGTGATGGAGAGGACCTTTCCAAGCGTCAGGGTGCTTTCGTTTGCTCCGTCGAGGTCGGCGATTCAACCGCCGGACCGACAGTTGAGCTGTCCTGCCTCGGTTGTGATGGATTTGGATTTCATCGATCAGATCTTTCCGGCCGGTTGCTTGCCTGTGGGGTCAGTCGGGTCGGGCGTGGTCTTCCGATCTTCGCGGCTCACGATCACTGCTTCCCTGCAGCTCTTCGCCCGGCAACATCGGGTTGAGGAGGCGGCTGCGATCCGATGCCCGGGCCCGGGCCAGCTTCCAAGCCATTTCGCGGTACTTGGAATCGGGGAATTTGAGCGCCGCTTGGCGCCATAGCGGCGCCACTCCGCCCGGCGACCAACCGCCGAGTTGCTGGTGAGGCCACTTCCTCTCTCCGGACGCGAATTGGGCAAGGTAGTCCAACGCCTTGCGGATGCTCCGTCCATCGGGCGATTCAAAATGCCACAAGTCCACGCCGACCTGCTCTCCGAGAGTCGCGAGCGACATCAACCCGCGCAGGTTCATCGTGCTGTAGCCCCACGACTTGGTACGCGCCAGTTCGAGAGGCTGCCGACCGTCGGGCTCGATCTGCCGCGCGATGCGCTTCGAGCCGGCGCTGCGCAAGACGTTCGTGGCGACCTCCCGCTTGCCGACGAACAGCGCGAACGACGCGACCTGCAAATCGTAGTAAGTGCCGTGGTTGTTCTTTGCCGCCGCTTCGTCGCGCCCGTTCCGGCTTTCCTGCATCCAGCGGAGAAACTGCGTGAACCAGGCTTCCAAACCGCGCTGATCAGCTTCCATCCAGACTTTCGATTCAGCCAGTAAACCGACGGCGTCCACCACGACGGTCAACCCGGCGGTTTCGATCAGACCAATGCCCCGCCCCGCATTCACGCCGGGCACGGCTTGGGCATACTGGAAATTCGGGTTCATGCGCGTGGCCGGATTAAGAAACCAGGTGCGGAGCAGTTGCGTGGCCTTGGTGGCGTAAGTCTCGTTGCC
>CAYJNU010000416.1:0-7391 GCA_964371005.1 uncultured Verrucomicrobiota bacterium | reverse complement strand
CCGGGGAAAACGTAATTCGTGATGCTGAGTTGACCAATCTCAGTGGTGGGATCAAACCCCAGCGCCTGCAGATCCATGTAGGGGAAGTGGTACAGGTCCGGCCCGACGTAATCTTGTGGGTAGGTGGCGCCGGGGCCCATGTCTTCGGGGTAGGGCGAACCGAAGATCTGGATGAGCCGGTTGTTGTAATCGGATTCCTGACCGAGCATGGCCTCCTCAAAGTTCAACGCGTTCTCGCTTTGCTGACGCAGCAACCGCGCGGCTTCCTGGGCGCCGTCGAAGGCGGCCTGGGCGTTGCCCAACGCCGCCACGGCGCGATCATAGATCTGCTGGAAGTGGGTGCGGCCCGCGTCAATCTCGGCCGGGCTGATGTCGAAGGGGACAGCCTGCTGGGAAAGCCCGAGCGGATTCAGCCCCTGGTCCACGTGATCCGCCTCGCTTTGGATCGTGCGATAGTTGGCGGCGATCTCGTCGTCGGCCTTCACGGTGGAGCGGTCAATGCGGGTGAGATCGGCTTCGACGGAGCGGTTGGTGCTGGCGACCGGAAGCAGCGATTGGCACACGGCCCAGTTGTAGAGCGCCGACTGGCCGGCGCGTGCGCTCCACTCGCTCACGCCCCAGGCGCGGTCGGGCTTCGAGTCCACGCTGTCGGTCACCGTCGTGTGGGCGTCTTCGGTGTAGGTCTTGCGATACGCGCGGCGGACGATCTCGGTGCCGGTGCGGACCAGCGCGGCGGCGGCTTCGGCAAACCGGGCTTCGTCCTTGGTTTCGGAACTGATGACCTGATAGCCGAGCAGCATGGGCGTAATCGAGGGATCGCCCCAGTTGAAGTGCGGATTGCGCAGCAAGTAGTAGTAGCCTTTGAGGGCGCTGAGGTAGTGGCCCCAGGCATCCCCGTGGCCCTGCGGGAATAATTCCGCGGCGGTGTCCGCGTTGATGATGACCGCTTGCGGATCGCGAATGTTGTAGTTCACAGCGTAGGCGACTTCGCCCGCATCAATGCCCTTGGTGAAGTTCCAGACGAGCCGGTTGTAATACGGGTAGTGGTTCACCCCCGGCGCGACATTCGTATCGCCGCGTCCGCGCAGGAGGGCCAGTTCCTCGTCGAGCAGTGTGGGCACCTGATTGTCGAAACAGAACAGCGACGAGGCAAACGCGCCGTAATCCACGGGTAACACGGTGCCGCTCGGGATCACCGTCTGGGAACCGAAGCCGATGGTGGGATCGAGGGCGTCGGCGTAGGCCTCGTTGCCCAGAAGCATGTAGAGCGCCTGCAACCGGCTGGCGGCGAGCAACAATTGCTGGTTGACCGCGGCATTGTTGATGCCCAGCTCGAGGCTAAGATGGCGGGCGCGGTTGAGAATCGTTTGATAAAGCTGAATCAAGCCGACGCCGGAAATGGATTCCATGTTCAGCGCGACGTCGCCGGCGTAGGGCGGGCCCGCCAGGGCGATCATGCTCGACTGCGTCTCCGCCGCGTTGCTGTAGAGATCGCGCATCCGCTGCTCGAACGGCGTGAGCGCATTGAGCACGTGCTGCACCCAGCCCTCCGTGAGATTGAACTCGGTGTAGGGACTCCAGTTCGTGCCGACGATGGCGACGACGGAGGCATCCAACGCCCGGTACCGCACCGTGAAAAAGCGATCCACCATGTCGGTCAGCGCGGCGCCTTCGCCGCCGATGCGCAGGCGCGTCAGCCCCGCGTCCTGGGCGTAGAGCGGCGCGGCCCCGGGATCCTGCGGCACACCGCCCTGGAGGGTCGGCTCCTGGGCCCGCCATTGGAATTGGTAAAGACCGGCCGCGCCACCGAAACTCTCGCTGAAGAGCATGTTCATCTGCTCGGAGAGCAGGTTCAGTTCATCGCTTAACGGAATCAGAAAGCCTGTGTAAAGCTGTGGCAGCACCCGGATCACTTGCACGGAGATGGGATCGCCCTCGTGGACGCCCACTGCTGGATTGGTCGCGTTGTTGAACGCGAGCGTCACGTAGCCCGCGCCCGTGCCGACCGCGGCGAGCGCCAAATGGTCAAACGGCTGGTTGGGCGCAACCTCGACGATGTTCGTCGCCAGCCGGTCAATCGCGGCGTCCCACTCGCCCTTCTTGATGGCGTCGCTGATGGTGCAGATGGCTTTGATCTCATCGCGCTGCCGATCGGTTAGGCGGTTGACCAGCAGGAAGCCCGGCCCCGTGTTGGGCTCGATCAACTGGCCGCTGAACCGCAGCGGGTCGGTGGCGCGATTGGGATCGTAGTACAATCGGCCACTCAGGTCGGGTGGCAGGTTGTAGAAGTAGATGTGCCCGCGGCGATCGTAGATCGTGCCATGCGGACCGGTGGTGAAGGCATACTCGGCCAGCGCCCGGGGCAGGCTCACGCCGCGTTCGATCGTCGGATCGAACAGCTTCACCGACGGACCGGAGCCCTGATTGGTGGATTGCTGGAAGGGCACCTCGACACTGAGTTGGCTCCAAATTTCGGGCAGACCGTTGACCGGGCGGGTGAGGGTTTGGCCCACGAACATGGACGGCACGTCCTGCGGCCAGCCCACCACCCAGGTCACGGGCACGGGCGTGCCGTTGGTGGGATAGGCCGGGTTGCTGAAACTCACGCTGCCGTCGGGCAACCACGGGATGGGCGTGCCAAAGGCCGGCTGCTGGCTCACGTTCAATCCGGGGAACCAAAACCCTTCCTGCATGGGATAGAAATCGTGTTTCACGATCTCGGCCGTGTCCGTGTCGCCCGGACCAGCGCCCACGGCCCACCACACGCGCTTGCGATCGCGCCAAGCCAGCGGGCTGGGACTGGTCGTTGGTGCCACGTAGGGCAGGAAATCGAGCGGATGCGGCCCTTGCAACGGCAGGCCGGCCAGCGTGGCGAACGTGAAGGTCGGAAACTCCGCGTTGGTTCGCACGACGTGAAAGACCTTCATCGCGGCCTCGCCCGTCGCCGGCTCCCGGTAGTCCACCAGCACAAACGGTTGCGAAAGCCCGGCGGGATTCAGGTCGTCCCGCAGCGCAAAGGCGGCGTAGGCGCCGTGTTCCTGGCTGATGAGCGCGTGCTCCTCGTTCGGGTTGAAGCCCGCGAGCGTGGGGTCGTTTTGCACGTAGATGCTCGGCACGGTGGCCGATTGAAAGCCGGGCGAACCTTGGCCGGACGCCAGCACGACCTCGGATGCGTTCGCGGGCCAGAGGTTCGTGAACACCTGCGCCCAGGCCGGGAAATACACCGCGTGGGTCATGCCCGGTTCTTGTATCTTGTGCGACCACCAGACTTCGATTTGACCACTGTTGACCGCGAAGACGTAGGATTCAGCCTCGGGATTCTGCGTCTCCGGGTAGGCATAGAGCGCAACATTGTAAGGGGCGTGTCCCAAGGGATCGTAAATGTAACCGTGGTACTCGGAGAAGCCCTCGCGTTCGAGCAACCCCGTCGCGCCGGGCTCGGCGTGTTGGCAACCGCTTACGAGACCGTCATAGCCATGCCGCCACTCGTGTAGCACGCCGGTGTCCGTGAGTTCCACCGGGTAATAGGCCACCAACCCATCCGCCGTGGCGTAATCGTGCAGAAAGTTCTCCAAGCCCAGCGCAATCTCCTCCGCCGTTCGCGCCTGCGACCAAACTCGGACTTCGTCCAACTGACCCCGGAAGTAATCCGGGCGATCCGGCTCCCGCCCGCTCTGTCCAATCAACAAGGGTGCGGTGGCGGGCGACAACGTCTGACTCGGCAAATCACTGGAGTCAGCTAATTGGCCATCCAGAAAGAGAGAAGCGTGGTTCGAGGCCACCGTGAGCGCGGCGTGATACCATCGGCCTTGTTCCAACGGAGACGTCGCCAGAGTCGCCAGGGTGCTGAACTGCGTCTGAACCCACCCGATCAGCTCGCCGTTCTCATCCAACTGCAATTTGAAACCGAGCGCTTCCGGTTCCGCGGCGCCCAGCGGCGTCTCGCGGGCCACCAGGGTTTTGCGATACCCGTCGTTGGGGTGCGGCGATTGGAACCAGCATTCCACCGTGAATGCACCGGTCAGCGCCGGCAGATTCGTGACAACGACGAAGTCCGAGAGCCCGTTGAAGTCCAGCGCATCGGAACTTACGCCGGGGCCGATCTCCTCCCCGATGGTCCACGGCCGCGGTTGCCGATCAAACATGGCGTTGGTGTTGAAGACAGAGCGCACGGCTTGAAACCAAAGATCGTCGTTGGCTTGGAAACGCAGCAGGCAATAGCCTTCGCCTGAAGTCTGGAAGATGCCATCGGGGGTCAACGTTGCGTGCCCGGGCGGCTCCTGGAAATCCATCAGGGTCGGCGCCAACTCGCGCGCAATCGGGATGTTCGCGCCCAGATTGCCGCCGGTCCCGCGCACAAAGACCTGGGCGTCGGCCGGCCACTCGGCGGCGTACCAGTCCAGTTCGTAAGGCCACAGCGTGCCCATCGCATCCGCCTCCTCCCAGTAAATCTCGATGCTCCACGGCGCGTCCACGGTGCGGCGAATGGGGAAGACCCAGCCCTGCTTTGGACTGTGCGTGTATTGCCCCTCGTGCTGATAGACTTGGGAGGGGTTCTCGTGCCCCCGCGTGATCCGGGCGGTCAACCCGTCGTGGCCAAACGGCCCGTCCTGGGGCAACAAGCGCTCCCCGATGGCGGCGGGCAAATCGTTCACCTGCGGTCGGGCCACTTCAATCACCACCAACCCGCCGGGCACCTGTTCCTTGAGATCGCCGGTCTTGAAATACTGCATGACCACCAAACCTTGAAGGTCCTCCTGGCCGGGCAATCCCGGCGCCACGTGCAGTTGCCCGCCGGCATCCAGCCACAGGCCGCGCACCACGTTGGTCATGATGCTGCCGTTCATCTCGACGGGCCCTTTTTCCGGGGCGGGAATGTCCTCGTTCCAGTGGAACTTCACATGGCGGTCCCGCAGATTAACCGTTGGCCCGTTGTACGGGGCTTCGGTCCAATAGACGCGGAACGGCCGGCCCGCCGGCGCGCTGCTGACGAGGTAAGTAAAATCCAGATTCGTGAGGCTTTGGCCGTCGGTGATAATCCAGCTCACCGTGACCGCGCCGCCCGCCAGCACATAGACCTGCTGCGAGGACGGCTCGTAAAAGGCGTGGCCCGCCGGGGCGATGGCCGCGTTGGTCATGCCCGCCCAGTGGATGTACCAACCCACCGGCAGGTCCGCGAGCGGCGGCGCGATGGCCTGGCCAAGATAGAGGTCGGGTTTATCGCCGCTTACCGTGTGCCCGAACGAGCTGTTGACCAACTGGTACTGCGGCACGTAACCGGGCTGCGGCTGGGCCGGGGCGTTGGTCGGGAAGACCGGTTGGTTGTTTGGCAGATTGTTGACCGCACCATGGCCGCCGGCCGTGATGGCCACGCTCGTCAGGTTGTCGAGCACCCAGGCGTTGGTCGCCTGCGCCACCGGCAACGGCTTGTCCGGGAAGTCAATCCGGTAGCCGAAATGCGAGCCGGCAAGAAGCCCCTGTGGCCCAAACAAGGCGGTTCCCGCCAGCAGCAAACCGAACTTGAAAGATGAGGTCATGAGCGATTCCTCACGCAATCCGATTCCGGTCTCATCTCGTTTCTGTTCCCGTCGTGGAGCCGACGGGGCTGGCGCTGCTTGCCGATGCCAGCGGATCATAGCCCGGCGGATACAAATACCGGCCACGCTCGCCAGGTGTCTTTTCCACTTCGACCTGGATGCGATGGTCGTTGGCGTAAGGATCCCGGCGAATGCCCGTCACCTGCCACGATACTTTTACGTTCGGTTTGTCGGTCTTGAGGGTGAAGCGATTGTCTTGAATCTCCGTCGCGACGATGGCCTGGGCGAACTGACCGATCGCGGTCAGTTGGTAACGAAAGTCCTGGTTGAGCGCCTCACAGTACTCGGGCAGCACCACCGTCGCATCGCCCTGCGCATCGGTGGTGATGTTGCCGTTGTACACGTTCATCATGTCGGGCGACTCGACGAACGAATGCTGCAGACACTTGTTGGCCGGATCGAGCGGGTGATCAATTCTGAACGACCCAGCGGCTTTGGCGAGTGTGCCTGCAACCACCATGTTGCCTATAACCTCCATGCCGCCTTCAGTCACCATGGTGCCGCCAACCACCATGTTGCTTGCAACCACCATGGAACCACCAACATCCATGATGCCTTCAACCACCATGCTGCTTTGAACCACCATGCTGCTTTCAACCAACATGGGGCCGCCAATCAACATGAAGCCGTTGTCCTCGATCGTGACCAAGTCTGTAGTGGCACCGTCAATCTGCTTGCTGAAATGAAACTGCCAGCCCGTGCCGTCGCCGATGAAGAGCCGCCCGGCGTCAGGCGTCGGATAGCCGCCGGCCCAGACGGCATTGCCGCTGACTCGGGATGGAAGGTGGGCGTTGCCGCCGACGGTCAAGGCGTCGTTGATCGTGGTCTGTCCATGAATCGTCGCCGCCTGCTGGACGGTCAGGTTGGTGGCCACGGTCAGGCTGCCGCCGACGGTGGCGTTCTGGTCCACCGTGAGCGTATGCACGCGCGCACCCTGTTGCACGGTGAGGGCGCCATTCACGGTGAAGTTCTGGCTGGCTTGGGCAACGTCCGCCGCCAGGAAGGCGAAGGCCGTCGTCACAAACCGTTGCCGCGGCAGAATGGGCGTGGAGCCCACCACCGTCAGTTCCAGGAAGCGACTCTCACTGCCCGCGCTGGTGAATACCGGCGTCAGTTCCGTGTAGGGCGGGTTGCCGGTGGTGATCGGTGCGCCACCCTCCATCAACACCACATTAAACAGGCCGGCGGCGTCCAGGTGGACGCGATGGGTCCGCCCCCAGAGCAAGTTGCCTCCCGTGGCGGCGTTGTAGATGCGGAACTCGATGTCTTTGTAGCCGGCGGGCGCGGCGGTGCCGTCGCCCTGAAGCAGGACGCCCTGGTAATTCAGCAGTTCAGGCACGGCTTGCGCGGGAGCCGGCGGCGCGTAGCCCAGCCCGGCGAGAAGGAGGCAGAGCAGCCAGAGGGGAAATATCTTGCGGGAGTTCGTTTTCATGATCTTCATGGGGTCGGTGAGGATTCGCATCGGGTGGACAGGCATAAGGGATAAGGAGTTGGGCGCGATCGCTAGTCTGCCCTCCCCACGCGGCTGACGCGCTTGAGCACAAACTCGCCGCGCAGCGTGATCGGCACGTGGCGCAGATTACTGATGACCTGCTCATACGTGCCCGTGGTGGTTTCGTCCGGATTCCAGAGTGCGGTGAACGGCCCTCCCACTGAGTTGGTGCTCCATGTCAGCCGAACGTGATTGGTGATCGAAAAGCTCTCGACGCCCTCGGCCAGTTTCCCGCCGGTGCTCGGATCGAGATTGTCGTGGTCGGGATGATAGAGGTGCTTATAAGGGTTGGCGGGATCATA
>CAYJNU010000415.1:0-7403 GCA_964371005.1 uncultured Verrucomicrobiota bacterium | reverse complement strand
CGCTTCGCCTCAAGCATGACCTCGCCGCTGTCGACCGGTCCATCCTTGAGGAGTTGAGTCAAGAAGTCCTGCGCCGCCGAGTGTGCCCCGTCGCCGTCATCCTCCTCCGACGACGCTTCGCCGGTGCAGGTCCACCGCCCGCCATCGAAAGTGAGCGCCCAGGCGCCCAGGGCGAGATCCCGTCCGGTAACGGACAACTTGCCACGCCCCTGCTTGTTCTCGAGAATGAGCAGCACATCGGCGGAAGCGGTCAGGCCGTTGGTCCCGGAGACAGAATCGAAGATGTCGTCGGCGTCGGCCTTGCGCTGGTGATGGATGAGAACAATGGCGACGTTGTGCTCGAGCGCGAGGCGCTGCAGGCCGGCCGTCACCTCACTGTCGTGGTGATACGACTCGGCGTCGCGGCCCTTGGGCGGCTTGACGCGCGTGAACGTGTCGATGACGACCTGGGCGGCTCCCGGGTTTGAACGCAGCCAGACCCCGAGCTGGGCGAGCCCCCCCTGGTCGAGGCGCGGCCACTGATAGGCGAAATGCAATCGCGAAGGCCATGGGTGATCCTCGCCAAGTAGCACCGCCATCCGCGACTGGATGCGCCGCGAACTGTCTTCCAGGGCAAGATAGAGGACGTCGCCTTCCGTTGTCGGAAAATGGCCGAGCGCCGGTGTGCCGCTCGCGATGCTGATCGCACAGGCGAGCTCGAGCCAGCTCTTGCCCTTCTTGGGACGCGCCGCAATCATACTCAGCCCCTCGGGGCGCAGTCCCTCAATGATCCAGCGCGGCGGACGAAAGGTCTGCACCTGGAGCTCGGCCGCGGACTGGAGCGGCGGAAGCACCGACGGCGCCGGGGCGGCTGCCTCAATGAAGCGGCGCAGCCCATCCAGCCCGCCCTCCTTGAGCACATCATTGAGGTCCTCCCCTTTCCTGGCCTTCTTCGGCCACTGCACGATGCGCAGCTGGCCCGCCGGAAGTCCGGCGAGCTCGAGGGCCCGCGCAGTTGCGGCATTGGCCTTCTTCCCTGTCTCGTCGGCATCGTTTGCGAGCACGATCCGCGGCGGCCGAAGTCGGACAAGCTGCTCGACCCATGGATTAGAGATTTGCTGCTCGCCATTCATGAAGGCCATGGCACGAAAGCCGGCGGCCGCCGCGGCGATACCCTTCTCTGCGCCGCTCACGATCACTAGCGTCCTGCCTTCAGCGCCTTTCAGCGTCAGGACGCCTTCGTTGCCGAGCAGCCAGCGGGCGTCGCGCTTGCCCCGGCGGTCGCGGGAAAGGCTCCTGAAGAAGTAGGCGCCATCGCCATCAACGTCACGCACGTGATAAACCAGCCCAAGGCCGAGTCCGGGATGGGACCAACACCTGACCTGTGGGGGAATCTGACCCGGGGCAAGACCGTAATCGCGCTGAAGAAAGGCCGCCGCCTCGGAATTGGCCGAAGCCAGCGGGAGGCCTTCGAAAGCGGCGGCGGCGGACTCAGGGCTGCCCCACACGTCGAGAGCCGGCAGAGGCTTCACCTTCGGCAATTCAGCCGTCAGGACCGGCGCAGGCGGGACAAGAGGCGGTTTGCGCCGCCCAACATTGCGGGAGGGAGCGATCGATCCGTCGAGCCTGTGCAGGTAGCCCGCCTCCTTCCACTTCTCGGGCGATTCCACGCGCTGGCAGATGGCCCATTTCTCACCGGCAAGACACCAGTCCTCATGATGGCAGACGGGACATGGACGAGACCTGCTGACGCGGTGTGCCGACAGATCGCCGTCGGGCACGAGTCGGCGAGTTCGGGAGCGCCTGCCGGCCGAGTCATCGAAAGCGGGTGATCCGCTCATGATTGGTCCTTTCCGGCCTCGTCGGCGCGCAATGAAACCTGTCCACAAAGTTCATCGAAAGGGCTGGCGGAGGGAATTGCGACGGAGGGAGGAGCAGGTCGGGAGAAGATTGGTGGGGTATTCATGTTCTCCACAGGTACCGAGGGATCGTAGTCTGAGGGAAGGCCCCCCCGGCTGTGAGTGCCGGCGGGCCATACAGTGTTTGAACCGGGCAGTTGACGTTCCGGACATTAAGGGGTGGTCGAGGGATTGATCATTCGGCCTTGACCGTTTCGGCGGCTTCCTTCGCCGCCGGCACGCGCCGGATATTGAACGGCTCCTCGTCATACATGCAGATCGGTTCCTCGTCGTACACTCCCGATGCGTAGACGTGGATCCACTTGCCCGGGGCGAAAGCGAACACGACCTGCTCAGGCCCCGGCGTGTCGATATCGGGTCCCTTGAGATGCCCGATCATCTTCAAGGCGCCGGAAGGATCAAAATCAGGCCGGTCCGCCAGGAGAAAGAATTCCCCCGTCGACTTGACGCTCTCGGGGACCTTCACCGTCCACGCATAACGACCGTAATTCTCAGGATTCCTGCCCATCTACTCGTTCCTTTCGTTGTTGTTGGCCGAACGTTGAAGTTCAGACCACAATGCCTGTCATCCGCGTTGAGACAGGGACCGCGTCCTCGCAGGCTCCACGTGAAACACGAATCCCTTCAATTACTTCCTCCTTCTGTTGACTTCGATCGTCCTGCCCTGCCCCGCCAGGCAACCGTTCACCTGATCAAGGAATCGGATTCAGATCGGCCATTTTCTCCTGGGCCGATCGCCGGGCATCGAGCAGCTCCAGGCTGTTCACCTCGATCCCCTCGCTGACGTGGCGGCTGAGCACGTCGGCCGCACTGGCGTCGGGGTCAAGGAATTCGAGTTCCGCGCGGGTACCGGTCCGGCGTGCCCCCATGCACCGATACCCGAACAGCAGCAACAGCGCCGCATCGTCGGCCGAGGGAGTGAAGAAAACGGAATCCCGGGTCATTGCAGGGTCCCAGGATCACTGGTTGAGACGCGCCGGCAGGAGGCGATGTAGGCGTCGAGATCGGACTGGCTGTAGCGGACGGCGCGGCCGGTCTTGATGAAGCTCGGCCCGGTTCCGCGCCAGCGCCAGATCTGCAGGGTCTTGAGCGAGAGGCCAAGGCGAGCGGCGGCTTCCCTCTCGTTGAGGAGAGGCAGGTGGCACGGTTGGCCATTCTGCGGAAGAGCGGGGTTCTGGTTCGATCGCACAGGAAAGTCCTTTCTCTGCGTGTATGCCCACGGACGCGTGTGAGAATGCGGCAGAAGTCAGCCCAAACACAGCGTCGCCCATAAAGTCTAAACGAGCCCCATGGGGGAACGGCAAACGCTAGTTCAACCTTTTTTCAGTACTTTTGGCGTAGTCGAATCTGAGGGTGAATCCGAGGGAAACTGGCGGAGAATGAGGGGGCTTCAGGGGACTGGAAAGAGGGATTGTTGAGGATCGCTGACCTTTTGCGGCCAGTCAGTGATGTCGAATCGCCTCCGCGTTGGCGTCTACTGTCCTGCAGTAAATGCCCGCCGAAGGAGGCCTGGTCCCCGCCCACACATGACCACACAAGAGCCCTATTAATTCCTGAAAATTGTACCGTTTCCTTGGGCATTAATACCTCTATTGTGGCAGGTGTGGCAGATGTGGTTGTTCGCATGCGAACAAATCTGTAGCATCTCAGGGTGACGAAGCCGTTGTTGTCTGACCTTTTCACCCGCTGATCCTCAGCGGTGATCCGCACTCCGTCGATCTCGGCGGGTCCATCACCGATCACGCGGCGGAACGCCGCACCGACCCGCCGTGGCCCGCGCTTCGTCTCATATCCGAAGCCCAGGAACCTGAATGTCATTCGTCTCGGCCAGCTCATAGATGGCCACGCCACATCACGCCAAAGCTTTCGATGGCAAATGCCTGACAAGCCCGGTAGCCTGGCGACGTTGTTCCCACTGCCCAATCGAGGTTGCGTGCCATGGCTTTCTCTCCAAATCAGAAGTCTTCCCTGGCAAGCCTGGTCGAGCTGATCGCCGGTGGAATCCCCGAGAATTGTGTAAGGGATGAGCTGGCGGCCAAAACGCGTGATGCCATGCGAGGGATCTTTGGTGGGCGATATCACCAGAAGCTGGGACAGAGCGATTCGATGTATCGCGTCGTCCTCATGAACAAGGAGGACAATGTTTCATTTGCGGGACTGCTGCACGAGGACAGCCCAACGAGTGGAGTCTATGGGGGAATGTCACTTATTTGGTTCCCTGTGGCGAAGGAGGGGGAGTCGCCGGCTGGATCGCTGCTGACCTTCGTTTGCGGCACCCGGGGGCTTGCCCCGGATGAGCAGATCCTGGGTCGGCCCGGCCATGTGCGACATCTGCAGGCCCTGCGTCGTCATCTCGCCCAGACTTGCAATGTCTCGATGTGGACCAAGCAGGATCCGGCGAACCTCGGGCAGCCATTTCCCCAGGTAACCGGGGAGCAACTGGATCAATTCAAGGCTTGCCTCAGCCGCTACGGCAATTACATCTACGCTTGCGTGCGGGTACCGGATGTTCCCGAGAAAGCGTATCCCGTCGTGCAGGCATTTCTGGATTTTTACGCATGGGAGCGTGGCTGGCAGCCATTAAAGGCCGCCGAGCAGGAAGTCGCATCCCTTAAGCAGGCGCTGAGGGGACACTTGTTCCCCCGCGTCGCCCGGGCCGAGGTGGTGGAGTTGCTGAGGGAGCGGAGGTTTGTCGTCCTGCAGGGTCCGCCGGGCACGGGTAAGACGCGTCTTGCGGGGGAGGTGATGGCGGTGGATTTCAACGGTCATGGAACGGCCGTCCAGTTCCATCCGGCGGTTACATACGAATCTTTCGTCGCGGGAATCTCGCCTGACGTCAATGAGGCGGCCCTGCGCTTCGAGGTGAAGCCGGGTTGGCTGGTGCAAGCTGCGACAGCCGCCGGGCAGAATGGAGGAGGGTATCTGCTCCACATCGACGAGATCAATCGTGCGGACTTGGGGCGCGTGCTCGGCGAGGCGATCTATCTATTCGAGCCGAGAGAGATTGCGAGGGGTGAATCGAGGCGGGTGCAACTGCCTCACGCGCTCGGCGACGGACGCACGGAATTCAGCCTGCCGCAGAACCTATTTATCCTTGGGACGATGAATTCCGCTGACCGTTCAATCGCGATCCTCGATCTTGCCGTGCGGCGAAGATTCGCCTTCGTGGATATTTGGCCTGATCTCAGCGTGGTGGAGGCGCAGGGTTTGACCTTGGCGACCGACGCCTTCAGTCGGCTTCAGGATATTTTCGCGCAGTATGCTCCCGAGGACGGCATGGTCCTTCTCCCCGGGCATGCGTACTTCCTTGCCGAAAATGAGGCGGAGCTTTCGAGGCGGCTGCGCTACGAACTGATGCCGCTGATCCGTGAATATTTGCAGGAGGGGAGGCTTGGGGCTTGCGAGAGTGAACTGCACGCCTACATGGAATGGCTCGAGGGGGAGCTCGCGTCACATGCCCCGACCGCGTAAGTCACTTCCCGCGACGGGATTAGGCTCGAATTGGCGGCCGAGGCAACGCCCGCTGATCGTTCTGTCGGATCAAGGGTCGGCGCACGCGGTCTCACCAGAGATGTTCGGAATCAGTGGCCGCGACCGCACGTGGAATCCGCACGCCGAAAACTTTATCTGCGCCAACAGGGCAAACCTTGCTGCCCTGGAGGTCGCCGCGGAATGGTCTGCGGAGACGACCAGGATCGCCCTGCGCCTCCGCCCCGACGGGGCCGTTGGCGCGGTGCCCCTGTATGCGCCGGACACGCGGAAGATGGCCGCCGGCTTGGTCGTGCGGCCGCGATATGGCTGGGACCAGATCGGACCCATCTTGCACCACATCGGTTGGTCAGCCACACCGAGGATCCTGGACTTTCCGCTTGTGCCGGGGAGCGCCCGTGAAGTGCCTCCGTGGGTTCTGGCGGGGCCTGTTCTGCGCCGCCTGGGCGAATTGATTCGACACATCAATAGCGGGTTTCGCATGAATGAGGAAGTGCGCCAGAGCCCGCGCGGGCAAATTCTATGGGGGAGTTACGTCACCCGCCAAGCCGTCCGCGGTGCGTTCCACGAACTGCCATGCAGGTATCCGGAACTGGGGCCCGACCTGCTCCTGCAGGGTTATCTCCGCTGGGGCGTGGAGCGCGTCCGTGGTTCGCTCTCACCGTTTTGTTCCGCCGACGTCATTGCTCGGCACCTGGCGCACGAGGCGGACCTTCTGCTCTTTGAACTCCGCCACGCGAAGGTCCGCGCCCCCGACCACCGGGCGCTGAGAGAGCTTCTTCGCGTCGAGGGCATGCCGACCGATATTCTGCGGGCGGGATTGCAGTCGCTGGGATGGCTGGTGGATGAACGAGGGCTTGGCGAGGCGGCGGAGAGTGACGGACTGGCTTGGGCCTTGCCGATGCATGAGCTATTTGAACGTTGGGTCGAGGCGATCGCCCGGGCCTGGGCGCGGCGATTCGGGGGACAACTGCGATCGGGCCATTCCGGCGAAACGACAGTTCCAATTGCATGGGAACAGCGCACTCCCGGCAGTCTGGGCAGCCTCATTCCGGATCTGCTCGTGCATTCAGGAGATCAACTCATCATCATCGACGCCAAGTACAAGAATCACTTTGAAGAGTTGGATGCCCGGCGCTGGCTGGAAGACGAAGATCAATTGCGCGAGGAGCACAGACATGATGTGCATCAGGTCCTTGCCTATGCGGCGCTTTACGAGGCGAAAAACATTACGAGTCTTCTTGTCTACCCGATGCACCCGATGACATGGGAGCGCTTGAGGCAGCGAGACAGGTGCCTCACGCTCGCCACGCTGTGTCAAGGCGACCGCAGTCTTAAGCTTGCCTTGGCGGGGGTTCCCGTGCAGCTTCCACCGGGGATTCATCCTGACGATCTTGCGAAGGGATGGGATCGGCTGCTGTCTGGATAGGCAAAAGAAACGAGAGCGACGGCACTTCTATGTTGGACGAGCTTTGGGATGAGACTCTGTCGCAAATGGTTGCGAGGTGCATCAGCGCCACTCGCGATCAGTAGGAGTCCAAGGTGACGCTTCTTGAGAGATTTTGCGCGCGACCTGATGAAGCCGATGCCGGCAAATCAATTAAAGGGCTTGCGCGTCGTCGCCGGAACCGGCCCCTCCGGCATGGCCAATAGCCAGGTGGACGAAGCAACCTGCATCGGCGAGTCCAGGTGCAGGGGATCCCGGCCTAGAGCGGGCGGAATGCCGCGCCTCTGGAAATGTTTCTAACGACTCGACTCACTCTGCCTGTTGCTTGCCGGTCCGCCGAAGGTGAAGCTGAAGCCGAAGAAGATGTTCAATTCGTCGTCGGTTTCTTCGCGGAGAAAAGCCTTGCCGAGGTAAAGATAGGCGACGCGATTGGAGTCGGGCATGAAGTAGCGGCCGCCGATGCCGGCGGCGGCGCGGGGAGAGCCGAAGCTGAAGGGATCCTGGTTCAGCGTGCCGAAATCGAGGAAAAGGGGGATCTGGATTCGGTCGGTAAGATTGAAGCGCAGCTC
>CAYJNU010000414.1:0-7412 GCA_964371005.1 uncultured Verrucomicrobiota bacterium | reverse complement strand
GTCCTTGGTGTTTCGCCCCGCTCTGGAAAAAGCCAGTTTTCGGCCAGACACTAAGTTACGACACGCTGGATGTTTCCGCTTTCCTGCGTTCCGAGTTCCTCCTTATCCTCTGCCGCATGCGAATCTTGTCCGGCATCCAGCCCTCGGGCTCATTGCATCTCGGGAATTACTTCGGGATGATGAAGCCCGCGATCGAGCTTCAGAACAGAGGCGAGGCTTACTATTTCATCGCGGATTATCACTCGATGACGTCACTGTTCGATCCCGCCGAACGGCGCCAGAACTCGCTCGACGTGGCGCTGGACTTTCTCGCGTGCGGTCTCGATCCGAAGAAAGCCGTCTTTTTCCGCCAGTCCGACGTGCCGGAGGTGTGCGAGCTAACCTGGCTGATCGGCACGTTGACGCCGATGGGTTTGCTCGAGCGCTGCACGTCTTACAAAGACAAGACCGCGAAGGGAATCCCCGTCAACTTCGGCCTGTTCGCCTACCCGGTGCTCATGGCGGCGGACATCCTGATTTACGATTCCAACGTCGTCCCGGTCGGCCAGGATCAGAAGCAGCATGTTGAAGTCACGCGCGATATCGCCATCAAGTTCAACGAGCAGTACGGCGAGACGTTCGTGATCCCCGAGCCGCAAATCCGCGCTGAAACGGCCAAGGTGCCCGGCACGGACGGCGAGAAGATGAGCAAGAGCTACGGCAACACCATCGAGATTTTCGGCGCCGAAAAGTTGGTCCGGAAGAAGGTCATGAGCATCAAGATGGACAGCCGCACGCCGGCGGAGCCCAAACCGGACGCGGACGAGAACCTGGCCATCCAGGTTTTGAAACTCGTCGCCCCGGACGCGGAGGCAAAAGCATACGAGGACAGGCTCCGAGCGGGGGGGTTGGGTTATGGCGATTTGAAGAAGGCGCTCTTCGAGCATTACTGGAATCATTTTGCCGAAGCGCGGCGACGGCGGGCGGAGTTGGTGGCGAACCTGGATTACGTTCACGAGGTTCTCCGTGATGGGGCAGCCAGGGCGCGGGCCAAGGCACAGGAAGTCCTGAAGCGCGCCCGCAAGGCGAGCGGGGTGGAGTAGCAGCGTGGGGAATCCTTGCCCACATTTCCGCAATTCCATCGGGCCGGAGCCCGGCCTGGGCAAGCTTCCTGAAACAGAATGGCCGCTTGAAAAAGAAGCGGGGCGACACCACCTTCTTCCCCAATGCAGTGCACTGTCCTGATCCGCGACCTCTACGCCGCCAAGCGCGCAGCGGGCCGGCCCGTCGTTTCGTTCGAGTTCTTCCCGCCCAAGACCGAGGACGGCGAACGCAACTTCTTCGACAAGACGCTGCCGCAGCTCGCCGCGCTGAAGCCCGATTATTGCTCGGTCACCTACGGGGCCGGCGGCAGCACGCGCGACAAGACGCTCGCCATCGTCGAGGCCATTCAGAACCAGCACCACTTGCCGGCGATGGCGCATCTCACCTGCGTTGGTTCGACGGCGACGCACATTCGCGAGATCATCGCGCACGCCCGCGAACGAGGGATTCGGAACATCCTCGCTTTGCGCGGCGATCCTCCGGTCGGCGCGAGTCAGTTCCAGAAGACCGAGGGCGGCTTCGAGTACGCCTGGCAGTTGGTGAAGCTGCTGCGTGAGGCGGGCGACTTCTCGATTGCGGTCGCGGGTTTTCCTGAAGGCCACACGGCCTGCCGCGAAGGCAAGCAGGTGGATTGGCAGCGGCTCCAGGCGAAAATCGGCTACGGCGCGGATCTCGTTGTGACACAGCTTTTCTTCGACAACCACGATTACTTCGAGTTTCGCGATTACCTCACGCAGCTTGGCGTGACCGTTCCGATCGTGCCGGGCATCATCCCGATCCTGAGCGGGACACAGGTCAAGAAACTCACGCAGCTTTGCGGTGCCAAACTGCCGACGGCGTTGCTCGCGAGGCTCGATGAGTTGGCGGACAATGAAGAGGCTTCCGCTGAGTTCGGCATTGAATACGCCACGCGCCAGTGCGAGGAACTGCTGCGCGCCGGCGCGCCGGGCATCCATTTCTACACACTCAACAAAGTGCGCTCCACGACGCGTATCCTGCAGAACCTTGGTCTGGTCTAACCCCGCAAACCCATGCCCCGCGACGCCGCCTTCGCCCTGCTCAAGGAATTCACTCAGTCGGAATCGTTACTCAAGCACGCCTTCGCCGTCGAAGCCGCGATGCGCCAATACGCGCGGCGCGCCGGCGCGGACGTTGAGCAGTGGGGAGTGACCGGCCTCCTGCACGACTTTGACTACGAGCGGTGGCCCAACCCGCCGGAGCACACCCGCGAAGGAGCGCGCATCTTGCGCGAGCGCGGTGTGGACGAGGAAATTGTCGGCGCGATCCTGTCCCACGCCGAGTGGAACTGGGAGCAATACCCGCTGGATCGGCCGCTCCGCAAAACACTCTTCGCCGTGGATGAACTGTGCGGATTCATCACCGCGGTTGCCTACGTGCGGCCGGACAAACTGGTTGGCATGACGGCGAGCAGCGTGCGCAAGAAGATGAAGCAGCACTCCTTCGCGGCGGCGGTGAAGCGCGAGGACATTTCCCGCGGCGCGGAATTACTCGCGCTGCCGCTGGACGAGCACATCACGCAGGTCATCACCGCCCTGCAAGGCGTGGCGCAGGAATTGGGTTTCGCCGGCTGAACGGGAGCCCTGGCCCATTTGAACGCGGCGGGCTCGGACCGCGATGGGTTCGCCTTGGCGCCGCGCTACGCCCGGGGACCGGTCGCGATCCGCAGCAAACTCTGAATTCACCGACGCCCGTCTGCTCGTGCCAAACCCCCTTTACAGTCGCGCCCGGCTGGGTAACTCTTCCCGCATGAAACGGCATCCCTTTTTCGTGGTCTTGATCGCGCTGGGGCTCCTCCTCGCGCCGCGGCAAGGCTGGGCGGCTGAAACTCCCACCACTAAAACCAAAGCGCCCGGCGCCGAGTTCGCCCAGGCGATCTCAACCGTTACCGGCGTGGCGATCTCGCCCCTGCTGGGCACGAGCGCTTACGGCGCGGTGCAGTATTACCGTACGCCGGCGGGGAAACGCGCCAGCCTCCCGTGGTTCGCGCAACCCACATTCTGGATACCCGCCCTGCTGCTGGTGGCCCTCGTCGCGGCGAAGGACATCTTCGGCACCGCCGCACCGACGGCGCTCAAGAAGCCGTTTGATATCGCAGAGGCGGTTGAGAACAAAATCAGCGGGCTGGTCGCGGCGGGCGCCTTCGTCCCGTTTGTCGTCACGGTCTTTGGCGATACCGCCACCAAGACGGCCACGCTAAGCTCGCTGGGGTTCGCCGCCGCGGACCTGTCGTGGCTGTACAACTCCTTGATGGTGACGATCGGCATCATCGCGTTTGTCATCGTCTGGCTCGTAGGCAACGCGATCAACGTGCTGATCATTCTCAGTCCGTTCACGACTGTGGACACCGCGCTGAAATCGGCGCGCCTGGCGATCTTTGCCACCGTGCCCGCGACCGCCTACATCAACCTGTGGTTCGGCGCGGCGTGGGCGTTGATCATCTTCATTTGCTACTTTCTGGCCGGGTGGTCGTTCCGGCTGACGCACTTTGGCGCGGAGTTCATTTGGGATTACCTCACGCTTCGTCGCAAACGCTTTGTGCCAGACGCCAAAGCCAACAAGGTGTTCCTCGCACGCAAGGTGAAGCAGTCGCCCGTGCGCAGCTACGGAAAACTGGTGAAGAATGAGCAAGGCCGGCTCGTGCTGAATTACCGTCCGTGGCTGATCCTCCCTTTGCGCTCGGTGGAACTGCCCGAGGGCAATTACGAAGCCGGCTGCGGCGCGTTCTCCTCGGAACTGATGGTCAGGCAGGGCGACGACACACGCACGCTTGTCCATCTGCCGCCACGCTATCGCGGGCATGAAGCCGAACTGGTAAAAATCTATTGTCTGGCCGGCACTCGTGAAGTCGGTTTGCTTGCCATGTGGGCGTGGCTGAAGGGAATGTTCGGCTTCCGGCGGCCGTTGGAGTCTGCCGCAAGTTGACGATTGATCATTCCAAGCCGCACCTCCACGTTGAACGCGCCAACGTCCCAGTGGCCAACCAGGAGCGCACGGCTCCGGCCTCCGGGTCTGAAGCATTCCCTTAAACCCGTCACGCTGAGTTGGAGGTAGTAGTCGGTGCTGGCTGGCTTCTCCTGAGATACGGGCTGGCTCTTTCGCATGGCGCGATATTAGCCGGGAAACACCTGTAGGTGCTATGGGGTGTTTACCCCATCTGAGATGCCCATCCGATTGCGCTTCGGAACCGCCGCATGCAGCACCCAGAGTATGCGAAAGGACCGGGGCCACAGCCCCAATCCTCATCGCTTGGAGTCCCCATGGCGGGTGAGAGCGGCGGGCGCCTCGGGGGCGCAACCCGCCTCGACAATCTGGACGCCTGAAAGGCCGCTGAAGGCCGCTCGCAGCCCGGCGTGGAGGGCCGCCCGCACCAGCGAATGGTCATCCCCCAGCAGCACGCGCAGGAGTTGACGCGGCACGTTCACGCCGTGCCTTTCGGCGAAGCCGGGGTTCTGGATTGCTCGAAAATGTCCGCCAGCGTCCGCAACAGCACCTCCGCTGTATGAGGTTTGTGCAGGATGTGCTGGATGCCCAATTCCTCGAAAATGCGGAGTGCGTCGCCGCCCGGTTTGCCGAACAAGCCGCCGCTGGAGATGATGATCGGCGTGTGCGGGGTCAATGCCCGCAGGGTGCGGCAGAGGGTCACGCCATCCATCAACGGCATCATGAAATCCGTCACCACGGCACGGACTCCGGCCTGGTGCGTGGAGAACTGCGCCAGGGCCTCGATGCCATCATGGGCGTGCAGCACGGCATAACCGTGCCGCCCGAGCGCTTGGCAGGTCATGTCGCAGATGGCCGGTTCATCGTCCACGACGAGCACCAGCTCACCCCGGCCGCGGGGGATTGCTTCCCGCGATTGCAGCGTCTCGGCCAGCGCCTCGGCCTCCGGCAAACCCGGCAGATGAACCACGAACGTGGTGCCCTTGCCGGGCACGGTGGTAAACGTCACAAAGCCCTTGTGATCTTTCACCAGGGCCTGCACGGTGGCCAATCCAAGACCCGTTCCTTGACCCTCGTCCTTCGTGGTGAAGAACGATTCGAAGATGCGGTGGCGCACGACGTCGGGAATGCCCGTGCCCGTATCGGCGACCTGGATGCGCACAAACGGACCGGGTGAGGCTTCCGGATACATGCTGACGAAGTGTTCGTCGAGCGTGACATTGTCGGCACGGAGCGTGAGCTTGCCCCCGGAAGGCATGGCGTCGCGCGCGTTCACGCACAGGTTCAGCAGCACTTGGTGGAGCTGGGTGGCATCCGCCAGAATCGGCCAGAGATCGGAGGCGCACACTTCCTCCACCTGAATGCTGCGCGGGAAGGTTTCGCGGGCGATTTTGGCCATGTCCCGGATGAGATGGCGCGCCTGCACTGTGGACTTCTGCCCCTCCTTGCCGCGGGCGAAGCTGAGGAGTTGCTTGACGATGCCCACCGCCCGGTTTGCGCTGGCCTCGACGGTTTGCGCCAGTTCGCGTCGGCCTTCGGCCGTCTCTTCCAGTTGCAGCAGCGGGGCACACATGATGATTGGCGTGAGGATGTTGTTCAGGTCATGGGCGATGCCGCTGGCCAGGCTGCCAATGCTTTCCACCCGCTGCACCCGCAGGAACTTGGCCTCCGTGAGCTTCTTCTCAGTGACGTCTTCCTTGACCGCGATGAAATGGGTGATGGCGCCGGTGGTGTCGCGAACAGGGGAAATGGAGGCGGTCTCCCAGAAGAGCGTGCCATCCTTCCGCTTGTTGTGAAACTCCCCACGCCATTCCCGGCCAGCGGTGATGGTCTCCCAAAGCCGCGCGTATTCCTCGGCTGACGTCTCACCGGATTTGAGAATGCGCGGGTTCTGTCCCAACGCCTCCGCCGCAGTGTAACCGCTCGCCTGGGTGAACTTCGGGTTGACGAATTCAATCTTCCCGGCGCAGTCGGTGATTACAATGGAAACCGGCGACTGTTCCACCGCGCGGACGAGCTTGCGCAACTGATCCTCGGCCTCCCGACGTTTGGTGATCTCGAGTCCGATGCCGACCAGTCCGGTAACGCGCCCGGCGGCATCCCGCAACGGCACCTTCGAGGTCAACAGCCAGGCCGTCGTCCCATCGGGCCGGGTCAGGACTTCTTCGCGGTCCAGGATCGGCTGCCCCGACTCCAACACCTGCAGGTCGTCCTTGCGAAACCGTTCGGCCTGTTCGCGGGGAAAGTGATCAAAATCCGTCTTGCCCAAGGCGTCGGATTCCGAGGCCACCCCCAGGTTGCGGGCGTCTACAGGGTTCACCAAGGTCTTTCGGCCTGAAGCGTCCTTGGCATAAACCGCCAGCGGCAGGTGGTCCACCAACGTGCGCAACAAGGTCCGTTCTGCCTGCAAAGCCGCTTCCGCCTGACGGCGCTCCGTGATGTCCTGAATGACGGCGAGGAACACCGGATCGCCCCCGTGCGCGAAGTACTGCAGATGGATGTCCACCGGATAGAGGCTGCCATCGGAGCGGCGGTGAACCGTCTCCAGCACTTGCACGACCTTTTCCCCACGGCGCAGCGGGTCGGCGATCCGCGCAAAGCTCTCGGCCGTGAACTCCGGCTTCAAGTCCAGCGGCGTTAACTGCCGGATCTGTTCCAGGGTGTAACCGAGGTTGGCCAGTGCATCGTCGTTGACGAATCGAAAGCGCAGGGTGTCCGCGCCGAAAATATAGACTTCGTTGCGGCTGGAACGGATGGTCTCGTTGAGCAGAGCCTGCTCCTGCTCTGATTGAATGCGCTCCAACGCCCCGCCGCAGTGATCGGCCAGGCCCTGCAAGGTTCGCAAATCCTCCTCCGTGAAAGCCTTCGGAGTGTAACTTTGAATGGACAAGACCCCGATCGCCTGACCACGCCAACGGATGGGGACGTACATGAGCGAGGCGGACGGGCGAGTGGTGTCGCCGAACATCTCGGCGTCGGCAGCCGGCATGGCGGGTTGTGGGCGTAGGATCAGTTCCGCGCCGTGCGCCAGGATGCGGCGGATCCGGGGTGGGGCCTCCACACGCACGCCGGTGGGAGGAACTTCGCTTCGTTTCCCGTCCACGAGGTCACAACACAGCACCGCTTCGACCAGGTCACCTCCTGGCACGAGGACATCCAGCACGCCCGCGTCCCACTGCCAAAGCCGGTCGGCCATGGAGAAGATGGCCTGGGCCACGTCCAGAGGTGTCCGCGCTTCGCTGAGCCGGGCGGCGAGCGAATGCAGCGTTTCGCGGATCGCCTCCGCGCGCTTGCGTTCAGTGATGTCGCGATCCATGCCATGATACCCGAGGAGCTCCCCGGTCGGGGCGAGGATTGGGGTGCCACTG
>CAYJNU010000413.1:2680-7421 GCA_964371005.1 uncultured Verrucomicrobiota bacterium | reverse complement strand
CATCAGCGGCCGATCCACCCTGCCCGTGTTGGGCTGTGTCCGCGTCGAAGCCACGACCAACGGTGCTGCTCGTATCCAGGCGACCGACCTCGATTCATTCCTCACCTGCCATGTGCAGGGCAGTCCTGGCGGCTTCCCCGCCTGCCTGATCCCATTCGATCCCTTGAACCGAATCGTCAAGGGCACCAAGAATCCCCTCCGCCTTGTCCAGGAGGACGGCAAGCTCACCGTCCAGTCCAGCTTCGGCACCGCGACCGTCGCGCAATCGCTGGGCACCCTTCCGCCGGAAGAATGGCCACCCTTGCCCGAAGTCCCGGCCCCGACCTACACCGGCGAGGCCGCCTTCAAGCAGTCGCTCCGCGAGGCCCTGGAATGTGTCAGCAGCAACTCCTCCCGTTACGTGCTGACCGGCGCGTGCCTGGATCTGAGCCGGCCCGACTGCCACTGTGTCGTCGGCACGGACGGACGGCACTTGTATTCCGCCAACACGTTCCAGTTCGACCTGCCCAAGTCCGTCATCATCCCGCCCCGGAAGTTCCTCGGCTGGTCCGGGTTCAACCAGGACGGCGACTGGCGCGTGGCCCTGTCCCTCGACAAGGACCAACAGCCCTTCTGGGTTCAACTCCAGTCGGACCACTGGAGCTTCCTCACCAAGCCGATCAGTGGTGATTTCCCCGGCTGGCGGCACGTGGTGCCAGCCGATCCCAACGCCACCACGGTCACGTTGAGCGAGGCGGCCATCGAACTGATGCTCGATGCTCTGCCGCGGCTACCCGGGGGTGACGACCTGGATCAACCCGTGACACTCGTGGTGGCCGGCGGGCAGTTGGGGTTGTCCGCCAAAGCCAAGGGCGAAGCCCATGCGAACGAAGTGCCGGTCCCCGACGCCAGGGTGCTCGGCAAGGACATCCGGTTGCGGCTCAATCGCAGCTTCGTCACCAAGGCGCTGCGGTTCGGGTTCACTACGTTCGAACTGCGGGACGAATTCGGCCCCATCCTGTTCACCGCTCCCGGCCGCAACCTGATCGCCATGCCGTTGCGCGAAGGCCCGCTCCCGGCGACGACAGCCACTCCCCAAACCACTCCTCAGCCCAGTGCTGAGGCCGCTGCCCCGGCGTCACCGTCGGCCGGGCAGGCGGAATCACCTGCGACGGACGAAAGGAACACCATGCCAGCAGAAACCACCCTCACGCCGCCTCGCCGCGGCAACCTTCAGCCCATCAAGGTTGAAGGCAACAACGGAAACAACACGAATGGCTCGGCGCTCGCCGCTGCCGTCACGCAGATCGAGACGATCAAGACCGCCCTGCGCGACGTTATTCTCGACCTCAACACCACCCTGGACCTGCTCCGGGCGGCGGAGAAGGAGAAGAAGGCGTCGTTCAAGGAAGTCGAATCCGTCCGCGCGACGCTGCGTTCGTTGCAAAAGGTTGCCATCTGACGCTGAGTTCGGGAGCCGGGCAACATCGCCTGGCTCCCGGGCTTGTCACTCCTGAACAAACAGCAAAGGAGTCACCCCGTTTGAAACGCACCTTGCGACAACCATGTGGAGCGGGCAGTGCCGTATGGAATCACCTCAGCGATCTGACCGGTTACGCCGCCATCCGCCTGCCGCTGCAACGGGCCTGCCATCCGGGCGAAGTCACGCTCGACCTGCCCGGCTACCAGCAACTCGACAATTACTCCTGCGGCGCCGTGGCGGCGGCCATGGTGGTCAAGTTCCTGAAACCAGCGATGAGCTTCGAGCGCATCTACGCGGCGGTAAGCCCGCACCGGGAATACGGCACGGCCACTTCCCGTGTAATCCGCGCCCTGTCCTCGTTGGGCATCCGGGGGTCGCGGAAGCAAAGCCTCAGCTTCGACGACATCTGCACGGCGATTGACGCGGGCCGCCCGGTCATGCTCTGCGTGACCACCAACGAGAAAGGAACCGACCACTGGGTCGTCATCTATGGCTACGGCCGCCGGCCCAACTTGGTGTTCGTCGCCGGACAGGGCTGGCCGTTCGTCGTGCGCCATCGGATGCCGTGGCGGGAGTTCCGCCACCGTTGGTCGCCCGCCGGTGAAGGTCTGGTGTGCGGGAAAGCCAGTCGTCGCAAGCCTCGCCCCTCGTCCCGTCCGCTCCACAAGAAGTAACCCACGTCACCCAGACGCAATCAATCCGAAGCCGGAGTAGCCATCGCGCTGCTCCGGCTTTCTCGTTTCAACCCCCCAACTCCTGAAATGAACAACACATGAACCAAGCAGACACTCCGTTCAATCCCATCATCATTCCCGACCTGAACCTTCCTGCCAGCGAACCTCCGGCCGCCCCGGCGGAACCGAAATCCACACGCCGCAAGACCAAGCCACGGCCCGTGCAGCCGCGAGCCTCGCGCAACGGCACCCTGCGCCGGGCGTTGCACCCGAAGCGATCGGCCCTCCGATTCGCCCGCAAGGTCACGCGCGAAGCCAAAGTCTCGTGGAAGCGGGTCAAGGCGGGCATCACCGCCCGGCTCGCACACCTTGATCAAGCCAAGCTCAAGAAGGTGCTCGTCGCGTGCGGGGTCGCCGCTGCCGTCGCCACGGCGATCGTCGTGGTGGCCAAGTTGACCCCGCTGATCGTGGCAATGCTCGCGTTGCTTGGCCTCGGCGCCGTAACGCAGATGTGGGGCCGGCTCCGCACCTTGCAACCCGCCTGAACCCCATGGATTACCGTCGCTGGATTGCCTATGCCCTCCTGGCGCTGCTGGGCTTTTACCTGCTGGTCAAGCTGATCCCGTATTTGATCGGCGGATTGGCCTGCGTCGGCGCCTGGCATCTTTACAAAACCTATCACCGATCATGAATACACCCAATCCCCTGCTCGCCACCCTCACGCGGGAAGGCGTGCTCATCAATGTGTCCGTCCGTTACTGGCGGGCCCACAAGAAACTGAAGGCCGAAGACATCGGTTTGAAACCCGACAAGGTCTCGGCCCGGCTCATCAGTCTCGGTCACAAGCGGCTGCTGCCCAAGGAAGCCACTGCTGCCCTGGCGCTGGTCGAAAGCCGGGCTCACAGCCTGGTCGAAGCCAACACGTTCCCATTCCTCAATGGCCTGGCGCACTTCGTTCCCAACGCCAAGTTGGGCGAGGTGACCGGGAAGTTGAAGGAACAGGAAGCCGAGTTCTGGCAGGCCAAGAACCAGTTCGTCTCCCAATACGCGGCGCTGCGGGATGCGGCGCTGGTCGAGTGGCGCGAGATGGCTGCGAACCTGTCTGACGACCCTGCCCGCGTAGTCGCTGCCATCGAGGCGGCGTTCCCGCCGGCAGCCACGCTCGAACGCAAGTTCGGGTTCGACACGCAACTGTTCCAGATTGCCGTCCCCGAGCGGCTCGGGCTGGACCTGCTGAACCTCGCGGATCAGGAAAACCTGGTCCAAGCGCGGCAGCCGGCAGCCCGGGAAGCGGCAGCGAAGATCCGCGAGCAGACCGAATCATTCATCGCGGACTGCGTGGCCAGTCTCCGGGAGCAGACCGCCAACCTGCGCCACGAGATGCTCGAAAGCATTCGCACGGGCGAAACCGGCGTGCATCAGAAAACGCTGAACCGTCTCATTCGGTTCATCGACCAGTTCAAGCAAATGAACTTCGTCGGTGACGTGGAGATGGAACAGCAGTTGGAAACGGTGCGCCGGGAACTGCTCACCCGCACAGCGGAGGATTATCGCCAGGGTGGTGCATCTGCCCGGGCGACGCTCGAATCCGGCCTGGCCAAGCTGGCGGACACCGCCCGCGAACTGGCCCGGCAGGATGCCACCGAACTCGTGCAACGCTTCGGCGGACTGGGACGGCGCAAGTTCCAGTTGGCCGCGTAATTCACAACCCCAGTCAAACAGGGCGGCCTGGTCTCCTTTGACTGGGCCGCCTTGCGTGATACCTTGCCCAATGAGTTCGGTTAGCATTAACGAGGTTGCTCCCACTGCCAACTCCTTGCTCCGCCCGGGCGGCGAAGTCCAGACCAGTCCGGTCTTTGGCAAGCGCGTTCTCCTCGTGGAAGACGAGGAAAGCGTCCGCAGTATTATCACCATGCTTCTCGAAGCCCTTGGCGTGGTCGTGATCGCAGTAAACAGCGGCCCGCAAGCACTGGAGTTGTATCGCCAGGAGACTTTCGACCTCGTGCTCACCGACTACAACATGCCGCAGATGCGGGGTGACGAACTTGCTCGCACCATCAAGGCGGTCAACCCGGCACAACGGGTGGTTTTGATCACCGGGTATGTAGGAGGCTTGGGCGAGGAGGGAGCAACGCCCGCGGGTTTCGATGGGTTGATCCTCAAACCCTGCACCCTGGACCAGTTGGCGCACGCGTTGAGCGATATTCCTCAGCAAAAGTCTGCGGTCCCCGGCCCGAACTACCTCGCCACTTGAACTGACCTCGTCAGTTCTCACCCCGCCAGTTCTTACCTGCGTTTGCGTCATTCGCTTTTGGTGACGCGAAGACCCAACGGATCCAAAGGAACGGGGTGCTGTCGGCGTAAACCAGGTACCGGCGGCTCTCGCTCACCTTCAGAAAGCCGCGCTGGTAGAGCGTGGTGTCGCCACGATAGGGGGAAACCTCCACGGTGCCGCGCTGGTGATGTAAGCCGCCATTGGCGACATCGGAGCACTCGGTTTCCCATTGCCAAACGCCGGGAACCGGGAAGGCGCAGCGGATCCGGTAAGTATCCCCGCCGTCCCAAAAGCCATAGGCGCGAAGGGTGCGGCCACCGGGGCCGACAT
>CAYJNU010000413.1:0-2670 GCA_964371005.1 uncultured Verrucomicrobiota bacterium | reverse complement strand
CGACATAGCTGACCCGTAGAGTCACGTCTGCATAAGGATTGCCATAGTCGCGGGTGCTTTTCAGCCCATGCTCCCACCGCTGCCAGGTCTGCGCTTCCAGCATGGCAGCGCGAGCCGGTCCGCTGCTGATCAGCGCCCAGCCCAAGACCAGCAGGCAGGCTGCCCGCATCCGTCTATTCTCTGTCCCCATGCCGGGATTTGGCGTGATGATGCTGGTGGCCGGTTGGGGTTTTAGACTCAAGTCCACGAGATGGAACCAGACGTCACGATTCATACATTTATTCGCCTATGGCTCTGCCTTCAGGTAGAGCACCGCGTCGCCTGCGAAGGGAATCTTGAATTCCCGGGCACCACGCGCCGCCTGAATGCTGCCCTTGCCGAAACTCTCTCCTTTGACAGGGTCAAACCATTCATAGCGATATGTTCCCGCGGTCAATTCAACGGACAAGGGTTCACCGCCCTTGGGCTGATAGCTCAGATATTCCCGCGACGGATTGGCGAGGCAGAAGGCGCTGGAAGCCAGTTCGGGGTGCGGCGTCAGGCACGCCAGGTCCAGGCGCTCCGCGAACCGGCGAATGCAACCCATGGCGCTGCGGACCGCCTCCGCACCTTTGATATCCCCGCGCGGGTCGGGACTCAACTCGACGATGCGGTCCATGTATAGGGGATTGTGACCGCGCAGAAAGCTCTGCCAAACCCAACGGGAATCGCCGCCCTCGCCCCAGAGATGGTCGGTGTCGAGGAGAATCACCTTGGCCCCGTCCGCGGCGGGTGGATTGGTGCGGTAACCACCATCGGGGTTGGGCGAAATCCAGTCCGCAGGACTGTCGAACAATGTCTGGTTGCTGCCGCCCTTGTATTGGAACGTCATGCCGACCGGGTGCTGTTTCGGCAGGGTCTTCTCCTGTTCCTTGATGAAGCGGATCATGTCGTATTGCCACGTGGTCGAGGCGGGGTGGTTTTCGTTGGAAATCTCGTACAGGACGTTGTCAAAGCCGTTCACGGTTTCGATGACGTGTCGGACGTAGGCGCGCTGCAACGCCGTGATCTCAGCAATGCGTCCCGTGTGGATCTCGACCGCACGCCCATCGCCGTCGAGATCGCCTCGGATGCCGTTGATGTTGTTGTCCGGGTGGAACGGATGCTGCCGCCAGGCGTTGGCGGCAAACTGGACGCCCCAGCCTTCAAAGAGCATCACGGAGACATAGATGCCCCGGTCTTGCGCGGCCTGGACGCGCCCGCGCAGGCGCACGAAGTAATCCGCGTTGAACTTCGTGAGATCGAACCTGGGCTTTCCATCCCAAGCGTCGCCCGGACCGGTCCGCTGCCACGGTTGGGGTGCGGCGTGATAGAGGATCGGGCGGTTCGGCCCTTGCACGTTCCGTTCCCAGGCGACGAGTTCCCACGCCCAGAGCCGGATGAAATTGTGTGAGTGCGCAGTCAGCCATTTCAAGTAGGCCTCGTAGTCGAATCGCGGGGGCGGGTCGCTCGGCCCCATGTCCACCAAGTTGTTCCAAGTGTGCGAGCCGGTGAGCAGAATCGCATGCACACCATCAACGGTGAAATAACGCGGGTTCGTTGGGTGGATTCGCAGCGGCTTGGCAATGGGGGCCGCGAGGAGTAGTTGCGATGCCAAGCTGGACAGAACCACTGCAATGTAAACGCGTCCGGTCGGTTTCATCTTCAGCGAGAGTAACGACAGGAGTCCAAATGGGCGAACCGTTTTCACTGCCCATGCCGTTCCTGCAAACACGACTTCACCGCGTGGTTGGGCATGTGTCCCGGCAATAAGATCAGCGGGGGCAAAGTCCTCAGCAGCCGGACGTCGCGCGTCGTCAACCGCGTGGCGATTCTCTTGCGGACGCTGGCGCCGACGTTGGGCCGAACGGACAGTTGGCTGGGTTCGTTCCACCGCCGGATGAAAGCGCGACTGGGACCGGCGGCGGCCAACACCGCCACCGCGCGCAAACTGGCGACCATCGTCTATCACCTGCTGAAATATGAGGAGGAATGCATCGATGTGGATCGCGCCGTGTATGAAGAAAAGTTCCGCCGCTACCGAATCAGTCGCCTGCGCCGTCAAGTCGAAGAGTTGGGCTGCCACATCGTTGAAGTGAAAGAAGCCGCATAGAAGTTACTTGGAAGAAGCCCTTGCTTGAAGACTTGATCGGGAGAACCATCGTAGTGGGCAGCTTCAGACTGGCAGCGCCAGCGCCTTCTCCGTGTTCTCCTCCAAGTGTGGATCGACCTCCTGAGCCGCTGGGCAGGCACTCATCCGTTAACGCTCCAATCCGGCTCTGGGAGCATGCGCGGGATGATGCCAATCGTCCGCCATTCCTGCTGCGCGGCTGCGCGATGTTTTTGAGCGGCTGCGCAACTCCCCAAGCTCCCAAGGTCGAGACACCCATGAGCCTGATCCGGGCGACGTTGCACTTGAACGCGGTACTGCGGCCTTTCTCGACTTCACAATCGCTGCGCCAAGTCCGATGATGACGCCATGCGATATCAACCAGTGGAACTTCAACGCTTCCTGTGGTTTCTCGTCTCAAGTTGTCTTCTTGGAGTGATGGGGTCCACAGCGCAATCCTCGAGCCAGCGCGTGGTGTTCGAGGGCACGACTTCCGAGCACAAGTGGGACCTGAAGGAACTCAACCCGGACCTGCCCGCCGA
>CAYJNU010000412.1:6068-7447 GCA_964371005.1 uncultured Verrucomicrobiota bacterium | reverse complement strand
CAACATGGCCGAGCGTTGGCTGGATTGGGAACGGCTTGGCCCCGTTGCGCTCCGGTATCAGGCGTTGATTGCAGACGAGGTGAAGGCGGACACAAGGAAGCTGGATTCGTTCGAGGAATTTCAGATGAGCGTGGCCGGCGAAATCAGGGCGGCCGAAGTCCGCGAACCAGGATTGCGAACCAGTCTGAAGGCGTTCGCGGAACAACGGCGCAAGTATCTGTTGAGCTCACCTGACATTCTTGGTGGGGCAGCGAAGGACAACGGCAGACCTTAATAACGCCTCAATGGCCCCTTAATTGGGTGGTTGCTGGAATGGGCCGCGCAAGTGCCAGTGGGCGTGTCTGTCTTTGAATCCGTGAGCGACGCGGGCGGATGGAACCATTGTGGTCTTCATCGACATGTGTTTTATCACACTCACCCGCGCCCGAACATGAGGCCCAGCGTTTACGGATACCCTGCCGTGAGCGGACGGCCAGTGGTTTTCTGAACGTCCAGTGCTGCGGGCGAGATTGCGTTCACGCCGCGACCACGGCTTCGTGGAGAAACAGGGACATCCATTCGCGGGCGGCCTGCCGGTCCTCGGGTGTGCCCCCGCGCAATTCGTAACGGCCATTGAGGTGACGGACCAGTTCTGCGTCGCCCCAACTGGCAATGAGTTCCCCGCGTTGACGGTTCAGGTATTCCAGAATGTAGATCGTTTTCATGCGGAGAGCTTGCCCGACGGGGTCGGACAAATACGGGGGTAGGCTCAAGATTGTCTTGCGGAGGGTCAATTTGAGGGAGGCCGCACCTCGGACCGCGATTTGCCCCTCGCCGCCGCAACCTTTTGGTTTTCCGCTCCGGTCGGTTTCTGCTAAACAACCCGCGTGTACCAGGAATACTACGGCCTGAAAGAGCCGCCGTTCGACATCACGCCGAACCCGCGTTTCCTGTTTTTCAGCGCCAAGCATCGCGAAGCGTTCAATCATCTGCTGTACGGAATTCGTGAGCGGAAAGGTTTTGTCCAGCTCACCGGCGAGGTGGGCGCAGGCAAGACCACGCTCTGCCGCGCGATGCTGGAGCAGCTCGACGGCCGGTATTCCACCGCGCTGATCCTGAACCCGGTGATGAGCGCCGACCAGTTGATGAAGGCCATCGCGATGGAATTCGGGCTGGGGACGAAGAATCTGGACCGGCTCGAAACGGTGGCCGCCATCAACCATCACCTCCTAAAGCTGGCGGGGCAGCAACACGATGCTGTGCTGATCATTGACGAGGCCCAGGACCTTACGGACGAACTGCTCGAACAGGTGCGGCTGCTCTCCAACCTTGAGACGGACGATCGCAAGCTGCTCCAGATCGTCCTGATGGGCCAGCCGGAGTTGCGCGACCGCCTGAAC
>CAYJNU010000412.1:0-6058 GCA_964371005.1 uncultured Verrucomicrobiota bacterium | reverse complement strand
CAACCCTCGCCTGCGCCAACTCCGCCAGCGCATCACCGTCCGCTACCACCTATTGCCGCTGAACCGTTTCGAGGTGAGCCATTACATTCAGCACCGGCTTGAAGTCTCGGGCGCCAAGGGCACGCCGCGTTTCACACGACCGGCCCTCTGGCGCGTCCACCACTACAGCAGCGGCATTCCGCGGCTCGTCAACGCTGTTTGCGACAAGGCCATGCTCGCCGGCTACGTGCGCCAGACGGGTTGTATCACTTGGAACATGATTGGCCAGGCGGTACGCGAACTGGAAGGGAACATCAACGCATGAGCCTTATCAATGACGCGCTCAAACGGGCCAAGGAAGCCCAGCAACAAACGCCAACCGATCCGGGTGGGCCGCCGTTGCGCCCCGTGGAACCGCGGCCCGGACGGAACAACAACGTCTGGTTGATGCTGCTCTTCGCGATCGTCGTCGCCGTCGCATCCATACTACTCTGGCAATGGTTTCAGCAGTGGCGTCAGCCGCAAATCGTGGCCGGCACTGCGTCAACCTCTGCCCAAGGCTCGCCCACACCAACTTCGACTCCAAGCGTCACGGTGCCGTCTCAATCCGTCCCGGTCATGCTGTCAGAAGCGGCGATCCCCGCTGTTTCGGCTTCCACGACCACCGTTGCGACCGTTGAGCCCATCAGACCCGACTCCACGCAGGTTCAACCTGCGCGTGGCACCTCGTCATCGCCAGCCAGCGTCTCCGTTCCACCAATGACGAATAGCCACGCTCTCGCCACTTTGGCGACCGGCGCTCCGCGGGCCGAAGTTGTGACCGAGCCAGCCCCGTTGAAACTGCAGGGCATCTTGTTTCATCCCACACGTCCATCGGCGGTGATCAATGGCAGACTGCTGTTTGTCGGTGAGCGAGTGGGGGAACTGCGCGTCATGGCCATTGAGCAGGACAGCGTCACGCTCGCAGGCGGCGGCAAAACGAACTACCTCACCTTGCGATGAATTATTGCCCCTTGTGCCTCAGACTAAATCAACCCAAGAACCAAACCGCATGAACGAATTCCGCAAGAAACTCCGAACCTCCCCCGGCTTCGCACGCGTCGCGCCATTCATCATCTTCCTGATCCTGACCAGCGCGCAGGACATGCTCGGCGGCGATCTGCGCTATTGGCTCTACTTCGCCAAGACAGTCGTGGGGGCGTGGTTGATCTGGGAGTTGTGGCCGATCGTCACGGAGATGCGCTGGTCGTTCAGTCTGGAGGCGGTCGCGGTCGGCATCGGCATCTTCGTGATCTGGGTCGGCCTGGATCCTTACGTGCCGAAGAACCACCTGTTCTTTAACCCCGGCGGCGACCCTTGGAATCCCAACCTGCGGTATGGCCACGGCTCGGCGATGGCGTGGTTCTTTGTCGTGGTGCGGATCGCGGGCTCGACCATCGTCGTGCCGCCGCTGGAGGAGATGTTCTACCGCTCATTCCTCTACCGATATTTCATCCGCACGGATTTCCAGAACCTGCCCCTGAACCACCGCCACGTCCTGTCATGGGTGGTGACGTCGCTGCTGTTCGGATTGGTGCATTACGAGTGGCTGGCGGGCATCCTGTGCGGGCTGGCCTACCAATGGCTGGTCATCAGCAAGAACCGCCTCGGCGATGCGATGACCGCGCACGCCATCACGAACTTCATCCTCGGCATGTACATTGTGTGGAGGGGCGCGTGGGGGTTTTGGTGAGCAAGGAAGCGTGGAAGCGTTGAGTTGTGAATGGGTCTGAGCCAGCCGCCGCCTCCCTCGCGTCAACGGTTCAACCGTTCAACGATTCAACGATTCCACGTGCCAGTTCTTCAGCGACAAAGCTGCCACCGTGCGTCCTCTTTGAAGACGAGCACCTCCTAGTGGTCAACAAGCCGCCCGGTTGGAACACGCACGCGCCGAGTCCCTACGCCGGCGAGGGCATCTACGACTGGCTGAAGCATCGCGAACCACGCTGGGCCAGCCTCGCGATCATCCATCGGCTCGACAAGGAAACCAGCGGCCTGCTGGTGTTTGGCAAGACGCCGCTCGCCAACCGCTCGCTGACAGAGCAGTTTACGCGACGCGAAGTGGAAAAGGTGTATGTGTTTCTGACCACGCACACAGTGGGCAGGGAGGCTTGGGCTGTCCGCTCGGACATTCAGCGAGTCGGCGATCATTACGAAGCCGGGGAGGCCGACTCGGGAGGGATGCCCGCCGAAACGCACTTCCGAGTGATTCGCCGTAATCGCGAGCATACTTGGCTTGAGGCCAAGCCGCTGACAGGCCGGACCCACCAGATTCGTGTGCATGCCGCGAAAGAAGGCGTGCCCGTCCTCGGGGACGAGTTGTATGCAGTTCCCCCCTCTCCACACGATGTGGTTTTTGCACCCAGACTCTGTTTGCACGCCGCCCGGATTACCTTCAAGCACCCGGCCTCCCGCGAGCGCGTTCGCTTTGAAGCGAAAGTGAGTTTCTTTGAACCCCCAGCCGACACGCTGCGCAAAGCCCTCTTGGATCCAGAGTCAACGGATTGTTACCGAGTTCGGCATGGTGCCTCAGATCGCACAGCAGGATTCTACGCTGATCGTCTGGGTGATTGGCTGCTTGCGGAAGCAGATATGGAACTCGAAGACAGAGATCAGGTTGCCCTGCTGCGAACCTCGGCGCGAGTCCTTGGGGTAAGAGGCGTATATCTCAAGCGCTTGACGAACAATGCCGGCCAGAAGGAGCCGCCTCTCCGACACGTGCTTTGCGAGCAGTCGCCCGAACGCTTCACCGTCCGCGAGAACAGCGTGAAGTTCGAGCTGGGTTTTAACGAAGGATACTCGGTCGGCTTGTTCCTGGACCAGCGCGACAATCGGCGGCGGCTGTTGTCCGGCCATGTGGCGGCTGGCTTTCCGCTGCGCGAGGCCGAAACCCGAAACTCGAAACCTGAAATCTTGAACTGCTTCGCGTATACCTGCGGATTCTCCGTCTGTGCCGCACTGGGCGGCGCGCGAACGACCAGCTTGGACCTCTCGAAGAAATACCTGGAATGGGGCAAGCGGAACTTCGCGCTGAACGGGCTCGATCCGGCGGCGCACGATTTCATTTACGGTGACGCCTTTGATTGGCTGCGCCGGCTGGCGAAAAAGGGGCGCGCCTTCGATGCCGTCCTGCTCGATCCGCCGACATTTTCGCAATCGAAGGAGGGCGGCGTGTTCCGGGCAGAGAAAGACTATGGGAGACTTGTGACCACTGCCCTGCCTGTGCTCAAGCGGGGCGGGGTTTTGTTTGCGTCCACGAACGCCGCTGATTGGCCTCCCGAACACTTCCTCGCACAGGTGAGTCAGGCAATCCGAAAAGCCGGGCGCGCCATTGTCCGGCAACATTACGTGCCGCAACCGCCGGATTTCCCGATCTCGCGTGCCGAACCAGCTTACTTGAAGACTGTGTGGTTGCGGGTGGAGTAGGCATCAGCCCGCCCGCAGAACGTCCAGCATCTGGCGGTCGAGCTTGTGGCCGCGACACTCTTCGTAGCTGACATCCGTGCGCCCGCTGTCCAGCACGCCAAACGAGCCGCGCAGATTCCAAAGCGACCAACCCCAGCCCGTTTCCTTCCAGAGCTCGAGCTGATCCTTCATCCAAGCCAAGGCGACCTTGTGCGGCGTGCAGTTGAACGCGCCCCATTCGCCGACGTGGATGCCGACACCTTTGCGTTGAAGCTCCTGCCACGGCGCGATGCGCTCGCGGCGGAGCGTTTCTTTGTCGGTCACCTTGTCACCCAGCTTGAGCGGCCAAGTTGGTTCGGCCCATTTGTCCGAACCGGCAATCCAACTCGCCTTGTAGTGGCTGATCTGCATTGGCTGATAGCCGCGTGTGCTCTGGGCGATGCCCAGCGTTGCTAGGCTGTACACCGGCTCCGTGCCCCATTTGAGTCCGTCGGCGACGATCAAGCGCTTCGGGTCTTCGCCACGGATGGCCTGTACGAGCCCTGTGACCACTCGCGCGTAAGTGGCCTCCGGGATGTCGGCCGGTTCATTCAAGAGATCGAAGCTGAGACGGTCGTTTGGGATGCCTTTGAGGCGCTTCGCGAACTGCGCCCAGTGAAACGCGCAGGCGTCCAAGGCTCTCTGATCCTTCCACAGATCAAAAGGCTCGGCGGGTGGGTTCACGCAATAACCCGGAGCGCGGTGGAGGTTGAGATTTACGTGAATGCGGTGCTTGTGGCCAAACTCGACCGCTTCGTCCACGTGCTTTAGTTCGGCTTCCTTGAGTTGAGTAGGGGCGTCGTGCGTGGCCCAGCAGAGATACGACATCGGCAGCCGTACAAAGTCGAAACCCCATTCGGCCATGTACGCGAAATCACTTTCTTCAAAGGGCGGATTGCCGTTCCGCCGGGCGGTGAACTTTTCCAGCAGGTTGAATCCTCGCCAGCGCGGCAGTCGCCGGGCAGTAGGCGCGGCAGTAGGCGCGGCGCTGGAAGTCAAGGTGGGAAGGGAGGCCAGTGCAAGAGCGCTGCCGGTGGTTGTGAGGAATCGCCGACGGTTCATAAGAGAATGAAGACGCGACTTGGGCTCGTGCGGAAGCCGGAAGCCACCGGCGCAGGAGAACTCAACGGCCGATCAACTCGCGCACCATGGCCGTCAGGTCCTGGGTCTTGAACGGCTTGGCGAGGAAGCGATCCGGTTTGGCGGGCGAGTTGGCGTAAATCTCCTCGCCCACAGTGCCGCTGGCCAGCAGAATCTTCTGCTCCGGGGCGACGGCGCGGCATTTCTCAATCAATTCCATGCCGTTCAGGCTATGCATGGCGTAATCGGTAATGAGCAGCGCGGGCCGTTTGGGATGCGAAACAAACACCTTGAATGCCTGCGCGGGATCGGGAAAAGTCAGCACCCGATAGCCGAGTGGTTCGAGCACCACCGCGATCAGCTCCAAGATCATGACTTCATCGTCCACCGCGTAAATGATCGGTTTTTCCGGGGAGGACCCCTTCGTGGGATTGCCTGTAGGCTCGCTCATGGGCATTTGACCGCCCCAGTAAAGGCCCGTTCAAGCTGACTGGCAAGCGCGTTTTTACACAGCGCGCAATTGAAGTGCGGTCCACCCCTCCACCACGCGCCCAGTTCGCTCGACGGAGCGCGTGCTGATCACCGCACCGTCTGCGATGCTGTTCGGCCAGGGTGTTAACACCGAAAGGCATCCCAACTTCGCGAAGGACGCTCCTTCAACTGTTTAATGTCATCCGTCCACTCAGTTGTGCAGAACCGATAATCAGGGCCAAATAGGCTGAACAGCCTATATTGCAGGGGGTTGCATAAGGAATGGCTGGGGTAGGATCAAAGGCCGGCCCGTCCGGACAGTTGTGCGGATCAAGGTTCGCAAGTCGTTGGAAATCAAGGCCGGCACAAGTATCCGGACGGCGTGACAGGGTGTGCGGTTTTCAGTCTGTGCGCGACGCCGGATGGGGCTTGATGGTCAAAGGCAGTGCGGTTTTCGGGGTGCCCATCTTGGCGCAAAGCAGGGGGAATCTGGACTTCCGCGACGCCGCCGCGGCGATGGCGCTGATCCAGCGCCGACGCTCTGCGCCCAGCCGGCAGTTTTCAGTTCACAACGCTTGGCCGCCGCGCCCAAACCTCACTCCGGGAGATCCGCCAGCGGCTGGATGGCTTTGCGCCTGGCTTCCAGGCCGTCTTGAACATGCCCTGGTCGCATTGCAACTCGACGGTGCGTTGCGACAGGCACAGAAATCGCGCGGCTTCTGCCGTTCCGATCTCCTCATCTGCCAACACCGGCTTGCCCGGCTTCAGCAAGACCGATCCGTCTGGCTGGGGTACCTTGACTGTGGCCACCGCGAACGCTGGACTACTCATGCTCGCGACTCATACACCCGCGCCCGCTATCCCGCAAACGAAAAAAGCGCCGGCCAGGTTGCCCCGGCCGGCGTTTCGACAACAAAGCCAAGCCTCAATTTAGCCCCGACAGACTGCCAGGGAGCTCGGGCAACTCTTGAGGCATGATCCCGGCCATGCCGTGCTGTTCTATCCACGCATCCGGGTTCATCCCAAGACGCGCTGCGGCCTGCAT
>CAYJNU010000411.1:0-7447 GCA_964371005.1 uncultured Verrucomicrobiota bacterium | reverse complement strand
AATCGCGGGCCCGCGCAAACCCTCGCGGAGCACCTTTCCTGCCGAACACAACTGGGTTGAAGCCTGCTGCCACAGATGATCGTCGTCTCCGACACATCGCCGTTGACGGCCTTGCTGACCGTGGGCGAGGCGGCACTTTTGGTCCGCCTGTTTGGCGAGGTGTGGATCCCCGAAGCCGTCGAAACCGAACTGCGGCGCTCTCACCCGCTGCTGCCAGCTTGGCTGCGCAGCCAAGCCGTGCGCGACGCGGCCAAGGCGCAGCGCTACATGCAGAGCGTGGATCGCGGCGAGGCCGAGGCCATAGCGCTGGCGGAAGAGCTTCGCGCCGACCATCTCCTGATGGATGAACGCAAGGGCCGCCAGCTGGCACAACAACAAGGGCTGGCCGTTGTGGGTCTTCTGGGCGTGGTGTTGATGGCGAAACGCCGTGGGTTCGTTTCTTCCGCCCGAAGCCTGTTGCTCCGGCTTGATCAGGAGGCGGGCATTTATCTGGCGAACGAACTGAAAGAGACCGCCCTGAAGACCGTTGGCGAATAGGACGCCGTGCCGGATATGGCGCGGAACGCGCGATTGCGCTGACCAGCCTCACGCGCCAGCGCAAGACGGGCGGGTTCATGATCTTCAACTACGGTGTGAAAGAAAGCCAGGACCTGCTGCCCAAGCTGGGGTTGGGGATTACGCGGAAACGATAAACCGCTGGCCTGCGAACACTCCAAAAGTAGGCGGACGACACTGGCGACACCGACTTGCGTGGCAGATGGAAGGTTCGGTAAAGTCCGGCCAACCTATGGCAACGCTCCAGGTTTCCGACGCCACGGCTTCCGGCCAGACGCTTCACACCTTTACCCTCGACCACCTCACCGAGCGGCTGACCGTAAGGGAACTCATCCGCGCCCGCATCTACCAGGAGGTGCAGGACCACAACCGCTCCGACGCGACGCTCTTCCGCGGCCTCGTCCAGCCCACCGACACGGAGCGGACGCTCAACGGCTTCAAGTTCACCAGACCCCGCACGCTGGATTGGGAGGAGCAATACGCGCGCGCGCTGGACGCCTTCGCGCGTAACGGTTTCTTCGTCCTCGTCGGCGACCGGCAGGCGGAGAGCCTGGACGAGGCATTCACCGTCACGCCGGAAACCGAGGTCAGCTTTCTGAAGCTAGTGCCGCTGGTGGGCGGGTGAGCGCACATGATATCTATGAATACCCAGCCACTGGACCTGTACCCCGGCCCGATTTCTCCGGAGTTGGCTGAAGCTCATCAGCATCTGGATGTCTTCTTCAAAGATATGCAGGATGTGGATGCCTACCGACTGAAACCTGCAGCCCTGAAACGCACCTCTTCTTACCAAGCCATCGCCGGGCTTCCCGCAGCTGGCCAAGTGAAGGTGATTCGGGCAGCGGTGGAACGAATGCGCTGGTCCGCCGTGGAATGCGTAAGACCGGGAAGCCGGGGCGGTGGCATCAGCCTCAAGTACCTTGCCGAGAACACACCTCAGCATTTCATGCTGTTGATCCAGCGACTCCTCGCGGTCCTGTGCGCCAAGAGACTGCCCGTGGAAGAGCCGGACTTGTTGCATCTGGTATCGCTCCTTCGTAAGCCACTTCCCACACCCAACCTCCAAGTCCGGCCCGCCGACACTGAGTGGCATGTGGCGAAGCCGGTGCTTCACCTTCTGCGGGCGTTTCAGAAAGACCACCCCATCTCGGAGCAGCTGGGCATTGAGGTTCTACAGTTGGTTGCGTTCCTCCGTGACCCATCGTCAATCATCGACATGCGCGAGAACTCCTGTGCTGAGTGCGCACGCGAGTTCGAGAAATGCGCTACGAGTGGGTCGGGCGATCGGTCCAAGCCAGCGCATGGAAGCGGGGCATTCATACCGAGTCGAAGCCCGACGACTTCGTCGGTGCCCTGCAAGCAGAATCAGGAGCCTTGCTCCGGGAATCTACTGCCGTTGAAGTTTTTCATCGGCCTGGGCTTCTCTCGCACGAGCGAATCCGTGCAACTGGAAGGACCGGACCGATTCCCATTGCGATCCGACTCGGGATTGCGGGACGAACACGCACTGTTGTCACGGTTTCTGGTGGACATGCCGGGCGTGGACAAGACGGGCGAACCGGATTTTGACGGCAGCGCCGTTGGAAAGGAAATTCTGTCGAGGGTCGCTACCGATGAGGGGCGGTGTTTGGTCGCCACCGCGGAACGTGTTTCTTCAGCTTATATCGCCCCAGTGCTTCCGCTGACTGATCCGCTGTCCGTCTATTACGCACGGGTGGAATGTTCCCGCATGTTGCGGATCCTTTTGGACAAGAAACCACTTGTCGCTCGACCGCACCTTTTCGATCTCTTGCTGCTTCTTGGCGCCGCGCCAGGGATCTTGGGTTCGGGCGATTCCAGCGCACTGAACCACCTCATCTTACTTGTGGAGCAATTGGCCGAGAAAGGCCCGCTGACTGCCGGGGAGGTTTCGATCTTGGAACGCCTGCGGGCTGAGTCGATCAACATCCCACCGTTCGGTCGGCTGCCAGCACTCGCCTCGCGTCTCACCCGTCTCATCCACGACAGTCCAGTATTCGCACTGGTGCCGGGCGAAGCTTGGAGTGACTGCCTGAATGAGAACCTTGGTAGAATGGAAAACGCCATTCGCGGCGCTTGGCTGGGCCTCCTGCAGCACTTGGGCACCGCAGGAGGTTCCCGACCCTCGGCGAAGTGGTTGGCGGAGGCCCACGGCAGACTGGCGGCCATTGGGGAAGAGCAGTTCCACAAGCTTACGCTAGAAGTTTTTACCCAGCTCGACAAAGGGCGGTCGTTGCTCCGTCTGGACACGAGCCTTGACACCAAATGCGCGGTCAACCAGTTACTCCATCCTGACAATGCCAACTGCCTGCGTGGCTGGCTCTGGGTGTGCCCACTCTCCATGTCGCCGGCGTTGGTGCGTGCCATCGGGCAGGTCGCGTTATCCAGCTACCGCAAGGTCCAAGGTGTGGGACCGCGGGCGGTGAAGGTCGGCAATGCGGCCGTGTATGCCCTGAGCGAAATTGCTTCCGCGGATGCTGTTGGGCAACTTGCGATGTTGAAAGCGCGAGTGAAGTTCGGTTCGGCTCTCAAGGAAATCGAGAAGGCTTTCGTCGCGACCGCGAAGCGCCTCGGTCTGCCAGTTGACGAGATTGAGGAGATGTCCGTGCCGGCCTACGGGCTCACCGAGGTGGGGCGTTGCACGGAGGTGATGGGCGAGTTCACGGCGCAACTTACCGTCACGGGCGGCGGCACGGAACTCGTCTGGCTCAAACCGGATGGCAAGTTGCAGAAGTCCATCGCGGCGTCGGTGAAGGCGGAGCATGCGGAGGAGTTGAAGGAGTTGCAGGGCGCGGCGAAGGACATCCAGCGGATGTTGCCGGCGCAGCGGGAGCGGATTGACACGTTGTTCCTGCAACAGAAGGCGTGGCCGCTGGCCGTGTGGCGCGAGCGTTACCTGGATCACCCGCTCGTCGGCGTCATCGCGCGGCGGTTGCTCTGGGAATTCACCACGGGCCAGGAAACGACGACGGGGATTTGGTTCAATCCCGCCCGTAGCAGCGGACGTGAGTCTGCTCCATCTTCTTCCGCAGAGGATCAGAGCCGACTCACGTCGGCTGCTACACAGATCGTGGACCTCGACCTGCGGCCCATCGCGCATCTCGGCGCGGAGACGACGGTGCGGCTGTGGCATCCCATCGGCAAGGACCCGGAGGAAGTGCTGGCTTGGCGTGCGTGGCTGGACGAGCAGCAGATTCAGCAGCCGTTCAAGCAGGCGCATCGCGAGGTCTATCTGCTCGCCGACGCCGAGAGGCAGACGCGGACCTACTCGAATCGCTATGCGGCGCATGTCCTGCGGCAGCACCAGTTCAACGCCCTATGCGCCGCACGCGGCTGGAAGAACAAGTTGCGCCTGCTGGTGGACGCTGAATTCCCGCCCGCGACGCTCTACCTGCCGAAGTGGAATCTGCGCGCCGAGTTTTGGATCGAAGGCGCGGGCGATAACTACGGCACGGATACGAACGAGACCGGCACGTTCCTTTACCTGACGACCGATCAGGTGCGGTTCTACCGGCACGCCGTAGCAGCGGACGTGAGTCCGCTCCATCTTTCTCAGCAGGGGATCAGAGCCGACTCACGTCCGCGGCTACAGGAGAACGAGCCCGCCGAACCGCTGTCGCTGGAGGAAATCCCGCCGCTGGTGTTCTCGGAAGTGATGCGGGACGTGGACCTGTTCGTGGGCGTGGCCAGCGTGGGCAATGATCCGAACTGGGCCGACGGCGGGCCGGCGGGACGCTACCAAGCCTACTGGCAGAGCTACTCCTTCGGCGACCTGAGTGCGACGGCCAAGACGCGCCGGGAAGTGCTCACGCGGCTGCTCCCGCGTCTGAAGATCGCCGCGCAATGCACGCTGGCGGACAAGTTCCTCGTCGTGGAAGGCAGCCTGCGCACCTACAAGATTCACCTCGGCAGCGGGAACATTCTCATGGAACCAAATGACCAGTATCTCTGCATCGTGCCGGCGCAAAGCGCCGACGCAGGCAAGGACCGTGTCTTCCTCCCCTTCGAAGGCGACACCACCCTGTCCGTGATCCTGAGTAAGGCTTTCCTGCTGGCAGATGACGCCAAGATCAAAGACCCGACGATCGTGAGCCAGATCAAGCGGACCTGAAGCACAGGATTCATGTGTCCACCTGCTTCAAGGTGTGCTTCGGGGAACTCCCCGGCGTAGCGGTGGCTCGGCAGGGTTTCGCTTCGACTGTCCGAGCACCATTTCCGAGTTGAAACCGCCGGGTTTTGCTGCTTGGTTGAGGCTAACCGAACCTTTGACCATGAAAACGCGAATCATACGTTGGCTGTCCACGCTCGGCTTGCTCGCCTTCACCCTCCTGCTGGCGGCGGGTTGCGCCATCGTTCCCGAAACCGGGCGCAAGCAGGTGATGCTCGTCTCCGGGCAACAGGAAATGCAACTCGGTCTGTCCAGCTTCGACCAGTTGAAGAAGGATCAACCCATCAGCAAAGACGCCGCCGCGAATGCCCTCGTGCAAAAGGTCGGCAAACGCATCGCCGCAGTCGCGCCGCTGCCGAATGCGCAGTGGGAATTCGTGGTCTTCGAGAGCAAGGAAGCGAATGCCTTTTGTTTGCCCGGTGGCAAGGTCGGCGTTTACACCGGCCTGTTGCCGATCACGCGTGATGAAGCCGGACTCGCGACGGTGATTGGGCACGAAGTGGCGCACGCGGTGGCGCATCACGGGGCGGAACGAATGAGCCAGGAGATGTTGCGGCAAACGGGCGGGGAATTGCTCGCGAGCGGGTTGGCCAACAGCGATCCGCGCACGCAGGCCCTGGTCACGACGGTGTACGGTCTCGGCACGCAACTCGGCGCCATCCTGCCTTACAGCCGCCTGCACGAATCCGAGGCGGACAATATGGGGCTCACTTACATGGCGCGGGCGGGTTACGATCCCGAGGCGGCGGTGGGTTTCTGGCAACGGTTCGCGGAATTCAACAAGCAGGGCGGCGGCGCGTCCACGCCCACGTTCTTGCGCACGCATCCGGTGGATGAGACGCGCATCCGCCAGCTTCAGGCACTGATGCCAGTCGCCAAGGCTGAGTATCAGAAGGCGATCGGCCCTGGTCGATAGAAGGCCGCTGAACCGAGGCTCAACGTGCCGCCGTGCTTCCGGCAGGCAGATCAAACCTCTGCCCAGCACATCAGCGTGAGTTTCCGTCAGGATGCCGGAAGCACGCTCTCCCGGCGAAGGTAATGCCCCCATCCGTTGTCGGACAGGGAAGTGAGCGGGTTCTGATGATTGAGGCCAGCGCGGAAAGAAAGCGTGCTGCGCGTTTTTGCTTGTGCGACCCGCGCAAACCGCCTAAACGCGCAGGAGCATTTATCACCATGACAAAGATGCAACTCCAGTCGCTGGCGAAGAAACACGGCACACCGCTGGTCATCATTGACCACGACGAAATCCGCCGCAACTTCGCCGCCTTCCGCAAGCACCTGCCCAAGGTCCAGTGCTACTTCGCCGTCAAGGCGAACGCCGAGCCCGCCATCATCCGCTCGCTCTACCGCGCCGGTGCGAGCTTCGATGTCGCCTCCATGCCTGAGTTCATGATGGTCTATGAGAACATCAAGGACCTCCCGCCGAAGCAGCAGCAGGATTTCATCTGGGACAAGATCATCTACGCCAACCCGACCAAGCCGAAGGAAACCCTTCAGGCGCTGGACCAATACAAACCGCTCGTCACCTACGATAACCCGGCCGAGTTGAAGAAGATCAAGCAGTATGCCCCGCACGCTGGCGTGGTCCTGCGTCTCGGCGTCGCCAACACCGGCTCGCAATGCGAACTCTCAAACAAGTTCGGCTGCCAGCCCGGCGAGGCGGTGGACTTGATCCTCGAAGCGTTCCGGCTGGGGCTTGTGGTCGAGGGGCTGAGTTTCCACGTCGGCAGCCAATGCACAAACTTCCAAAACTTCGTCCAGGCGCTGAACACCGCGGCGGCGGTGATGAAGGAGAGCCGCGAGCGCGGGCACGAGATCAAGATTCTCGACATCGGTGGCGGTTTCCCCGCGCCCTACAACAAACACGTGAAGCCGTTCCGCGAGCTGGCGCGCGTCATCAATGCCGAGATTGACCGCCTGTTCGCGCCGGATATCCAGATTCTCGCCGAGCCGGGTCGCTTCCTCGTGGCTACTGCCGCGACGAGCATCGCCCGGGTCATCGGCAAGGCCGTGCGCGAGGGCAAGCAGTGTTACTACATTGACGACAGCGTCTATCACACGTTCAGCGGGATCATCTTCGACCACTGCCAGTACCCGCTGAAGGCGTTCAAGCGCGGCAAACCGGAGGTGTGCGCCGTGTTTGGGCAGACGTGCGATGGGCTGGACTGCATTTCGCAATCCGAGCTGCTGCCGGAACTGGAGATCGAGGACCTGGTCTATGCCGAGAACATCGGCGCCTACAGCAACGCCTCGGCGACATGGTTCAACGGCTTCCCGCCGGCGAAGGTGGTTCATGTGAACGAGTGACTGTTGCCTAGCTTCAGCTTGCTACGCTCTGATGGAAGCTGCTGGTAAGGCACGAAGCGCGGCAAGCGTTTCGCGAGGATGACGCTTGCCTGAAACCGGGGAAGCTGCCAAGCTCGCCGCACTCAGGGGAACGTGATTATGCGAAACTGGAGCAAGAACAAGGACCGCTCAATCGTGGGCCGGTGGACTGCTGATCGAAGGTGGAGACACACGCAAGGCTTGGCTTTTGTCTTGGCGTGGTTCACGGCTGGGATTGCGCTGGGCGCGCCGGGCGATCTGAGATGGAAGGTTTCGTTGGGGGCTTGTCTTTCTGGGACGCCCACTCTGGCGACTAACGGTGACGTGCTAGTATTACTATGTTACGTGCTATCGACCCTTTCGCCATTCTCAAACCGACTC
>CAYJNU010000410.1:0-7449 GCA_964371005.1 uncultured Verrucomicrobiota bacterium | reverse complement strand
ACCTCCAGATGGCCGGCGACCGGCCGCGGGAGGAGATCGGGCGGCTCTTCGCCGGGTACACCGCCTACTCCGAGCCGTTCCGCTCCATGGTCACCGATGCCGAGCAACTCAAGCATGAGTTGGCGATGCTGAACGAAATGTCCGGCCCGGTCTTCAAGATCAGCAATGATCCCCGCATCACGCCCATCGGACAATTCCTCCGGCGCTACAGCGTGGACGAGTTGCCGCAGTTGCTCAATATCCTGCGCGGCGAGATGAGCCTGGTGGGCCCGCGCCCGCTGCCGGTGGACGAGGTCCAGCGCTTCGACGATGTGGCGCACCGGCGGCGCCTCAGCGTGCGCCCCGGGCTCACCTGCCTCTGGCAGATCAGCGGGCGCAACAACGTCACTGACTTCAAGGAGTGGGTGCGCTTGGACCTCAGTTACATTGACCACTGGTCGCTTTGGCTCGATTTCAAAATCCTGTTCCTCACCATTCCTGTGGTGCTGACGGCCAAGGGTGCAAAATAAGGTCGCCGCCCCCCGCTCCGTCGCTCTTATGAAAACCTCCCCACGCTTACCGAACCATTTCGGATTGCGGATTTGAATTCTCGATTCTTGACTCCTCCCATGCCTGCCTCCATTCGCACCACGGCTCCACGCAGTCGCCCAACCTCCGTTGTCACCGGCGCGGCGGGCTTTCTCGGTTCGCATCTGACCGATCTGCTGCTCGCCCGCGGCCACCGGGTCATCGGCATTGACAATTTCATTACCGGCACGGTCGAAAACATCGCCCACCTCGCCGGCAACCGGCAGTTCAAGTTCATCGAGCAGGATGTCACCGAGTTCCTGTTCCTCAACGAGCCGGTGCGGTATATTTGGCACTTCGCCTCCCCCGCCAGCCCGGTGGATTACCACGAATTCCCGATCCAGACCCTCAAGGTTGGCTCGTTGGGCACGCACAAAGCGCTTGGCTTGGCAATGCAAAAACGAGCCCGCTTCTTGATCGCTTCAACTTCGGAAACCTACGGCGACCCGCTCGTACATCCGCAGACCGAAGATTACTGGGGCAATGTCAATCCCATCGGCCCGCGCGGCTGCTACGATGAAGCCAAGCGTTTTGCCGAGGCGCTCACCATGGCCTACCATCGCGAGCATAAGGTCGAGACCCGCATCGTCCGCATCTTCAACACCTACGGACCGCGCATGCGCCTCCACGATGGCCGGGTGGTGCCGGCCTTCATCGCCCAAGCCTTGAAAAACAAACCCATCACCGTGTTCGGTGATGGCACCCAGACCCGCAGTTTCTGTTACGTCTCCGACCTGATTGAAGGCATCTACCGCCTGATGATGAGCAACTACGCGCTGCCCGTGAACATCGGCAATCCCACCGAGTTAACCATGCTGCAGTTTGCCGACGAGATCATCCGCGCGACCGGCTCGCGAAGCAAAGTGGTTTTCAAACCGCTGCCGCAGGACGATCCGAAGCAACGCCGGCCCGACATCACGCGCGCCCGCACACTGCTGAAATGGTCGCCCAAGGTCCCGCTGGCCGAGGGCCTGGCGAAGACCATCGAGTATTTCCGCCCCAAGGTCTGAGGGTGTCTCTGGCAACGCTGGCCGCGTGTCTCGAACCCGGCCAACCCCGGGCCGAGACAGTGCCTGAACTGGCTCGGAGTTTGGAGAAACTGCCCACACGTTGAGAAACCCGCGCAAAAACCTGCGGAAATCCCAAATCGCCGTTGCACGTCGCTGAGATGCTTCGTAGGTTTTGGCGCTTGAACGTCGCTGAATCCAAATACGTCGAGAAGAAGGCCGGTCGGTTGCGGCTGGCTCAGTTTAGCGAACCGGTCTTCAATCAGGCCGAGTGGCTGCGCGGCGTGGAGGCCCACGCCGGGAAGTTCGTCCCGTTTCTCACGCGGCAATGCGGGCTGGACCTTCGCGGACGGATTCTGGAAATCGGTGCCGGCCCAGCCTGGCTCAGCGCCGAGCTTTCGCGGCTGCCTGCGGTTCTGGAAGTCGTCGCCACAGATTCTTCGCCTCGACTGCTGAAGGAATTGGCGCCCAAGGTGTTCAAGCGGCTCAACGCGCAAGAGAGCAAGATCACCCGCATGCCAGCGGACTTTCACCGGCTGGATTTCGCGGATCGCGTGTTCGATTTTGTGGTGTGCGCCAACGCTTTGCATTGCGCCTTGAACCTCCCGCAAGTGCTCCGTGAAAGCCGCCGCGTGCTCAAGGTGGGCGGGCATTTTGTGGCCATCCGCGAACCAGTGCGGCCCCTCGTGCGGTTCCATTCCGAAACCGGCGCCGCGGCGCTCCGCAAAGGCAAACCGCTGCTCCGGTCGCGCGAGGAATACGAGGAACTCTTTCAGCGCGCGGGCTTCGAGGTCACGACCCTTCGCTTGAATCTGGCAAGAGGCTGGAAATACTACTTCAACGAAATGGTCAATGGGCTGACCCATGCCCGCTATGTGTTCGTGGCGCGGCGGCTGAGCCGCAGGTGAGTCGATTTGCCCTGACAAGACGCCGGGGCTGAAGCTGCGGAACCCGCTCTCGTCACGGTTCGAGTTTCTGGAGTCGCCGGCGTTTCCGGCGACTCAAACGAATGACCGATCCCGGAACGGTGCTGGCGAAACAGGCGCCACACACCAACCCGATGCTCGCCCCCACCGCCACATCAATCGGGTGGTGTTTCTCCAGTTGCATCCTTGACCAACCCACCGCGGCGGCATAGACCACTCCCGGGATCGCAATGAGGGGTGCAGCGGCAATCAACGACACCCCCGTCGCAGTCGAAGTAGCGGTGTGACCCGAGGGGAAGCTGTGCAGTTTGGCTCGCGTTCCCGGTCCGTAGAGCAACTGCGGAAACGCCGCAGCCGCGTCCGGACGGGGACGTCCGACCACATGTTTGAACAAGGTGACAATCAGCCCGGCCGTCAACGCGGCCATGAGACAGGCCAACCCCAGCCTTCGCCATCGCGCCCTACCACGCACCGCACCGAACGTCCACAACGCCAGCGAGACCGGCACGCAGAAGACGAGGTCGCTGTAATCGCTGATGAACTTCGCGGCCTGGGTTGCCGGGGCGCTGGACTCCTGCCGCACCTGCCCCAGGAGGTTCTTGTCAGCGCCATCCCCCAACCACACCAGGGTAACTCCGACGCCGCTGGTCAGCAGAATCAGCCAGAGCCGCGACCGCAATCGTCTCCAGCCTCCAAGCCACACGAGAGCAATCTCACGCAGGAGGCCTGTGGAAGACACCGCCCACCGGTGTTTTGAGGAGGTTGGCTGGCTCATGCGGTGTAGATGCGGCGGACTTTGGCGATCACGGCGGCGAGCGTATTTCGGCCCGAACCGGAGTCAAGCGTGAACACGGACAGGATCGGCGGCGCTCCCACCCCCGACGAAAATTCGTGCGTCCTCAAGCCGCTTCGTGGTTGAATGCCGCTCGTGAAGATCATCACTGACGACCGTTGCACGGCTTACCACAACCCGGGCCATCCGGAACGGCCGCAGCGCATCTCTGCCACCCTCGAGAGACTGAAATCCCAGCAAGAACTGTCCGTCACCTTGGCTCGACCCGGCGAGGTTTCGGACGAAGTCATCCTCCATGCTCATGCCCGCCACCACCTGCTCCGCCTGAGTGTCTCGCAGGATTTTGATGCGGACACCGCGTGGCTTCCGGGTATCGCGGACCACGCGCGACGATCCGTGGGCGCCGGTCTGGAGGCGCTCAAGGCCGCGCGGGCCGGCGAAACCGTGTTCAGCTTGATGCGCCCGCCCGGCCATCACGCCACAAAGAACCGCGCCATGGGCTTCTGCTACCTGAGCAACATCGCCATCGTTGCGCTCGAAGCCCTGGCCACCGGGGCCAAGCGGGTGGCGGTGTTTGATTTCGACGTACACCACGGCAACGGCACGGAAGACATCCTGCTCGATCATCCCGGCACGGCGTTCTTCTCGATTCACCAGCATCCTTGCTTCCCAGGCACCGGCACGGAACATCGCGGCAGCAATTGCTACAACTACCCTGTGGCGCCCTACACACCGCGCGAAGAGCATTGCCAAGCGTTCCAGACCGCACTCGACGCCCTGAAGAAGTTCAAACCAGATGTGCTGTTGGTTTCAGCCGGTTTCGATGCTTATGCACGCGATCCGATCGCCCAGGAGAGCCTCGAGGTCGAGGATTTCCACTGGCTGGGCACGGCCATTCGCCAGTGCGAACTCCCAACGGCCAGTCTGCTCGAAGGCGGTTACAGCGACGCGCTACCGGAACTCATTTTCGCCTACCTCAAAGGGCTGGCCGGGAAGTGAGCGGACGCACGACTGGCGGCTGCGTACAAAAGCCGGGGCGGTTGCCGGCTCGGCAACCGCCCCCGGCGGCCTACAAAATCCAATACGCCTAGCTGCCGGCGGTGATGGCGTCCAAAAGCGTCGCCGCCGGCTCAGGTTCCGGTTCGTCCACAATCTCGACGAGCGGCTTGATGTGCGTCTTGCGGTACAGGTCGAAACCGGTGCCCGCCGGGATGATATGGCCCATGATGACGTTCTCCTTGAAGCCGCGCAGGTAGTCCACCTTGGCCCGGGTCGCCGCCTCGGTCAGCACACGTGTGGTGTCCTGGAAGGACGCCGCGCTGAGGAAGCTGTCGGTCTCGAGTGACGCCTTGGTGATGCCCAGCAAGACGGGTTGGGCTTCCGCAGGCTTGCCACCCATCTTGTCCACGCGCTCGTTTTCGTCTTCGAACGCCAGCTTGTCAATCTGCTCGCCCCAGAGGAACTGGGTGTCGCCCGTTTCCGTGACGCGCACCTTGCGGAGCATCTGGCGAACGATGATCTCGATGTGCTTGTCGTTGATCGTCACGCCCTGGAGGCGATAGACTTCCTGGACTTCGTTGACGAGATGCTCCTGCAACTCTTGCGGGCCGCAAATGTCGAGAATCTCATGCGGATCCATCGGGCCTTCGGTCAGTTGCTGGCCTTTCTTGACGAAGTCGCCCTTGAACACGATAACGTGCTTGCCGATCGGGATCAGGTGCTCCTCCTCCAACTGGGTCTGCGCATCCTTGATCACGATGCACCGCTTGCCACGCACGCTCGCGCCGAAGTCCGCGATGCCGTCAATCTTAGAAATCTCGGCGGCGTCCTTGGGCCGGCGGGCTTCGAACAACTCAGCCACGCGGGGCAGACCCCCGGTGATGTCCTTGGTCTTGGCCTGTTTGCGGGGCGTCTTGGCCATCAAGGAACCGGCGACGATGTGGTCGTCTTCCTGCACGACGATGTGTGCTTCCGACGGAATCGGGTAGTTGGCCACGACTTCGTTCTGGGCATCGGTAATGATGATCTGCGGGTGCAGATCCTCCTTGTGCTCGATGATGACCATGGCCTCCTGGCCGGTGGTTTCGTCCACCTCCTGTTTCATGGTCACCCCCTCGATGATGTCGTGGAACTTCACCTTGCCAGCTTTCTCGGAAAGAATCGGCACGTTGTGCGGGTCCCATTGGGCGAGCGTGTCGCCCTTCTTGATCCGACCGTCCGGTCCGACGGAGACGACTGCCCCGATCACGATGGTGTGGTTTTCCAGCTCGCGACCGTCGTCGGCGAGGATGGAAACCGAGCCATTCTTATTGAGGACGATGTTGCTGCCGTCCTCCAGGATGACCGGGCGGAGGTCGTTGTATTTGATCAGGCCGTCGTACTTCGCCTTGATGATCGGTTGCTTGAACGTGCCGGCGGCCACACCACCGATGTGGAAGGTCCGCATCGTCAACTGCGTACCGGGCTCACCGATGGACTGCGCGGCGATGATTCCCACCGCCTCGCCCATTTCGACCAGGCGACCGGTGGCGAGATTACGGCCATAGCAATACTTGCAGATCCCTTGCTTGCTTTCGCAAGTCAGCACAGAGCGAATCTTGACCCGCTCGATGCCCGCGGCGTCAATCTGCTTTGCGCGCACCTCGTCAAGCTCCTGGTTGGCAGCGACGAGCAGTTCCTTGGGATTCGACGGATTCGTGACGTCGTCGCAGGAAACGCGCCCCACGAGTCGGTCGCCGAGTTTGACCACGATGTCGTCACCTTCGGAGATGGCCTGCACCCAGATGCCGTTGGTTGTGCCACAATCCTCCTCGCGGATGATTACGTCCTGCGACACGTCCACGAGCTTGCGGGTCATGTAACCGGAGTCGGCGGTCTTGAGCGCCGTATCGGCCAGGCCCTTGCGGGCGCCGTGGGTCGAAATGAAGTATTCGAGGACCGTCAGTCCCTCACGGAAGTTTGAGAGAATGGGCTTCTCAATGATGTCACCGCTGGGCTTGGCCATCAGCCCGCGCACGCCGGCGAGCTGGCGCACCTGCTGCCGGTTACCCCGCGCGCCCGAGTCCATCATCAGCCAGACCGGGTTGTACTCGCGTTTTCCCAGGTTGGTTTCCAGCGTCTTCATCAAGGCGGCGGCAATTTGATCCGTCGCGTGGGTCCAGATATCCACGATCTTGTTGTAGCGCTCGCCCGAGGTGATGACACCTTTGCGGTGTTGTTTCTCGACGTCCTTGATCTGGAGCTGGGCATCGTCAATCTGTTGCTTCTTCTCCTTCGGGATGGCCATGTCGTCAATGCCGATGGAGACGCCGGCCTTCGTTGCTTCGCGGAAGCCCAGTTCCTTGAGCTGGTCGAGCATGATCACGGTCTTTTCGTGTCCGGCATGCTTGTAACAGTTCCAAATCAAGTCGCCGAGTTGCGATTTGCCCGCCCCCTTGTTGAAGAAGCCCAGTTCGTCTGGCCAGATTTCGCTGAAGATGACGCGGCCCGCGGTGGTCTCGATGAGCTTCTTGTCCATTGAGCCATACACGGTCTTCCTTCCGAAGTCCGGGTTCGCAAGCAACAGTCGGTCGTGGGTGCGGAGGTCGCCCTCCGCATGCGCAAACAGAACTTCTCTCTTCGAACCGAACATCATCAGGCGCTGGCCTTCCTTCTTTGGGAAGCGCGGCTCGGCGGTCAGGTAGTAGCAGCCGAGCGTGATGTCCTGCGTGGGGGTGATGATCGGCCGGCCCGAAGACGGGCTGAAAATGTTTAGTGACGCCATCATGAGCAGGCGGGCTTCCATCTGCGCCTCCACCGAGAGCGGGACGTGGACGGCCATCTGGTCGCCGTCGAAATCAGCCTTGTAGGCGGTGCAGACCAACGGGTGAATGCGGATCGCTTCGCCTACGATGAGCACCGGCTCGAACGCCTGGATCGAAAGACGGTGGAGGGTCGGCGCACGGTTGAGCATCACCGGATGGCCCTTGGTGACTTCCTCGAGGATGTCCCAGACTTCCTTGGTTTGACGCTCAATGAGCTTCTTCGCCGAGCGAACGGTATGCACGTAGCCCAGCTCTTTTAGGCGACGGATGATGAACGGCTCGAAGAGCACGAGCGCCATCTTCTTCGGCAAACCGCACTGGTTGAGCTTGAGCTCAGGGCCGATGACGATGAC
>CAYJNU010000409.1:0-7451 GCA_964371005.1 uncultured Verrucomicrobiota bacterium | reverse complement strand
GCGGCTTGAGTTCGGGGCCGGCATTCGGCTGCCAGTGCCACGAGGCGGAGAAGTAGATCCGCGGCAAAACCCTGTTGGCCGGGTCGAAGGGCGTGTTCAAAGTCCAGCAGCCGATACCGTAGAGGGCGAAGATTCCCGCCATGAGCATAACCATATCGCGCCACGTGTACCGCACGCCCCCCAATCCCATGCCGAGAAACAAACCGGCGAAGCCGATCCAGATCGCGCCCTTGATCGCCAGCCCCAGCATGCCCCAGCGCCACGCCTCCCAATTGCCGATCACCGCCGCGTTTTGCGTCAGGCCGACGGTCTGGCCGTACGTCATCGAGCCGCCAAGGCCGATGGCGATGGTGCCGAACGCCACGGCACGCGCCGCCGGCAACAACGCAGCCTTTGGACAATGCAGGAGAACGAGCACGAGACTCACGAGCAAGCCGGCGATCATGGCTCCGGTTTCGTGGCCGTATTGGCCGCGGATGCCCCAGCCCATGCCGCCGGCCATCGCCGCCAGCAAGGCTGGTTGCCAAAGGGGCACGGGCGAGGTCACCGGAGTGACAGGCTTCTGATCTGAGAGAACCGTCAGGTTCTTCATGGCTAGGATTGATTCGAAAGCTAACCAGGAATCTCCACGCGTCGAGACAATATCCGCGACGAGGGAAAGCCGGCCTTTGAATTGGCCGCGCAGAGAGGCTCGCCGTCGCTGAGTCAACCAGGCAACCTTCCGCTCATGCGTCGCAACCAACTTTAATCAGCAGCGGTCCTTGGGATGACTCTGCTTGCCCTCATCCCGGCAGCAGGCTTCTGCCAAACTGCACTCCGCCCCAACATCGTGTTCCTGCTCTGCGATGCCCTCAGCTTCAGTGACTCGAGCTGCTTCGAAAGCCCGGTCATTCGCACGCCACACTTGGCCAAGCTTCGATTATTGGCTCTACACGCAAAACAACGCCAGCCCTTCACACGTCAATCCGGTGAGTTTCATCCGCAACGGCCAGCGGGTTGGTCGCCTTGAAGGCGCGTCTGCGGAAATCGGCGTGAACGAGGCGATCCAGTTCCTCGGCTCCAACCAAGGCCAACCGCTCTTCCTCAACCTCTGGTTTCACGAAACCCACGAACCTATGGCCCCAAAGCAAGAGTCCCTCGCGCTCTATCCCGGCAAGATGCATCTTGACCGCCAGCACGCTTACGGCATCTGGGCTTGCAGTGATGGATGCATTTTACAAGCCCTCGCATGAGAACCACCCCCGTGACTGAAATGCACGCCGGGGTGGGAACTGTTTCCCAAATGGCCGGGTGGTGGAGCAACGTGGTTGGGCACTAGCTCCCAACGACGCTGCACCGCTCGTGCATGGAGGCGACGGATGCCCTGGAAACCCAGCACTTACGCCGTCTTGTGGAACTCGTTGCCCTGGCACGCATGCTGCGAAGAGATGGCTGTGGGAATCGCTTCCGATGCCCCAACGAAACAACAAACAAAAGAAGAACAGAACCATGCAAACACTACGTCTCTCCACCACCCCCACCCGCTGGGGTTGCGCCCTTATAGCCGTGCTCACCCTGGCTCTTGCTCCCCTGCGGGCCGCCGATGCGACGCTGCCCGTGGACATCCAATGCTCGCCCAGCGTGGCCGTCCTGCATTCCGTCGCCGCGGGTGATTGCATGACCGTCCATACGAATCTGCGCTTCAGTCGTGTGGATACGACCCTGCCCGTCGAACTGAATGGCCTGCCGGCTTATTCAGTCTTCCCAGACAACCGCGGCAACTTGGTGGCCAAGTTCAATCTTACCGCGCTCAGGGAATTGCTCGCGCCGCCGGCGATCACGCTGACGCTGACCGGCGTCACCATAGACGCTGAGGTTTTCTCCGGGTCTGACGTGGTCCGGGTGCTGGAGTAACGTCTGGCCCGCGGGAAGCGAATGCTGCCTGCGGACAACGCTCCTTCTGCACGCGGTTGACGACGAATCTCCGCCGGGCAGGGTGGCGACCTACGCCGCCCTGCTGCCGTCGTTATCTCTTGCCACGCGCAGGACGTTCGCCAGGGCGCAATGGAGGGCGGTACACCCGCTGGCACGAATACAGCTAATCCTCCGTTGGACAACATGCGCTTGGACACGCGGACGCAGATACAGTCGCTGAAGATGAAAGTCGCCCAACCAAAGCTTGGATTTCAATTCCAATCCAAACGGGGAGGTGCTGCGCTCATCGCCACGGCGTCCTCACGAATCAACATCTATGATCACAAAAGTCCGTCGCTTCGTTTCCCTGGCCGCAGTATGGACCCTCTTGGCAAGCCTCACCTCCCCGGCTGACGCCCAACCAACCGCTGCGGTTGGGCCTGCGTTCCCAACCGGTGGGCGCGAGTTCCCAATCGGGAGTCTGAGCCGATTCGATCAATTGCCACCGGGCCGGTTGCGGGCGCAACTCGCAGCCTTGTCGCCGCCCGCGCAGGATCAGGCCCTCCGATGGCTGCGAAGTTTTCATTTTACAGAGGCCGATCTGCCGTCGTTGCATGCGGACGCTGCCGGCGGAATCCTCTACGCCTGCGGCCTGACGGCGGCAGGCAGCGCGACAGTGAACTCTGAACCGCCTCCGTTGGCGGCCGCAGCGGTGCCGGTGAGCCCGTTTCCGGCCAGTCTGGTTTTCCACAGCAAACCGGGCGCGGTGAACGTCCTCTATCTCAACTTCATCGGAGAAACCGTCACGGACACACAGTGGAACACGGAGATTTCCAGGGCGGTGATTCCGGCCGTGGCCTTCAGTACAGATTCCGACCTCACCACGTTCAGCGACGCCGAACAGGTTGTCATCAAGCGCATCTGGGAACGCATGGCCGAAGATTATGCGCCGTTCAACATTGACGTCACCACCGAACGGCCCGCCTCACTAACGACCCGCACGGCGATGGCGCTCATCACGCGGAACACGGATGCCAACGGGGCGGCAAACCCTTTTTCAACGGCCGGTGGCGTCGCTTATGTGAACGTCTTTGGCACGAGCGCGTACGCCTCGTACCGCCCCGCGTGGATTTACCACAACAATCTCTACAACATCGAGTCGTACATCGCCGAAGCTGCCTCACATGAAATCGGACACAACATGGGCCTCAGTCACGATGGCAAGACCGATGGGACGGAGTACTACGGTGGACACGGCGCTGACGACGTCTCCTGGGGGCCGCTCATGGGAACGGGCTACAACCGCAATGTCAGTCAGTGGAGCAAAGGCGAGTATTACCTCGCCAACAACGCCCAGGATGACCTCGCCACGATCGCCGGCAAACTCACCTATCGCACCGACGATCACGGTGGCACGCCCGGTACCGCCACCGGGCTGGTCGTTACCGGCGGCACGAACATCGTTGCCACCACACCGGAATCGGACCCCGCCAACACCAACCCCGCGAACAAAGGCGTGATCGAGCGCAACACGGACCTGGATGTCTTCTCCTTCGTGGCCGGTACTGGCCCGGTCAGCCTCTCGGTGAACCCGTGGATCATGCCCGCCGGCACCCGGGGCGGGAACGTGGACCTTCTCGTGGAATTGTACAATGAGGCCGGGACGCTTTTGGCCACGAACAATCCGGCGCTTCAAACCACCGCCTTGATCCAAACCAACCTGGTCGAGGGTCGCTACTACCTTTACGTGCGCAACTCGGGTGGGGGCGACCCGTTCAATTCCACGCCCACCGGGTATACGGTTTACGGCAGCATCGGCCAGTACTTCATCACCGGTTACCTCACCGAAGCCACAACGTTCATTGCCCCGCCAGTGGCTGAACTGCAGATCACGGATCTCACCCAGTCCGGTCAGACCACGAAAGAATTCACGGTGACCTATTCCGACGACGTAGCCATTGATGCAGCCACCATTGATTCCAATGACGTCCGCGTCACCGGCCCCAACGGATATGATCAGCTCGCGCAGTTTGTTGCGTTAAACGTGACCGGGAACGGCACGCCACGCACCGCGACCTATGCCGTCTCTCCGGCGGCGGGCGGCGTCTGGTTGCCCGCGGACAATGCCACGTACACGCTTTGGATGCGGACCAATCAAGTGAGCGACACAGAGGGGGCGTGGGTGGCGGCTGGACAACTCGGCCAATTTCAGGTGGCTGTACCCGTCGCAGTCTATGCGGCCAGCATGGATGTGGACCCCGGCTGGACTCTTGAACCGCAATGGCAATATGGCACCCCGACCTACACGAGCGGTGGCCCCACCAGCGGTTTCACCGGCACGAAGATCATCGCCTACAACCTCGGTGGCGATTACGCCAACCGCCTTTCCGTGAAATACGCCACCACGCCGCCGATCAATTGCTCCGGCAGCACTACCCTCACGCTGCGTTTCAAGCGCTGGTTGTGCATCAAGCCAAATGACACGGCTTCGATCCAGGTTTCCACGAATGGCACAACCTGGGTGGATGTCTGGTCCACGTCACGCAGCGTCTTCGACTCCGCCTGGCAGGAACTGCAATACCCGCTGCCCGCTGGCGTGGCAGGCAGTCCGAGCGTTCGCCTGCGTTGGGGACTGGCGTCCAACCAGAACCAGAGTGACATAGGTTGGAACATTGACGATGTGGAACTGCTCGGCAACGGCACGCTGGACACGACTCCGCCCATGCCGACTTTGAGTGTGGCCAGCCTCACCCTCGGAGGTTCGCCCAGCCATTCCTGCAGCGTGAGCTACACGGACGACACCGCTGTGCGCCTCTCCAGCTTGGATTCCACGGATTTGGTTGTGACCGGCCCGAATGGTTACTCCAATCTCGTCGAATTCGTGGGGGCGGACCTGCCTTCGGACGGTTCACCGATCACAGCGACATACTCGATTCCCGCGCCCGGTGGTGCATGGGACGCCGCTGACAACGGCATCTACACCATCACCTTGCTCGATGATGCGGTGGAAGACATCCTCAACAACATCGCCCCGCAGACAATGCTGGGCACTTACGACGTCAGCATCAGCATTGCAAGCCCGGGTGTGCTGGCCGTGCTGCCGGCAGGTGGGCTGACTTCTGCCGGCCCGGTCGGCGGGCCGTTCAGTCCGGCTTCGATCATTTACACGCTGACCAATTCGGGCGGCTCGACGCTCACCTGGACGGCCAGCAAGACGCAGGACTGGGTGAGCCTTTCTTCCACCAGCGGTAGCCTCGCGGCGGGCGCTTCGGCCAGCGTCACCGTTTCGATTGGCGCCGCCGCAAACGCGCTGGCCGCGGCTGGCTACAGCGACACCGTATCCTTCGTCAACACCACGACCGGTAGCGGCAACACGGGCCGCGGCGTCAGCCTCACGGTCAACAGTCTCGGCATGTTGGCGGTGCTGCCCGCCGGTGGTTTGACTTCTGTCGGCCCGGTCGGCGGGCCGTTCAGTCCCGCTTCGATCGTTTACACGCTGACCAATTCGGGCGGCTCGACGCTTAGCTGGACGGCCAGCAAGACGCAGGACTGGGTGAGCCTGTCTTCCACCAGCGGCAGCCTCGTGGCAGGTGCCTCGGCCAGCGTCACCGTTTCGATCGCCGCCTCCGCAAACACACTGGCCGCGGCTGGATACAACGACACCGTATCTTTCGTCAACACCTCGACAGGTAGCGGCAACACGGGCCGTAGCGTCAGCCTCACGGTCAACAGTCTCCGCATGTTGGCGGTGCTGCCCGCCGGTGGGCTGACTTCTGCCGGCCCGGTTGGCGGGCCATTCAGTCCGGTTTCGATCGTTTACACGCTCACCAACTCCGGCAGTTCAAGTCTGACCTGGAGCGCCGGTCCAGCATCGGGTTGGGTGAGCCTGTCGATCAGCAATGGCACACTCGCCGCCGCGGAAAGCGCCACGGTGACCGTGTCACTGAACAGTGCAGCGAGCGCGTTGGTCGCGGGCAATTACACGAACGCGGTCAGCTTTGTGAATGAGACTGCCGGTGGTAACGGCGTTCTCAGAAGCGTTCAACTCACCGTGAATCCCATCCCAGCGGTGCTGGCGGGCGGCTGGTTGGAAGCCGGCAGTTTCCAAGTCTCGCTTACAGGCGAGCCGCTCCGGGTGTACGTGATCGAATGCTCCACGAACTTCGCGGATTGGGTCGGCATCTTCACCAACGTGGTCTCCGCAAGCGGCACGTTGGACTACTTGGACTCCGAATCCGCGCAAAGCCGCACTCGCTTCTACCGTGCCCGGCAGTTGCCCAAGTAGAAGCAGAGTTGGCGGCGCATACGGGTTGAGATGCCCGAAAGCAGGGCGGGCGTCTCCATCCAGAACGATTGCGGCCCCGCCTCACCACTGCCGCACGCGGTAAAAGCCGGCCGGAGCATTGGTCGAATCGGACGAGTCATCGGCCGAAAGATCAGGCAGGATGGAACTGCACGGTTGCCACGGGCCGTCCAGACTCGGCGCGCGTTCCAACTGAAACACCTCGCCCTCGCCCTTCCAATCCACGTGAACCGCGCCGCCGGAGTGCTGCAACTTCGTGATGCGTGGCGGTGACTCAGGCGGTTGCGTGTCTGTGACGACGAAGAGCGCGTCCAAACCATAGTCCAGGGACGAATCCGCCGGAGCGAAAGCGGCCACCAGTTGCTGATTGCTGAAGACGCGGTAGCCCAGGTTGCTCAAAACATCACCTGCCTGCACCGTGCCGAGCACGTTATCCGTAAACCCTTCTTCGGTCGAAAACCAGATTTCGCCGCTGGGCAGGATGTGCAAAGCGTCGAGGCCAAAATCGCGGTTGGTCATCGCCGGGTGGAAGTTCACCAGCAACTCGCGCTGGGTGCGAAACACCTTGCCTTGATCCGAGAGGAGGTCGCCGCGCGAAAGGGTCAGGGTGGTGTTCACCACCACATTGCTTCGGAGGGAGAAAAGAATCTCGCCGTTCGGCATCCTCTGAACCGCGTCAAGTCCGGCATTGGACGGGGAAACCGCCAACCCGAACTTCGCCAGCGGCGACGGCAGGCGCTGCACCAATTCTCCGGATTTCAGGAACAAATCATCCTCGTAAAGCCAGCCGCGGGTTTCGCTCCAAACGGTTTCAGTGAGGGAAAACAGAATCTCACCTCGCGACGTGATGTCCACGGCGTCCAGCCCGAGATCGGGCGCGATGGGCATGACGCCGAGTTGCCCCACCAAGTCAATGTTCCGCTTGACCACGCGCCCACGGTTGGAAACCAAATCGCCGGGGCTGATCTCCTGCTTCGAACCAGGTACGTTGGTGGAAGTCAGCGCCTGCGTTGTGGAAAACCAGACCTCGCGGACGGGTGCCGCGAACAGTTGCAGGATAAATGTCTGGAGCAACGTGCCGTTGGTTTGCGTCAAGCCGATCTTGACGAGGGGCGCGGGCAGTTGGGCAAAACTCGTGTCGTTGGTAAAATAGGCCGGTTGGTTGGTCAACGCGTCTTTCACCTGCGCCGCCAGGGTCAGGCTTTGGATTCGCGCGAATTCCTCGAACCGCTCGTAAACCCCCTCGCCTGTGATG
>CAYJNU010000408.1:0-7464 GCA_964371005.1 uncultured Verrucomicrobiota bacterium | reverse complement strand
GCCGTCGGGCATGGCGTCGCGGGCGTTGACGCACAGGTTGAGCAGAACCTGATGCATCTGCGTCGCGTCGCCCTTGATGGTGAGGAGATCGGGAGCGATGTGGCTCTGGAGGGTGATCGTCTTGGGGAAGGTCTCGCGCATGATCTTCTCCATCTCGCGAATGAGGTGCTTAAGCTGGAGGACGACCCTCTCGCCCTCCTGTCCGCGCGCGAAGGCCAGCACCTGTTTGACCATGCCGGCGCCGCGTTGGGCGCTGACCTCGATGTTCTTGAGCAGCTTGGCGTCCGTTTCGTTGCGCGGCTCCATTTGCATGAGCTGGGTGGCCATCATGACCGGCGTGAGGACGTTGTTCAGGTCGTGCGCGATGCCGCCCGCCAGCGTGCCGATGCTTTCCATGCGCTGGGCGCGCAAGAGCTGTTGTTCGAGCTTCTGCTTTTCGGTGATGTCGGTGTTGATGACGAGGACGGATTTGGCCTGGCCGTCGCCGTCGCTCACTCGGGTCCAACGGCTTTCCACCACGATCTCTCGTTTCGCTTTCGTCCTCTGGCGCAGGTGGCCCGTCCACTCGCCATCCCGCAACACCGTGGCGCGGGCTTCCGCAAGCTGCCCGGGCTCTTGACCAGAGAGGACCTCCTCCAAGTCCTGGCCCAGGGCCTCCTGGGCGGTCCAGCCATAGAGCCGGACGGCACTGGGGTTCATGTAGGTGGTCCGGCCGGCCAAATCGTGGACCAGGATGGCGTCCTGCGCCTTGTCCAGCAACGCGGCTTGTTCGCGAATGCGAGCTTCGTCCGTGCGGCGTTGTTGTTCGAGGCGCTGCCGGACTGCGTACCATTCAATGAAGCGGTAGCTGAACACCCACAACAAACCCACGGGCGCCTGCGCCGCGATCGGGATCAACCATGGGAACCAGACGCGGCCCAGCTTGAAACCCAGAAGCGCAAGCAATCCAAATCCCAGCGCGCCCGCGCCGGCGACGAACGTTGCGGTGGTGGGACGGCAAAACGTCAAGCCGAGGCCGAAGACCAGCCCGGCCGCCAGCAAGAGCGCCCATTCGGCGGCGGGCGGGAGGCGAGTGAGCCAATCGGCGCGCAGCAAATTCAACAGCATGGTGGCGTGAATCTGGACCGCCGGGATGAACGGGTCCTTGAACCAAGTGGTGTGCGGATTGCGGAATTCGTCGCGCCGTTCCTCCAGCCGCCGGGTTTTGGGACCGCCGCCGATCACGACAATCCGGTCCTTGAAGAACGCGGGCGTGGTGTCCAGCGCCGCCTTGTAACTCAAGCTCGGGATGTAATCCGGGCTGCTGTAGTAGTTGATCCAGCGCTCCTGCCGTGCGGCCGCGGGCGCGCGCGTGACCGGCAGGTCCAACAATTGCGCCGTGGCCCACCCGAGGCTGACATTCGTGGAATCGCCCCAGCCGTGGAAATGCTCGCGGGCGAGGAGGTCTTCGCCGAGTTTCAACTGGGCCAGACCCCAGCGGGCCGCCACTTCCGCGAAGGCCGGATGCGGCAGAGTCAATTGGATTTCCTTCGTGGAGATGGTTTCGTTGCGCAGCGGTTGGTTGTCGATCAGGTCCGCGGCCAGGACGACGCGGCCGTTCCGCCGGATCGCGGCGGCGAGCGCGGCGTCCGATTCCGGGGACGGCCCCGGATCGCTGAACACAATGTCGAACACCACGGCTTGCGCGCCTGCTGCGGTGAGGCGATCAAGCAGGCGAGCATGCCAGACGCGGTCGAGCGCCTGGTTCAGCGGTTGCCCGAGATCCACGTGCGAAGCGTCGTCGAGGTAAACGAGGAGCATCTCCGAAACCGGCGCTTCCCCCGCAGCCGCCAAGGGCAGGTCGTAAAGCCAATCGTAGCTGGCGTGACGCAACGTGACTCCCAACGGCGTGTTGGTGACCTGCAATAGCAGGCCGGTGAGGAATACCAGGATGGCACCGGTCACGCCGACGTGTCGCGGTTTGAACCACCAAGGCGTTGCTTTGGGTTGGTCAGGCGGATGCATGCCCGCGGTGAGAGGTGCGCGACTGGTTTGGAGGGCTTGTCCGCACACGGTAGTTCGCGCGCCGGTTCATGTTGGGATCAGTTCGCGCGGAGTTCGGGCCACTTTTGGAGGCGGCGGAGCAGGGCTTGATGCGACATGCCCAACCGGGCGGCGGCGCGGCGGATGAACCCTCGTTCGTCCGCCAGGGTTCGGCGGATCAAGGAATATTCCTGCGCTTCGAGCGGGGATAGCGTCCGCGGCGGCGCACTCGTGAGTGGTGAAGTCTGTGCCGGAAGGGGGACAGACTCGCCATTGCTGCGCGCCTGCCGGAGCCACGCCGCGTCAATATCCAGCCACTGGGCCGCTGCGCTGGTCTGCACGAGGGCGCGCTCCAAGACGTTGCGCAATTCGCGGACGTTGCCCGGGAACGCGTAGGTGCGCAGGATGTCGAGGTCCGCCGGCTTGAGCAGGGGCGCCGGGCGCTGGTACTTGCGGGCGAGCACGCCCAACACGGCTGTGGCGAGGCCTTCGAGATCCTCGCGGCGTTCACGCAACGGGGGCAAGGTGATGTTAAATACGTTCAGGCGATACCACAGATCAGCGCGAAAGCGCTGTTGCCGGACCTCTTCTTCGAGCGGTCGGTTGGTGGCGGCGATGATTCGCCCTTCAAAGGTGAAGAGCTTGGAATTGCCCAGGCGGCGGTATTCACGCGTCTCCAGGAACTGAAGCAGCTTCGCCTGCAACGGCAGCGGCACTTCGCCGATCTCATCGAGAAACAACGTCCCGCCATCTGCGGCCTCCGCCAACCCGACCCGATCCCGCAGCGCGCCGGTGTAAGCGCCGGACTGCGCGCCGAACAATTCCGCTTCAAACATCTCCGCCGGCAACGTCGAGCAGTTCAGCACGATCAGGGGCGGCGCGGTTTCGAGTTTCTGGAAAGTCCATCGGTGAATCGCCCGCGCGACGACATCCTTGCCCACGCCCGTTTCGCCGGTGAGGAGCACGGTCATGTGCGGATGCGCGGCGGCCTGTTGCATGAGCCGGCCCACCTCTTTCATGCCCGGCGAAACCTCCACGAGGCCAAACTCGTCCGTGTCGGGGCTGGAGGCGGCGGAATGCATCACCGCACGCCGCAGGCTCTCACGGAAGCACCGCAGGTCCACCGGTTTGGTCAGGTAATCGAAGAGTCCGTTGCGGGTCAGTGTGACGGCCGTGGAGACTTTCGGCCGGCCTGTCAGCATGATGCAGGGTGACTCCACCCCCTGCTCCCTCAATTGGGCGTGCAACTCACTCCCCAGTCCGTCGGGCAGGCAATCATCGAGGACGAGCACGTCGAACGTCTCGCTCGCCAGGGCGGCGCGTGCTTGGGTGAGGTTGTTGCAGACGCGCACCCGCCCGCCATCCAACGCCACCGCGGTGGCCAACACGCCTGCCGTCTCGGTGTCGTCTTCCAATACCAGGCAGTTGAAAGGCGGCGGATCCGATCCAGGTCCGGCTGAGAAATCGCGCGTCACGCATCCGAAAGGGCAGGTGTAATGCCAACCGGCATGTCAGCGCTGGGAGGCCACAACTGAAAACCGGTCAGCCGTATGGTCCGATGGTCCGCAGATGGACCGCATTTCGGACCATTCTGCGGACCAGCAAGGGGCGCTCACCCCGCGGGGAAAAAGGCGCAACTGCCGTCTGAACGAAGGAATCGTTGCGGTACAGGTGTTAGCGGGCTCACGAATGAGATGTCCTGCATTGATACGAAGGAGTATTCCTCTGAGACAGTCCCATGGCACCGGCACTGCTTGACTTGGCGCACCGGACTGCGTGAGTTGGATTCAGGGATGAGCGGTAACACGCAAGACGGTGTTTGCGACGCCCCGTGCATCGCAAGTCCTCGCTTCGGCAGAGGTTTTGAATCGGAATGAATGAGAAGGAACAAATGGCTGTGAACGCGAACTGGGTCTTCGCGAAGGCCCGGAGTTGGGGCCGACGACAACGGTCCGTGTGGTTGGCGATGCTCGCCGTGTGCCCGGTTGCGGCATGGGCAACGGTCACCATCACCACTCAGCCGGCCAGCCAGACCGTCCCACCAGGCACCGACGTCACGTTCGCCGTGACCGCCATAGGCGAAGGCGAGTTGCTCTATCAGTGGCGCCACAACGGGGTCAACCTCCCGGATGCCACCACCGCGATTCTGCAATTGACCAACGTTCAGCCTCAATCGGCCGGCAAGTACACCGTGCTGGTGGCCGACTCCACGGATTCGGTACGCGTGAGTGAGAAGGCGATCCTGCAGGTGGTCATGCCGGCGGTCAGCGGCTTTGCGGACCTGCGAACAAATGCGGGTTTGCTCACGAACGCAGCAGGCGTCGGCGTCTTGAGCAACGCTGGGGCCACTTGGGAACCCGGGGAACTCAGTGTGATGCGCATTTTGGGCGGGGCCTCCGTCTGGGTCCGCTGGCAACCGCCGGTTCGTGGCATCGCCACCCTGGAAACCACAGGCAGCGATTTCGACACGATCCTCGGCGTGTACGACATCAACAAACCGAACAAGCTGGTCGTGGCGAACGACGACGGCGGCGGTTTCGGCTGCAGCCGCGTGCAGTTCAATGCCAGCCCGGACACCGTTTACGAGATCGTGCTGGATGGCGTGGGCGGTCAAACCGGCAGCCTCGTCTTCACCTGGAATCTGGAGCCGACCGACGAGGTACTCCCAGAAATCTACCTCCAACCGACCGACCAGATCGCCCCGCTGGGCAGCAACGTCGCCGTGCGCGTGCGCTACGATGCGACCAACGGGGTCGCGATCCAGTGGTTCCACAACGGCGAGCCACTGCCGGGCAAGCAGAAAGATCACGTAAGCATCGAGGCGCTCTCTGCCGCCGACGTGGGCACCTACGTCGCCCGGCTGTACTACGAGGACACGGGCCGCGAGGTGTTCACGGATTCGGCGGCAGTGCAGGTGTCCTCGGAAGGCGTGGCCAGCCGCAACAAGTACGTTGACGTGCTCCAGGCCAGCACGGGCGCGCAAACGGCAGGGATGTCCGTGCGGGACGGGCCTTCTGGCGGTCTGGCGCGCGGCTACAGCGGCACGCAGATATTCAGCAGCCTGGGCGGCACGACCGATGAAGATGAGCCGCCAGCGTGCGGGGTGATTGGCGGCTCGTCGTACTGGTTCGTGTATCAAGCCCTGCGCGACGGCCCGATTGAGTTCAATACCGACGGCAGTTCGTTCGACACTGTGATGAGTGTCTTTCTTGGCGCAGAGGATGGGTCGCTGAATTCCGTGGCTTGCGACAACAACAGCGGGGCCGATGGCCACGACAGCAAGGTGGTGTTCTCGGCCCAGGCCGGCGCGATTTACTTCGTGGTGGTGGACGGCGTGGGCGCCGCCAACGGCACGGTGGTCTTGAACTACGATCTCACCGTCGCGCCGGCAGTGCTCGAACAGCCGGCGAGCCGGGCAGTCGTCCGGGGCGGCAACACCACGTTTGAAGCGATCGTGGATGGCAACCCGCTATCCGCACAATGGTATTTCCAAGGCGCGCCGGTGGCTGGGGCAACGAGTTTCTCGCTCACGATCTCGAACGTGCAGGTGGGGCTGGGCGGGCAGTACTGGGTGGTGACAACGAACCGGCTCGGCTCGGTGGCGAGTGACCCCGCCGAGCTCTGGCTCATCCATACGCAGAGCGTCCTGGTGAGATTCGCCCGGACGAACAGCGGCTTCCTCCTGCGCGCCGCCTGTCCCACGAGCGGGCGTTACGTCCTCCAGGCCTCGACGAACCTCCAGAACTGGGTGACGCTCGCCACCAACTCCGCGCCCCTGGGCATCGCGGACTTCCTGGATTCCGCGGCCCAAGACTATCCGAGCCGGTTCTACCGCACGCGACCCGAGTGAGTCCGAGTTCAACCCCCGCGACCCGACCAATCGAGTTTCCCATGAGCATACAAGCCATCTTGCGGTTCTTCCAAAGTCTGCTGGCCACGGACTCACATCCGCACACCGGCCTTCGGTTCGCGCCGATCCCTGTCGGCTGCATCGAGGTTTTGGAACCCGCGCTCGTCTCTCAACCAGCCCGGCCAGCGCCCGCACGGGCGCGAGCGGCGAATTTCCTTCCGTTGGTCGGTTGGTTGGTTCTGCTTTTGTCGTTGCCCATGCCGGCCATCTGCGCCACGACGCCCGCGGGTTCGGTCGCGTCCGAGGTCGTGACGATCAAAGGCTCGGTGGAAATCGCCCTGGCCGGCGCGACGGACTGGCAGGCGGCCAAGCCAGGTCAGGTCCTGCGCTTGAACGACCGCCTGCGCACCGCCAAGAACAGCCAGGCCACGGTGCGCCTGTCCGACTTGAGCGTGATCCGCGTCAACGAGCTGTCCACGTTTCAAATCCTCCCGCCCGCCTCGCAGGACAAGAAGCCGCTGTTCGATCTGAAGAGCGGTTCGGCCTACTTCTTCAGCCGCGAGAAACCGGCCACGATCGAATTCCGGACGCCGGTGGTGTCCGGCGCCATTCGCGGGACGGAATTCCTGCTGAGCGTCGCCGCCAGCGGCGAGACGCACGTGGGACTGCTCGATGGCTTGGTTCAATTGAGCAACGCTCAAGGCGAAGTCGAACTCAAGAGCGGCGAGGAAAGCCGGGTTCAGGCCGGCCAGGCTCCGACCAAGACCGCGCTTATCAACGCCCGGAACCTGATTCAATGGTGTCTCTACTATCCGGCCGTGTTGGATCCCGCGGAACTCAATTGGAGTGCCGAGGAACAAGCCGCCTGCCGGGCTTCGCTGGAGGCGTATCAGCAGGGTGATCTGCTCCGGGCGCTGGCAGCGTGGCCGAAGGATTCTGCGCCGAAGAGCGATGCCGGTCGCGAATACCTCGCGGCCTTGACACTCGCAGTCGGCCAGGTGGACGCCGCGGAACGTGAGTTGGGGCCACTCACCTCGCCGCTGGCGGCTGCACTGCGGAAGATGATCGCTGCGGTGCAGGCCAACGACGCACAGAAGGCTGCGTCTCCTGCGCTGGCAACGGAGTGGATGGCCGAGTCGTACGCGCTGCAAGCACGCTCGCAACTCGACGAAGCGCTCCAGGCGGCGCACGCCGCGACGGCGAAATCGCCGAGCTTTGGCTTTGCCTGGGCGCGCGTGGCGGAACTGGAATTTAGTTTCGGGCGGACCGCGAAAGCCGAAACCGCGCTGGCCCGGGCATTGGAGCTTTCGCCGCGCAACGCACAGGCGCTCGCGCTGAAGGGTTTCCTCCTCAGCGCGCGGAATCACTTCACCGAGGCCGAGTCATGGTTCGACCGCGCCATCGAAGCCGACGGCGGGCTGGCGAACGGCTGGCTGGGACGCGGCCTGTGCAAGATTCGCCGCGACGACGTGGACGGCGGGCGGGCCGATCTGCAAACCGCCGCCGCCGCGGAGCCGCAACGCGCGTTGCTCCGCAGCTACCTCGGCAAGGCCTTCAGCCACGCCGGTCACGACCATCTCGCTGCGAAGGAC
>CAYJNU010000407.1:2660-7536 GCA_964371005.1 uncultured Verrucomicrobiota bacterium | reverse complement strand
CGATCAACACCTCGGCACGGCTAAGCTTGAGGATCAAACTCGGTTTCGCATCCACGAAATGCGAATCCTCGTTGGGTTTGGCCAGCGAGGTGATCTCGACGCGGTCGCCGCCGATTTCGCGCGCAATAGCTGCGAAGTCCGCGGTCGTTGTCACCACGTTGAGCTTGGCCTGAGCCGCCGGGGCCGCGAGCATTCCGGCAACCAGCAGCAGCAAGTAAGACCGGACGAGTCGTTTTGAGCAAAGCGTGATTGAGACGTTCATGTTGGATCAGGAGTCAGAATTTGTGAGCGCCATGGGTGCCGAGGAGGAATTCAAACTGGAGCCAGACCGAATGCTCGGTGTCAAAGAGTTCCCCGTCATCAAGGTTGTATTGCAGCCGAAGCTTGGAGAAACCGGTCGGATAAAAGGTCAGGTTGGGGGCAATCCGAGTCCGTTCGCCGCGGAAGCGATCGTTCGGGTCGTAAGCTCCGAGGTCGCCGTCTGCCCACTCGCCACGCAGACCAGCCACCCACCGCCGCTGGAAGCCCCAGAGCAATTGGGAGTAGAATCCCCAGTCGTGGAGCGTTTCCGCGGGCAGGCCCGCCCCGAGGTCCGCGCCCGCTTCATAGCGCCGATAGAGGCCCTCGGTTTGCCACGCGAGGAACGGGAATCCGTGCTCGGCGGTGGCCGGCTTCCATTTCCAATAAAAGTCCAGGCCGTAGATTTCCGAGCGCGCGTCCGCGCCCGAGTTGTTTGGCCCGAAGGCCGCCGAAGTACCCACCACCAACGTCTGGCAGTCGGTCAAGTCGAACGAACTGCAGAGGCGCGGGACGTAAAGGAGGTCGCCCGGCCCGCGCAGGTCGCGGTCGAGTGAAGTGCGGCCGTGGGTTGCATCCTTGCTGGACGCGCGGTAACTGAACGCCGAATTCCCCTGGCCGTTGAACACGCCCAGCATCAACTCGGTAAAGAACGGGGTGGGGACCAGCCACGACAACCTTGCCCCGGGATTGCGCAGGCTGTGCGGGCCCAACAGGCGATTCAGCACGATGGGTTGATCCACGAAATCCCATTGATACGCGTGCTGCGTGTTCTGGCGTCCGAACTCCGCGAGAAACTGGCCCGCCTTCAGTTGCAGGTTCGCCGGCAGCGCGGTCGTCAGCAGATACGCCTCTCCAAGTCCCACGTGGGTTTCGCCATCGGGATTCAAGCCGAGACTGATGTTGGCGAAACCGCGAAAATAGGGATCCACCGCGCCGTCCAGGCCGATTTCTGCAGCTTGGATGGTGAAGCCCCGCCCTTGCGGATCGTGATGCCCCAACTGAAGCTCTTCATCCGCGTTCGGGGAAGAGGACCAACCGGCAGTCCCCAGCAACTTGAAGCTGAGGTTCATGTAGTCCTGGCCGGATCGTGCATTGGATATGGGCTGCGTCGGCGTCCAAGTCTGCGGAGGCGGCGGGGTGGCAGGCGCGGCGGTGGACGGAGTGGTCACCACCGTGCTAGCTGGAGGCGCGGAGGTTCGGGCCGATTCGATTTCGGCCAACTTCCGCTCCAACTGCTGGGTGCGCTGGCGGAGTTCGTCCAGTTCCTGCCGCAGCGACTGAAGCGCCGTTGCCTCGTCATTCTGGCCGAATGCCACGCCTGGTAACAGAAGTGCCAAGGCGCAAGCGCTGAAGAAAAACCGTTTCATGCTGAACGGCAGCAACGCGGCTCGCGGATTTTCTTCCGGCCTGCAGTGGACTTCGGCGCATTCGATGCAGCTTGGTTCACTCGTCCCAAAGACATTGATCAGAAGTGTCCTCATGTTGAAGAAATCGTTGTTGCGTGCTTCCCGCCAAGTTGGCGGGCTGGGCTGCGGCCTACCCGGCGACAGCATTGGCCATGCACGTGTTGCCCCCAGCAGCCCGGCATGCGGAATTCCTCACGCGCGAGGCGGCGGCAACAGAAGGCCCGCAGCACCGCCTCCACCTCGCCGCACAAGTGGGACCGCACCTGAACGCCATGCCGGCACAACGCCCGATGCAGGTCCTCGGAAAGCGCCGCGCAGAGGACAATGTTCACCTGCAGTTCCGCCATGCCGCGTGCGAGCGCTTCAGAATCGAGCGGACCTAGAATCACCTCCCGCCGTTGCGCCTCCGCCCCGCGCCGTCGGGTGACAACGAGCAACCGCGTCGCCGCGTCGAGTACCGGCGACACGCGTTCTTGCCAGATGGGAATGGCTACGGTCACGAGTCATCTCGACGCAGAGCCCATGCCAAGCGTCCAAATCGCCGGAGCTTGCCAACCTCAGCAGCGTGCTTCCGGAGTTCCGTCGGAAGTCCCATTCAGCATTGCTGAGGAAGTCTGATCTGCGGGCAGGATGCCCCGCGGCGCGTTGGGGGCGACGCCCCTCGCCACGCTTGAAGTCCGCCAAGACTGGGTGATCGGCGGGCGTGGAATTCGGAGTGGCTGGCGGCAACAATCAGCAGAAACCAGCGCAAGGTGTGGCAGAATGCAAGAGCCGACCGGGTTTGCTGTGGCAAATCGCCACACCTCCGTTCCGTGGCTACGGCTTCTTCCGGGCTGAAGCTTGGCCCAATCCCAACAACTTGATCTTCCGAAACAGGGTGCTGGCATCAATGCCCAGTTCGCGCGCGGCCAAGGTTCGGTTGCCCTGATTTCGGCGGAGGGCGTCCCGAATGAGCGTTTTCTCCATCGCCGCCAGCGTCAGCCCCTTGGGCAAGCCCGTGTGGGTGGTGGCGTCCCCGCGCAACGGGACCGGTAAATGCGCCGGCTCAATCAATGCCCCGCGACACAGCACAAAGGCGTGCTCGATGACATTTTCCAACTCGCGCACGTTTCCCGGAAAATCGTGCTCCATCAGCCGTGCCAGGGCGGCGTCGGACAGCCCGGCAATGTCGCGCCCTTTAAGCCGGTTGAACCGCGCCACCAGGTGATCAATCAGCAGCGGCAGGTCCTCGCGCCGGTCGCGCAGGGCAGGCAGTTCGAGCCGCACCACGTTCACGCGGTAGAACAAATCCTCGCGAAACTTGCCTTCGCGAACCAGCACACTGAGCAACTTGTTGGTGGCCGCGATCACACGGACGTTCGCACGTAGGGGTTCGACACCACCCAGCGGTTCATAGACCCGCTCCTGCAACACCCGCAGCAACCGCGTCTGCATGGCGGGTGAGATGTCGCCGATCTCGTCGAGGAACAGCGTGCCGCCCTCGGCCAGCGCGAAACGGCCGGGCTTGTCCTTCCGCGCGTCGGTGAATGCGCCAGCCTTGTAGCCGAACAATTCGCTCTCCAGCAACGTGTCCGGCAACGCCCCGCAGTTGAGGGCGACGAACTTCTTGGCCCGCCGACTGGAAAGCTGATGAACCGCCCGGGCGAACAACTCCTTGCCCGTGCCACTCGGTCCCTCGATCAACACGGTGCTGTCACTCTCCGCCACCGCAGGCAGCAGGTCGAACAACCGCCGCATCGCCACACTGCGCCCGATGATGTCCGAGAACGAATCTTGTTGCGCCGCCTGACTCCGCAATTCCTCGACCAGCCGCAAATCCCGAAAGCTCTCCACGCCGCCAATGACTTTGCCGCGGGCGTCCTTGAGCGCAGCGGTCGAAATGCTGATGGGGATGCGTTCGCCTTGCGCGTTGATGATGTACACCACCTTGTTCGCCACGGGACGCCGCGTTGTGAGCGTTTCCTTTAAGGCACAGGCGTGTTCGCAAATGCTCGCGCGAAACACCTCGCAACACGGTCGCCCTACGGCGTCTTGCCGTCGCACGCCAGTAATCTGTTCGGCGGCGCGGTTGAACGACCGGATGCACCACTTGGCATCCACGGTGAAAACCCCGTCGGGAACCGAGTCGAGCAATTGGCTATTATAACCGTCGGTCATACAGACGCTGGCAGTATCTGGCAACGTCACCGTGCTAGCAACGGGTTTCCCCAACCTGGGTTTCCCCAACCGTCAACCAGCGTGACGTCCTGTTCCCCAAAGCCCGAGAGCCCCAGGACAAGACTCGATCGCAAATACGACCCAGGTGCTTGCCGCGTCTCAAGTCTGTGACCCGTAATCGTGGCCGAAGAATTGACCGCCCGCGCCTGCTGGAGTCCTCCTGGCGCGAGTTGTTTCACTTACAGGCGGAGTTCACACAGGGCGACTGGCGACAAATAAATGGGAAGCGCAGCCCCGGCCCATGCTCAAGGGGAGCAACATTCACCACGAGAGGGCCGAGCGAGCGGGCGCGGTCAACTGTGGTGGAATCGGCGCGATGCCTTTAATGGTGCAGCGCTTGGGTTTGGTGGAGGAAACCGGCGGTTTGGCGAAGCGGATATCGTGACGCTCCAGGAATGCTTCAATCGTTCCCGCCAAGCGCTCCGGGAAGTGCGGCCGGAAGTGCCGCTTGGTGATCGTGCGCAAGAACATCAGCGTGCAGAAGGGGGAGAAGCCGTGGCTGGATGAGGTCCGATATTTCTTCTACATCACCAACCGCACCGACGCGGCGGAGAAGATCGTGGGCCTGGCCAAAGGGCGGTGCGATCAGGAGAACGTGATCGAGCAGTAGAAGAACGGCGTCAACGCCATGCGCATGCCGGTTAACGAGCTCTTCAGCAACGGGGCCTATATGGTGATGGCAGCATTGGCTTGGAATCTCAAAAGCTGGTATGGCCTGATCGTGCCCGACCGGGAGCGGAGACTGGAGTTGGTGAAGGCGGAGTTTCGGCGGTTTCTCAATGCGATCATGTGGATCCCTTGCCAGGTCGTGCGGATGGCTCGCCGGATAATCTACCGGGTGTTGGGGTGCAACGGTTGGTTGTTCGGCTTTTGGGGGAAACTGGCGCCCGCTCCCGCGAACTACGACTCGTTCTCCAGCTTCGCCAACACTTCCGGATCGCGTACGTCCACCC
>CAYJNU010000407.1:0-2650 GCA_964371005.1 uncultured Verrucomicrobiota bacterium | reverse complement strand
CCCTTGGATTTCCAAGCCGGCGAGGCGGAGATCTGCTGCGACGTGCATGCTGACGGCGTCGGTGAGCTCGTATTCGCCACGCGGCGATTTCTCCAGCCGGGCCATGAAGTCAAACGCCAGCGGCTTGAAGATGTAGATGCCGGCGTTGTACCACACCGGATCGCCGGGCTTCAGCCAGCCCTCGCGCCGGAGCTGTTCGACTTGCTCCCGCGAAGGCTTCTCGATGAGCCGCGTCAGGCAGAACTGGTCGTCGAAGAAGTCCAAGCCACCCTTCGTCACGTCCTCGCCCTTCGTAACGGTGATGACGCCGGAGAACGGTCCTTCGTTGAATCGGTGGATCATCTGCGCGTAAGTCTCCGGTTTAACGAGGATGTCGCCGTAGGTGAGGATGAAGGGCGACTGGCCGATGAACTCCTTTGCCGGTTCGGCTGCCTTGCCCGTGCCGTTCTGCACGGTCTGCCGGCCAAAGGCAATTCGCACGCCCCACTTCGATCCGTCGCCAAAGTAGCTTTCGATCACCTCGGCCTTCCAACCGGTCACGATGAAGATCTCCCGCACGCCTGCGCTGACGAGGCCCGCCACGATGTGTTCGAGGATCGGTTTGCCCTGCACCCGGAGCATGGGTTTGGGCAACTCGTTCGTCAGCTCGCGCATCCGCGTGCCTTTGCCGGCGGCTAAAATCACTGCTTTCATCCGGCGCAGAGTGAACACAGCCAGCCGCCGGGCGAAAAGGAAATTCTGGTTCATCCCACGGCCAATTCCACGGCGAATTTCTTTAGGCGCTCAAGTGGTTGGCGAGGATGGGGTAAAATTGGGACTAGACGTGGGACGGGTTTTTTGCTCTCTTACGCTCGGATGAAAACGTCTTGGTCACAGAACCCGGTCGGCGCGCCGGGGCCCACCCTCACGGTGCGCGTGCCGGCACCGGAACAAGTTGAGTGGTTCGATGGCTTGTTGGCCGATCACCATTATCTGGGCGCGGGTCGCCCAGTGGGCGATTACCTGCGCCAAGTCGTCGAACGCAACGGCCAGCCCGTGGCGCTGCTGGTCTGGGGGCCGGCCGGCTACGCGCTCAAGGACCGCGACCGCTGGATTGGCTGGAGCGCCCCCCAACGGATCGAACGGCTCAAGCTCATTGTGCAAAACCGCCGCTTCCTCCTGCTCACGGCCAAGGGCCAGTCGCCCAACCTGGCCTCGCAAGCGCTGGCGGCGGCGTTGCGCGTCCTGCCCGAACACTGGCACCAACACTTCGGCTACCGGCCGCTCCTGGCCGAAACCTTCACCGATCCGGAGGCCTACGCCGGCACGTGTTACAAGGCCAGCAACTGGGAACCCGTGGGGTTCAGCGCGGGTTACCGTCGGCACCGTGCCGATTTCTACATGGCCAACGAGCGGCCCAAAAAGCACTGGCTCTATCCGCTGGTCGCCAACGCCAAAGCCCTCCTGCGCGCGGTCCACGTGCCGGAAGCCTGCCGCGCCGGTCTGGGCGCGGCCCCTTCCGGCACGCTGCCGGTGCCGGCCGAGGAAGTGGATTCGCTGCTGGACGTGTTCCGCCGCGCGCCGGATCCGCGCGACGACAACACGCGCTATCGGATCGGCCCGGTGCTCACGCTCATCGCGTTGGCGTTGCTGGCCGGGCGACGGGAGATCGCCGAGATCGCGCGCTTTGCCACCACGCTGACCCCGCCGCAGCGCCGGCGGCTGGGCCTGCCGCGCAAACCAGGCACGCGAGGCTTTTATCAAGTGCCCGGCTACGGCGTGTTCTATCAAGTGCTCACGCGGATGGACCCCGAAGCGTTCGCCACGTTGCTCACGGATTGGTTGCAGGCGCGCGCCGGCCGCCTGCCCGCCGCGCTGGCCCTGGACGGCAAGATGATTCGCGACCACATCGGCCTGCTCACGCTGGCGCAACACGAGGACGGCGCCCCGCAGGCCGTGGCCGTGTACGACCAGAAGGAAAACACCCCGCGCTGCGAACTCACCGCGGCGGCGGCCCTGCTGGAAAAACTGCCCGCGCTGGACGACCAACTGATCACCGCCGATCCGTTGCACTGCCAGCGGACGCACGCCCGGACCATTGTGGAAAAGGGCGGCGACTATCTCTTCCAGATCAAAGGCAACCAACCCAAGCTGTTCGCCCGAGCCCGGAAGCTGGCCGCGCTGGCCGGCACCCCCTTTTTGTCCACAGCGAGAGCGGCCACGGCCGGGTCGCCACCTGGCGACTGCACGCCTTCGACCTCGAACCGTTGACTGCGGACTTCCCCTTCGCCCGCAGCCTGATCGTGGTGCGCAGCGAGCAGACGATCAAGCAGACCGGCCGCACCACCACCGAAGCGCGCTACTACCTCTCGAGCGTGCCGGCCCCAGATCACACGCCGCCGCAGTGGCTGGCGTGGATTCGGGGGCACTGGGGCGGGGTGGAAATCCGCAACCACTGGCGGCGCGACGCGGTGCTGGGCGAAGACGGCTCCCGCTCGCGGAACGTCACCCTGCTGGCCAACCTGGCGCTGATCCGCAATGCGCTGTTGCGGGTGCTGGCGCCTGAATTGGAACACCAATCCCTGCCCGTGTTGCTGGAGCGCCTCCACTCGCATCCGGGCCGCGGTCTGGCCCTCCTCGCCCGCGCATGAACTCAAAACGAAAGACCTTG
>CAYJNU010000406.1:3259-7586 GCA_964371005.1 uncultured Verrucomicrobiota bacterium | reverse complement strand
CGCCTGCAATGTCCACGAGCACATGGCCGCGTGGCGATGAACTGGCTTGCGTGAAGATCGTGCCCGCGCCGCCGCGGCGGTAGCCCGAGCCACCCGCCGCTGTGATCGTCCCGACGAACAAATTGGTCCCGTAGAAAACAGCGATGCGCCCGCCGCCGCCGCCACCACCGCTACCACGGCCACCCGCGCCACCATTGGCCGAGACCGAGCCGTTGCCCGCGAACGTGCCCGCCGTGACCCACACGCTGCCGCCCGACCCGCCGCCCGCGTAGTAGTCGCTCCCGGCCCAGCTCATCGCGCCACCGTCGGTAGCGAGGGTGCCGTCCACCTGAAGTGTTCCCCCGACGCTGAGTTGAATCGCGCCGCCACCGTAACCACCATGACCCTGATAGCCATCGCCGCCGCCGCTGCCAAGTGTCAGTGGCGACCGGATCGAATCGTAGGCACTCCCACCGTATCGGCCGTTCAGGGTGTAGCCTCCTTGTCCACCGTGACCGCCGCCGCTCCCCTGGTCGCCCCACCTGCCACCCGCGCCCGGCCCGCTGGCGGACGCGTAACCCAGCCCGGTCACGTTGATCTGGCCGTTGGTTTCGATGATGAGATCGCCGGTGACCGTGAGATCGAAATTGGATTGCTGGGCCGCGTGGCTCAGAACCGCGCCGCCGTTCACCCGCAGGCTGGCGAGAGTCATCGGCCCTTGAACGTGAAGCACGGAAGCCCCGGCGCAGAGCAGATCGAATGAACTCCCGGTCGGCCAGAAGGCGTTCGTGAGTGTCGTGGCGGTGCTGACATTGCCACCGTTGTCAATGCGCACCTGGCCGCGGGTCGAGCCGTTCATTTGGCGGAAGACCGTGCCGGCGCCGCCCCGCTGGTAACCACTGCCGCCGAGTGTTTGGATGGCTCCCGCGAAATTGTCGTTGTCCAAGTAAATCGCGATGCGCCCGCCACCGCCACCGCCGCCAGCCGCGCCGCCATTGCCGCCGTTGGCTGAAACCGTGCCTGAGCCCGCGAACGTGCCCGCCGTGATCCACACGCTCCCGCCCGAACCGCCGCCCGCGTAATGACTGCTCCCGCTGTAGATCATCGCGCCACCGCCGGCAGCGAGCGTGCCGTCCACCTGAAGCGTGCCACCAACGCTGAGTTGAATCGCGCCGCCACCGTAACCACCATGCCCCCGATCACCCTCGCCACCTCCGCTGCCGAAGTCGGTCGGGATCGGAATCAAACCGTAGCCGCCACCGCCGGGCACGCCGTTTTGACCGTAAGCACCTCGTCCACCGTAGCCGCCGCCGCTCCCGTAGTGGCCCCAAGTGCCGCCCGCGCCCGGCCCGCTGGCAGACGCGTAACCCAGCCCCGTCACGTTGATCTGGCCGTTGGTTTCGATGACGACATCGCCGGTGACCGTGAGGTTCAAGGGTATTTGCCGGGGGTGATTCACCACCGCGCCCCCGTTCACGCGCAGACTCGCAAGGGTCATCGGGCCCTGGGCTTCAACCACGGAAGCGCCGGTGCAGAGCAAGTCAAACGAAACACCGGCGGGCCAGAAGCCGTTCGTGAGCGTGGTCGGGCGGCTGGCGTTGCCGCCGTTGTCAATGCACACCTGACCGTGCGCAGCGCCGTTGGTCTGGCGAAAGAGGGTGCCCGCGCTGCCCCGCTGGTAACCGCTGCCGCCGAGAGCTTGGAGGGTTCCCGCGAAGCTGTCGTTGTTGAAATAAACCGCGACGCGCCCGCCGCCGCCGCCGCCACCACCGCCATTGGCCGGAACGGAGCCGCCGTTGGCGGAGATCGTGCCATGGCCCGTGAGCGTGTTCGCCACGATCCACAGATTTCCGCCCGCGCCGCCGCCCGAGTAGCCGGCGCTCGGGCCGCCGCCATTGGCGGCAACGGTTCCGTCCACTTGCAGCGTCCCGCCAATGCTAAGTCGAATCACGCCGCCGCCGTAGCCTCCATGGCCGCTATCACCATTGCCGCCGCCGCTGCCGAATTCGACGGGCAGCAACATGGAATCGTAAGCGACACCGCCGCCTTCGTAGCCGTTAAAAACTGCCCCACCGCCGCCCATGCCGCCGTGGCCGGCGCCACAGCCGCTATTGACGACCCGCCAGCCCGCACCCGGCCCGCTGGCCGACGAGTAGCCACGGGCCGACGCATCGATGCTGCTGCTGGCGTCCACCGTGGCATCGCCGGTGATGCTCAGCAGCACGCGGTTGTTCGTCTCGCCGTTCGGCGCGGTCGCGTGGGTCAGCACGGCGTTGCTGGTCAACAGCAGGGAGGCGAACGTGTGCGGGCCGTTGACCGTCAGCGTGCAGTTGCTGACGATGATGGGTTGGCCGTCGTAGGTCGCGTCGCCAACGCCGAGGGTGGTGTTGTTGGTGAACACGACGGCGCCGGCGTTGAACGCCAGGGCCATGAGCGCTGCCGCCATCGCCGGGACACAGCCGTATCTATGCAATTGAAAGTAGCGTTCCGGCTCAAACGCAGAGGTGCAGAGGGCGCGGAGGGACATGGAGATGAAACCCAGAAGGGTCACCAAAAGGTGACCCCTGGTTTGCCTGCCCAACGCTGCGTTTCTCCGCGCTCTCAGCGTCACTGCGTTGATTCCCGCGTAATTCCACTGAAGGGATGCGGCTGAGAGGTTGCGTGAGCATCGCGGGTCGGCTGAACCTCGGATCGGTGAATTGGAGTGCGACTTCATAGGCATGGCAGGCTGTTGGTTTTCGGGGTGGAATTTCGCTTGGACCGCTGACCGCGACGCGGAAACGCGACCATTTGCTGGCGACATTGTGAGGGCCAGCCTGTGGGGAGATGACCAATTGAAACCCAACCGCCCATAGCTGATGGCGGCCTTTCTACCAGTTGCCGGGGTTGGGAGCAAGACCGGGACGGTTACGGTTTTAGGGCGGCGGTGCGTCTGCGGGACAGCTTGCTAGCCCGGGTGGACCCTTTTCCGCGTGTCCAACCTGACCGATTCGTGTTTGAATCGCCCCCATGGAAGTCATCATTCAACCGACGGCTGAAGCGGCCGCGGCGCTCGCGGCGCGGATCATCGCCCGCGAACTCCGGGCCACCCCCCATCTGGTACTCGGTTTGGCCACTGGCAAGACCATGGAGCGCGTTTACCGCCAGCTCGTCCGCAAGCACAAAGAGGAGCGCCTCGACTTCTCGCTCTGCCGCACGTTCAACCTGGACGAATACGTGGGCCTGTTTCCGTCGGACCCGAATTCATACCGTCATTACATGAACCAGCAGTTGTTTCGTCACGTGAACATTGACATGCGGAATACGCATCTCCCCAACGGCCTGGCGGACGACCTTGGCGCGGAATGTCAGCGCTATGAGAACGTGATCGAACGCTGTGGTGGCATTGATCTGCAACTCCTGGGTCTCGGCCGGGCCGGGCACATCGGCTTCAACGAACCCCTCTCCGCGTTGCGCTCCCGCACCCGCGTGAAGGCGTTGACCCCCACAACCCTCAAGCAGAACGCGCCCATGTTCGGAGGTGAAGACAAGATGCCACGCCGCGCCATCACGATGGGTGTGGGCACGATCATGGAGGCGCGCCGCTGCTTGTTGCTGGCCACCGGCAATGCCAAGGCGGAAGTGCTCGCACAGTCAGTGGAAGGCCCGATCACGAGCATGGTCACTGCCACCGCGCTGCAACTGCACCCGCGCTGTACCGTCGTCGTGGACGAGGACGCCAGCGGGAAGCTGAAAGAACGGGACTATTACCGTTGGATCTTCGAGAACGAGCCGGAGTGGGAGAGCTATCGCTAGGATTGTCCTGCAGGTCCCCCCAACCATTCCGACGCGGATTTTTGTTTCTTCCTGCGAGGCGAGCACCTTTAATCGTCCCAAGTCACGGTGCGCCTTCGGCCAAGCCGCGCGTCGTCGCTTGAGCAACCGAACATGAACCGTCTCATCCCCAGTGCGTCGGGATTCATCGCAGCGAAGCTCGTCCACGAGCCCGTCGCGCGATGTGAGCCGCATCCTCGGCCACGCGGCGGCACTCCCGATTCGCGGGGCTTCAGCTTGCCATGACGTTCAGGACTCTCATCCGCCGCAGTCTGCGTCACCACTGGCGCGCACATTTAGGCGTGGTGCTCGGTGCCGCTGTGGGCAGTGCGGCGCTCATCGGCGCGTTGGTGGTGGGCGATTCGGTGCGGGGGAGTCTGCGTCAAAGGGCGTTGAGCCGGCTGGGCCAGATGCACTTTGCCATCAGCACTCGGGACCGGCTCTTTCGGGCGGATCTTCGCCAACGGCTTTCTGGCGATCCCGCCGTCGGCATCCGCGTGGACACCACATCACCCGCCTTCATTCAACCCTTCTC
>CAYJNU010000406.1:0-3249 GCA_964371005.1 uncultured Verrucomicrobiota bacterium | reverse complement strand
GCACTGTGGCGAGACAAGATGGAGGCGCGCGGGCGAGTCGCGTGAACATCCTCGGCGTGGAATCGCCCGCCTGGCCGCGACTTGCGGGCTGGGGAACGATCGGGCCTGGCGTTTGGATCACCAACGATTGGGGAAAGCGGCAACTCCCGATTCTAGGCGACATACTGGCCCTGCCCAAGGTGAGCCATCTCGACGAGGTGGATCGCTTGCTGATGCGGCAGAGGGACGGTCCCCTCGGGCGGTGGCAAGACGGCCAAACCGCCTTACTGAACGATACTCTCGCCCGCCAACTCTCCGCGCAACCTGGAGATGAAATCGTGGTGAGGGTTCGCAAACCCAGCGCGCTCGGGGCGGACGCCGCGATCAGTACGCGCGACGACACGACGGTGGCCTTGCGTTTCAAGGTCGGGGCGATCTTGTCCGCCGCTCACCTGGCCAATTTCAGCCTCACCGCCAACGCCACTCCGACTGCGAGTCTGTTTCTCCCGCTGGGTGTGCTGGCGCGAAACGTCGGCGCCGAAGGCCGGGCCAATTTGCTCGTCAGCGGCGAGGTCACCACGAAACCGAAGTTCACTGGGTGGGACGTTCAGCGCCATAAGGTGGCCGGTTGGCTTCGCAGGCGGGCGCACCGACCGCTGCGCTGGGGGGCAACACCGCCTGTCGTGGTATCCGGGGAGGACCGAACGGGCTGGTTTTCGCGCATCGGTCGCGGCCTCGAACCTGACCTTGTCCAACCATTGTCCGATCAGTCCGCGCTCCCGTGGTTGAACACGGAGCTTCTCCACACTTGGCTGCCGGAAGACGCGGAGTTGGCCGTGCGTGTCGTGGAGCAACCGCAAGCGGCCACCGGCGGCGAGTACGTCCAGCCCTTCATCGAGGTCAGCAGCCCACGGGTCTTTCTCGATTCGCCGGTGATCACCGCCGCTGTCACCCCACGCAACTGGTTGCTCACCGGACATCGCGCCGTTCCGAAGGACACGACCAATGATTTTGCCGACAGTCTGTGGGTGACCAACGGGTTCGGGGTGCTGACCTACTTGGTGAACCTCATTCAAGCTGGTGACCGGGCAACGCCGTATTCAATGGTCACTGCCGCCGGGCCACCCTACACGCCGGCTGGTTCACCGTTGGGTGTATGGCCCTCCGACGCTTCCGAGCTGAACTCGATGGCCACCGGTGACGGATTGCTGTTCGCGCCGCCAGAGTTGGCGGACGATGAAATCCTCGTCAACGAGTGGCTCGCGGACGATTTGCGGGTGAAACCCGGCGATACGGTGCGGCTGGTTTACTATGTCGCGGACTCCGGAAGCCGGCTTGTCGAACGGACCAACTTGTTTCGCGTACGCGGCGTCGTGCCGATGCGCGGTGTTCACGCCGACCGCACGTTGATGCCCGAGTTCCCGGGTTTGGCGAAGGCCGAGAAGACGCGCGATTGGGACACCGGTTTTCCGTTGGTCCATGAGATTCGGCAGAAGGACGAAGTCTATTGGGATCAGCATCGCGGCACACCAAAGGCGTTCATCAGCCTCGCTGCCGGCCAAGCCATGTGGGCCAATCGCTACGGCGAACTGACGGCGATCCGCTACCAAGTGCCGACAAACTCCTTCAGCAGCGCCTGGCGCGAGGTGGTGTATCGAAACCTGTTGGCCAACCTGAGTCCGGCGGTGTTCGGCTTGAGCTTCCAGCCGGTGCGCGAGCAGGCGCTCAAGGCGGCGGAGCAATCACAGGATTTCGGCGGTTTGTTCCTCGGTTTCAGCTTTTTCCTGATCGCTGCGGCGCTGCTGCTCATGGCGATGTTGTTCCAACTGGGCCTGGAGCAACGCGCGCCGGAGGTCGGGACATTGCTGGCGCTTGGTTTTAGACCCAAGCAGGTGCGGAAGCTTCTGCTGGGCGAGGGCGTGGCCTTGTCGCTGCTCGGCGGCGTGCTCGGCGCGCTGGGGGGACTGGCTTACGCGAAGGTGATGTTGCTCGGGTTGACGACGGTATGGCGCGATGCTGTGGGCGCCACTTCGTTGAGCTTCCACGTGACGGGGCAAACGCTGGTGATTGGGTTGTTCGCCAGCGTGGTCGTCTCGGTGGTGACCATCTGGCTGGCGCTGCGGAAATTCGTGCAGCGGCCGGCGGCAGAACTTCTGGCAGGCGAAACGCAGACTCCGGAATCCAGAGCCGGAAGTCCAAAGCTCAAGCTCTTGGCGGTTGGCGCACTGGCGGCAGCGCTGGGTTTGGTTGGCTGGACCTTGGCCACGGGTGACACGGCCAACGCGGGGGCATTCTTCGGCGCGGGGGCGCTGGTGTTGATCGCTGGCCTGGGCTTCGCGAGTACATGGCTGGCACGGCTCACCAACGTGCTGCGGGCATCCTGCCCGCAGAACCATCGAGCTGCCGGCACGCCTGCTTCTCGGATGCAATTAGATCTGCCGGCGGGACGCCGGCAGCACGTTACGCTCGGCTCACTGGGGTTGCGCGGCTGCGCACGGCGGCGGAAGCGCAGTCTGGCCACGGTAGCTATGCTCGCGTGCGGGAGCTTCCTCATGGTCTCCATTGGGGTGTTTCGGTTGGATGCGAATCGCGATGCAACCAAGCGCACCTCCGGCACCGGCGGCTTCGCGCTCATTGGTGAATCCACGATGCCGGTGGTGCAGGATTTGAACTCGCAGTCGGGCCGGGACTTCTTCGCGCTGAAGGAAGATGACTTGAAGGGCGTGGGCTTCGTCCCGTTCCGCGTGCGCGAAGGCGACGAGGCCAGTTGCCTGAACTTGAATCGCGCCCAGAAGCCACGGCTACTGGGCTTGAAGCCGGAGTTGCTGGAAGGACGGTTTGCGTTTGCGAAGGGCGCGGGGTGGCGGGCGTTGAGCCGGTCGGTGCGGTCGGACCGGTCGGACCTGTTCGAGGAATCCGACGCGTCGGGCGGTTTGCCCGAAATCCCCGCGCTTGGCGACGCGAACTCCATCCAGTGGGCGATGGGCAAGAAAGTCGGCGACACGCTGGATTATGTGGACGAGCGGGGGCAGCCGTTCAAGGTGCGCATCGTCGGCGCGGTGGCGAATTCAATTCTCCAGGGCCAACTCATCATTGACGAAGCCGAGTTTGTGAAACGGTTCCCCAGTGAGAGCGGTTACCGACAGTTCCTGATTGATGCGCCGCCGAACCGAGTGGCCGAGGTTTCCGCCACGCTGTCGCGCGCCATGCAGGACGTGGGGCTGGAGTTGACGTCTGCGCCGCAGCGCCTCGCCCAGTTCAACTCGATAC
>CAYJNU010000405.1:0-7623 GCA_964371005.1 uncultured Verrucomicrobiota bacterium | reverse complement strand
TTTGTTGGCCCCCCCCGGGGCCGCACGATTCCGCTAGAGTCACCCACACATGGCCCAGTCTTGGTGCAGCCGAAAACGACTCCAATGCGCGGCAATCTACGCTGGCGCGTGGGCCTTCTTCGGCGCCATCTCCTCCGTCAAGGTCTATTACACCCAGTTGCTTTGGGATAAACCCATCACGTGGGAGTTGGCGTTCCGACGCTCGTTCAAGGAAGTCTTCTCCTACGCTTTTTGCGTGCTGGGCGTGCTTTGGCTGTGCGGGCGACTGCGGATGGGTGTGGGCCGCCGGACCCGATGGATTCTCCTCCATGTCCTTGGCGCCGCGCTGTTCTCGGTGGCACATCTGACGCTCGTCTCCTGGCTGGAATCCGGGGAACGCTCGGTTCAAACCGGCGAGACGCTGACCTTCGCTTACTTGTTCGGTCAATTATCCGTTCACTATGCGCTGTCGAATTTCGTGGAGTACTGGGTCATCGTCTTCGCGCATCTCGGCTGGCAATACTACCAGGGTTACCGCGAACGCGAGCGCCAAGCCTCCGCGCTGGCCACCGAACTGGTGCAAGCCCGCCTCCAGGCCCTGCGCATGCAGATCAATCCGCACTTCCTCTTCAACACGCTGAACACCATCTCCGCGCTCATCCACGAAAACCCGGATGCCGCCGACCGGATGATCGTCCGGCTTAGCGGACTGCTCCGCCGCACGCTCGATCGCGGCGATGTGCAGGAAGTGCCGTTGCGCGAGGAACTCGATTTCCTCAAGAGCTACCTCGAAATCGAGCAAATGCGCTTCCCGGACCGGCTGACCGTGACCTTCGACATCGAGCCAAAGACAAATGAACTGCACGTGCCGCACCTGATCCTCCAACCGCTCGTCGAAAACGCGCTCCGCCACGGCATCCTGCCGCGCGAGGAGCCGGGCCGCGTGGTCATCAGTGCGGCCCTCACGGGCGGAGACACGTTGGAATTGAGAGTCTGGAACAATGGCAACGGCTTGTCGGACCTGTCCGCCCCGTCCGACTCGTCCGACAAATCCCACCGCGAAGGCATCGGCCTCAAGAACGTTCGCTCGCGGCTGGCGCAACTTTACGGTGGCGCGCAGGAATTCACGCTGGGCAACGCAACCGGCGGCGGCGTGGAAGCGCGCATTCGCATTCCGTGCTGCACGATCCCGCGCTCGCAAGCGCCGCGGGTGGTTGTCATGTCTGAGACAGAAGCCACCAAAGCGGGTCTGTCGCTGCCCACGGCGGCGTCGGCGAAGCCGAAGTGCTGCTAGCCACAGGGCGTGACTGGTGAGGAACAACCCTGTCAGACTGGTCCCATGAAACGAGTCCGCAGTCTATCGGGCAGAAGTCCAGTCAAGGCCATCGCGCTTGGCCTGGCGGTTTTCTCGTGCACTGCGACAGTCCACGCCTGCACGATCTTTACGCTGACGGATGGGAACCGGACGTTGTTCTGCAACAACGAGGATTCGACACGCACGGACACCATGATTTGGTTCCGCCCGCAGCGACGGGGATTTCTCTGCCTTTCGCGGCGTTATGCGTGCGCCTACGTTGGCTACGCCGACCGCTGGGCACAGGGCGGCATGAACAGCCAGGGCCTGGCCTTCGACTGGGTTGCCGGCTACAAGGGAAAGTGGAAGCGTGATCCGAAAACGAGGTTTGTGATCGGCAATCCCGCGCAACGAATGCTCGAATCGTGCGCCACCGTCGAAGAGGCCGTCACGTTCTTCCGAACGCACTGGGACCGCAGCTTCTCCTACGCAAAAATCCTGATCGCGGACCGCTCCGGAACTTCCGTCATCATTGGCGCTCGCGAGGGGAAGCTGGATGTCCAATCGGCAAAGCACTCGCAGCGGCTCGGCTACGGCGGCGCGGTCGTGGAAAAGTCGCTGTCCGAGGACGCGGCGCCGACGCTGGCCAACGCCGCCAGGATTCTCCAGGCCGCCCGGCAGCAGGGGAAATACCCCACCCATTACTCGAATGTGTTCGACTTGGAATCGGGCGACATCTTCATCTTCCGCTTTCCAGATCAGCCGGAGGCGGCGAAACTCAACCTGGCAGCGGAACTCAAGAAAGGACGCCATGCCTACGACATTCCGAAGCTTGGCGAGCAATTGAAGCGAGAATCAAAATGACTGGGTTACGGACAGGAATCGCTGAAACAAGCGCGGGCGAGCCACGGCAGTTGCCGAGATGGGCGCGCAGCCGCACCCCGTGCTGCATTATTCCGCGCTCGCAAGCGCCGCAGGCGGTCGTCATGTCGCAAACGGAAGCCGCCAAGGCCGGGCTGTCGTTGCCGACGGCGGCGTCGGCGAAACCGAAGTGCTGTTAGATGCCTGACGCTAACGATAACATTTCCGTCGCGGATATTCTTGGTCCGCGGGTTGAGCCTGATTGGGATAGCGGATTGATTGACCGGTGCAGGAGTGCCTGGAGCAAGCCGCTTCGAGATTTGTCGAGAGAAGAATTGGCCACGCTGCTGCGGCAGCGCATCGCTGTCGAGCATGTCTTGCCAGTCGCAAAGCAGCGAATCGCTGACGGCGCTGATGACGACACCGAGATGTACGATGGAGAACTTGAGGCCGCGATTGAGGATGCGATCAGAAACAGCTAACGCGGTTGGTCCGGTGGAAGCCGCCGAGGCCGGCCTGCCGCTGCCCACGGCGGTGGCGGCGAAGCCGGACTGCTGTTAGTTGGCTTGCACACATGAATCGAATCGCCATAGTCGCGGTGGTTGCCACACTGCTCGCAACGACGGGCTTGGGATGCAAGCCAAAGCTCTACAGAGCGGGGTCATCTTCGATGTCCCCGACAATAACCAACGGGGAGTTGGTTGTAGCTGATTTGTTCACATTCTCTCGGAGAGCACCAGCGCGTTGGGACGTTGTCGTCTTTCATCCGCCCGCTGTGGCATCCCGCAGCATCTCTCTCACTCAGGTCTGGGTGATGCGCGTAGTCGGTTTGCCGGGTGAAACAGTCTCATGCGCCACGGGCAGCATCACCGTGGATGGTCGTCCGTTGTCACCACCATCGCGTCTCACAAACATCAATTACATGGCCCTCGACAAGTTGCAGTGGACTGGCGGCGTTGCTTCGCCGTTTCTTGTTCCACCAGCCAGCTATTTTGTTTTGGGAGACAATTCGACAAACGCGAACGACAGCCGGTATTGGGGAACATTGCCGAGAAGCAATATTCTGGGGAAGGTTTTGAAATAATGACACCACGTGTTGCCGCATGACCATCCGCACCCTCATCGTTGACGACGAAGCCCATGCCCGGGCGCGCATCCGGCACGCGCTCAAGGACGAGCCGGATTTCGCGCTCGTCGGCGAATGCGCCAACGGTCGCGAGGCGCTCGAAGCCATCCGCCGCGACCGGCCCGACCTCGTCTTCCTCGACATCCAGATGCCGCGGCTCACCGGCTTCGATGTCTGCGCGCAGCTCGGCGACGGCGGCGCGCCCGTGCCGTTCATCATCTTCTGCACCGCCTACGATCAATACGCCCTCAAGGCTTTCGAGGTTCACGCCATTGATTACCTGCTCAAGCCGTTCGACCGCGAGCGGTTCAAGCAGGCGCTCGATCACGCCCGCGCCCAGCTCCGTCGCGCCAAGGATGCGCCCGCCGACCAGCGCCTCGCCGAGTTGCTGGCGGACCTCCGCGCCGGCGCGAAGCAGCCCGACCGGCTGGTGTTCAAGCAGGATGGGCGCGTGGTGTTCGTGCGCGCCGAGGCAATTGACTGGCTGGAGGCGGACGGCAATTACGTGCGCATCCATTGCGGCAGCGAGTCGCATTACGTCCGCGAGACGCTGGCGGGTCTGGAGGCGCAATTGCCGGCGGAGAAATTCATGCGCGTGAGCCGCTCGGCCCTCGTGAACCTGGATCGCGTGAAGGAATTCCAGCCGCTCTTCTACGGCGACTACGCCGTGATCCTGCAAACCGGCGCCAAGCTGACGCTCAGCCGCAACTACCGGGACCGGCTGGAGAGGTTGCTCGAGAGGAAGTCGTAGCGGCGGCTCGGCAGAGCGCCGTCATTTTCCTGATTCGGATTGCCCGGGTCCGCTGCGTCCGGCATCGTGACCCCATGAAACCGAAGCCCTGCCTCTTCGTGGCCGCATTGGCGCTGCTCCACTTCGGCCTCGGCCAGACCCCAGCTCTCGCTGCTCGCAACCCGGACATGCCTTTCCTGGAATCCGAACTCATCTTCCCGCTGGAGGTCTGGCACAACCACGCCTCGTGTATTGTCGAATGTCCCAACGGTGACCTGTTGGTCTGCTGGTTTCACGGCTCGGGCGAACGTAAGGCGGACGACGTGAAGATCGAGGGCGCGCGTTTGCGCAAGGGCGGCAAACGATGGAGTCCCCGTTTCACCATGGCCGACACGCCGGACTACCCGGACACGAACTGCACCCTGTTCATTGATCCACAGCGCCGGCTCTGGCTCTTGTGGCCGACGATCCTGGCCAATCGTTGGGAGACGGCCCTGATGAAGTATCGCATCGCGACCGACTACCGCCACGACGGCCCGCCGCGTTGGGAAACCAGCGAGGTCCTGCACATCACGCCCGGCAAGGAGTTCGGCCTCGTGGTCTCGAACTTTCTGGACGCTGTGGAGACAAGTCTGCGCACGAACGCCTTGCCCGAGGCGCTGGCTGATCTCGGCCGGGAACACGTTTCCAACTTGCGCACGCTTGCTGCGGACAAGCTCTCCTGCCGGCTCGGCTGGATGACCCGGGCGCATCCCTTCGTGCTCGACGGCCGCCGCCTGATCGTGCCGCTCTATTCGGACGGTTTCTCCTTTTCCCTCATGGCCATCACCGACGATTGGGGGCGAACTTGGCGCACCAGCACGCCGCTTTGCGGATTGGGCAACATTCAGCCCAGTATCGTGCGCCGCGAAGATGGTTCACTTTTCACGCTCATGCGGGACAACGGCCCGCCGCCGCAGCGGCTGCTCCAGAGTGAATCCCGCGATCGCGGGGAGACTTGGAGCGAGGTTACTGACAGTGCGTTGCCCAACCCTGGCTCGGGCGCGGAGATCATCGCGCTGCGCAACGGTCACTGGGCGCTCATCAGCAACGACACAGAGCAAGGTCGCCACAGCCTGGCGGTGCAAATCTCCGAGGACGAAGGCCGGACTTGGAGATGGAAACGTCACTTGGAACTCGATGCGCCCGGCCCCGAGGCGGGTTCGTTTCATTACCCAAGCCTCATTCAGTCCCGGGATGGCACGCTGCACGCCAGCTACAGCTATCACCTGGCGAAGCAGAACCTGCCCAAGGACGTGGATGGCGATGCCGCCGCCAAGTCCATCAAGCACGCGCACTTCAACGAAGCCTGGGTGCGGCAGGGCGACCCGCGTTGACTGGAGGGCCAGCCGCACTCCGGCCGAGCAGTCGCCCCGGGGGCAACAGTTCACCTGGCGCGTGGTTCGTTGGGCAGGCGTGGGTGCTGCAAGTAGGACCGTGCTTCCAGCCTGTCTCCATCCTTCGCCTCACGGATCACTGGCTGACGACGCGTGGTCCTTCCCACGCGCGGGAACAACGGCGTTCATCGCGTTGAAGCGTGAGACCGGCTGGAAGCCTGTCCTACCGCGTGGATGCGGCTCGCGCTTTCTTTCGGGGCCGGGTGCCAGGCTCAGCGCCGTCGTCCGTGTGCGCACTGCCCCACCGCGGTTTGACGTTCGTCGCATTCCACGCGTCCCACTTGGACTGAAGCTCTTTCACCTTTTCCGGCATCGCGGCGGCGAGATCGTTTGTTTCCCCGATGTCGGCGGCGAGGTGGTAGAGTTTCGCGGCGGAGACCGGTTGGTTGCGCACGCCGGTCAGCGTGTCGGCGTTGCGGTCATAGCGGACGAGCTTGAACTCGCCGGCGCGGATGGCCATCTGCTGGCCGAACCGCCAGTAAAGCGCGCCGTGGGGCGACCCGGTCTTCTCGCCTTGCAGGAATGGCAGCAGGTTCACGCCTTCGAGTTTCCAATCCGGGCTCGCCTGCACGCCCGCCGCAGCGAGTGCGGTGGCCGTGAGGTCGAGTTGGATCGCCGGTTGAGCATAGACGCCTGGTTTCAGGTGGCCGGCCCACGACACAAGGAACGGCACGCGCACGCCGCCTTCCAACGTGGTGCGTTTGCCGCCGCGCAAGGGCGTGTTCCGCGACGCGTTCATGGTCGTGCCCGGCATCACCGGTCCGCCGTTGTCAGCGATGAAGAACACCAGCGTGTCCTTTTCGAGGCCAGCGTCAGTGAGTTTCTTGCACACTTTGCCGATGGCTTCGTCCATGGCCAGCATCATGGCGTTGTAGGTGCGACGTTTGGTGTCGGTGATCTCGGAGAACCTGGCGAGGCGGTCATCGGTTGCATGCATCGGGGTGTGGACGGCGTTGAAGGCAAGGTAGAGAAACCACGGATGCGCCTTGTGTCGTTCGATGAACGCCACGGCTTCGCGACCGAATGCGTCGGTGGTGTAATCCAGTTCCGTCACGGGATTCGTGCCACGCCACATGCCGGCGGACTCGAAGTAACTGTGCGAGCCACCGAGAAAGCCATAGAATTCGTCGAAGCCGCGCTTCAGCGGCTGGTATTCGGCGCTGGCGCCGAGATGCCACTTGCCGACCAAGCCCGTGACGTAGCCGGCGGCCTGCAGGCGGTCGGCGATCGTCTTCTCGGTCAGGGGCAATCCATAGCTGCCGTCGGGATTGAACTCATGTCCGAAGCGCGTCTGGTAACGGCCCGTCAACAAGCCGGCGCGGGTGGGTGAGCAATACGGCCCGGAAACGTAACCGCTCGTGAAGCGAACGCCCGAGGCCGCAAGCGCGTCCAGGTTGGGCGTGGGGATGTCCTTGCAGCCGTGGAACCCCACGTCCGCGTAGCCCATGTCGTCGCCGACAATCAGCAGGATGTTGGGTCGGGTCGCCGCCGCTCCGCTGGCGCTCAGGCTTGCCAGCATGACGATCGCGACGGCAAGCGCGCGGAGTCGGGAGATGATTTCTGGATTGCAGTGCTTCATGGTTCGTTGCGTGTCTCTCATTGTCAGTTACTGCCGCTGGAGGTTTCCGGTTCGCCCCGGACTTTCGGCGCCTTGAATCCCGGCGGCGCCGGCTTGTTCGGCGGCGCCACCGCCTGCCTGGCCAGATTGTCGTATCGTTCGCGGAGTGCTTTCAACTTCGCGGGCTGCTCGCCGGCGAGATTCTGTCTCTCATACGGGTCGTTGTCCAGATTGAACAACTCGACGCTTTCGCCCGCTTGCAGGTTACGAGCGGTCTTGCCCTGCTTCTTTGGCGGAGCCGATTTGCCAGCTTCCTCAGCGGCGGCGCTGCCGTTGAGGACACAAGCCAACGAGGGTGAGCAACCCGACCCGCCCGCTGACCTACTGGTCGGTGAAGCCGATCTGGATCGTCTGTTCTGGGGTGTGGAGTTTTAAGAACTCGGGCACCGTTTGGTGACCGGATTTTCCGGAGTGATTCGATGCTTTAGATTGCACCCATCAATCACTTCCAAACAGTGACCGCTTTGGCGCGCCGAGTCGGCCGGCCAAGAGCGGGTCGGGGTCTGGCTCGCTGTCGCGCGGCAACTCTGCTTCAGACGTCGGGTCTTGCGGCGCGGACTTTGCGTTCTCTGGGCGAGG
>CAYJNU010000404.1:0-7639 GCA_964371005.1 uncultured Verrucomicrobiota bacterium | reverse complement strand
ATCCCAGACAACGCAACTATAATACGTTATTGTATTTATGACCATTGGTACTTAGGAAGCAGTATTTGGAGCAACACCACGCAGCATGCTTGGCGATGATGGTGAGGACTCGCAGAGCAGCTTTTTCGGTTTGTGTGCGGGAGTGCCAGGATTTTGACTGCGTCATAAAGGCAGTCGAAAACACGGGGAGCACGGTTTACAGACCGTTTCAGTTGAAAAAGCTGCCATGCCAAGAAATCGTTTCCCACGTTGAAATCCAAAGAGAGATTGACAAGCTCGAGAAATATGGAGCGGGCTTGGCCGTTTCCTTCTGGATCAACCGAGACATAAGAATCAAAATGAGCGCGTTACGATTCTGCGGTCTGCGAATTCAACAACTTTGGCTATTGGGAGGATCGGCTTCAGGTGATTGGTTGCTTCATGGTGGGACCATCAGTGATCTGAACATTGGGCAATGCTGGGAGGGAATCATGCCGAACGGGAAATTACCTATCCAGCGGCGGCTACGAACATTCAAGCCGTGGCAGTCGTCCGAACGTTGTTGAAGTGTTGAAGCGCTACGACATGTAAACCAAATCGTGAGATGAATTTTCCCATTTGCCGCATTCTCACTCTGCTGTGCGTTGGCTTCTTGTTTTTCACGCATTTAACGCCGAGTCGCGCCCAGCAAAGCGAGGCGGATCGCAAGTTGCTGAACGAACTCCGCGCCAAGGCGGAAAACGGCGATGCCCCGTCACAGTATCGACTAGGCAGGGCATTTGCCTTGGGCAATCTTGGCCTGGCGACGAATTACATGGAGGCTGTGAAATGGTGCCGCAAAGCCGCTGAGCAGGATGATGCCAAGGCTCAATTCAATCTGGGCTTCTGCTACGCCAACGGGCGAGGGGTGACGAAGGATGAGGCGGAATCGGTAAAATGGTATCGCAAAGCGGCTGACCAGAAATACTCCGAGGCTCAATACATGCTCGGCCTCTGCTACGACACTGGCCGAGGGGTGGGAAAGGACGAGGTGGAAGCGGTGAAGTGGTTCCGGAAAGCTGCCGAGCAGAATGACTCCCAGGCTCAGGTCAATCTGGGCGTCCGCTATGCCGAAGGCCAAGGCGTCTCGAAAGATGCGGTAGAGGCCGTGAAGTGGTTTCGGAAGGCCGCCGAACAGAATGTTGCCAAGGCTCAGTACAATCTTGGCTTCTGCTACGGCAATGGCCAAGGCGTCGCGATGGATGAGGTGGAGGCGGTGAAATGGTATCGCAAGGCCGCCGAGCAAGATGAGGCCCTGGCACAGTCCAGTCTGGGCTTCTGCTACGCCAATGGCCAAGGGGTGGCGAAGGATGAGGCAGAAGCGGTGAAATGGTATCGCAAGGCCGCCGAGCAAGATGAGGCCCTGGCGCAGTGCCGTTTGGGCCTCTGCTACGCGCTAGGCCAAGGAGTGGTGAAGGATTATGTGGCAGCTTACGAATGGGCGCTTCTGGCGGTGGCGCAGAACGAGGAGGTAGCAAACGCCGTAAAGGGACTCGTGTCCGTATTGGAGGGCCGGATGTCGCCGGAGCAGATTACCGAGGGACAGAAGCTGGCCCGCGATTTCAGACCGCGCAAGGTGCCTTCGACCGGAATTGGTAGTCCCGGCGTGGGTGCCGCAGAGACGCGCCCGGAATCTTCCGGCACCGGATTCTTCATCACGGAGGATGGGTATCTCATTACCAATGAACATGTGGCCGGGAACGGGGCGATGGTGCGGTTGGTCACGAGCGCGGGGTTGATTCCCGCCAAGATTGTGAAGGTGGATGCCGCCAATGACCTAGCGTTGCTCAAAGCGGAGGGGCGGTTCGCGGCGTTGCCGGTCGTGGCGAGTCGCGGGGTGAGGCTGGGTGGGACAGTAGCCACGGTGGGTTTTCCCAACATCGGCTTGCAAGGGTTCGCGCCCAAGCTGGCCAAGGGCGAGATCGCGTCGCTGTCCGGCGCGGCGGATGACGCGCGGTATTTCCAGATCAGCGTGCCGGTGCAGCCGGGCAATTCGGGCGGGGCATTGGTGGACGAGCGCGGAAACGTAGTGGGTGTGGTGTCGGCCAAGTTGAGTGCCAGCGCCGCGCTCAAGGCCACCGGCGCGTTGCCCGAAAACGTGAACTACGCCATCAAGAGCAGCTATCTTTTGAGCTTCCTGGAATCCGTGCCCGAGGTGTCCGCCAAGCTCAAAGAACCGAACACCAAGGAGCGGAAGTTCGAGGACGTGGTGAAGGACGCGGAACAGGCGGCTGTCCTCGTCCTCGTCTATTGATGTAGCAGCGGACGTGAGTCCGCTCATTCTCTTTCGGCGAAAGTTAGAGCCGACTCACGTTGGCTGCTACAAAGGAAAACCGCAGTGCTGGTGCTGGTTTACTGAACCGGAAGCGGAGGCGGGAAGATGGGGCGATCGCAGTTTCATCTTCTTGCCCTCAATGTTCTTGCCTGATTCGGGGATCATGACAGGAAAATTGAGGACAGGAAAATGGAGCTGGGCAGGTTCTTCATCTTCTTGTCAGCGATCTTCCTGTCAGGACGTCAGGGCACGTCAGGGCGTCGCGGCTGCTTTCCCTCCTTGTCCCGCCCGGGTTCTCTGGTACTGTCTCCGACTTTGTGAGCACGGCCAAAGAAATCCAGCGGCGACGCACGTTCGCCATCATCTCGCATCCGGACGCGGGCAAGACCACGTTGACGGAGAAATTGCTCCTGTACGGCGGCGCGGTGCAGCTCGCCGGCTCGGTCACCGCGCGCAAAAACCAGCGCGCCACCACGTCCGACTGGATGGAGCTGGAAAAGAAGCGCGGCATCTCGATCAGCTCGACCGTGCTCCAGTTCGATTACGACGGCTACCGGCTCAACCTGCTCGACACGCCGGGCCATAAGGATTTTTCCGAGGACACCTATCGCGTCCTAACCGCCGTGGATTCGGTGGTGATGGTGATTGACGCGGCCAAGGGCATCGAATCGCAAACCCGCAAGCTTTTCGAGGTCTGCCGCCAGCGCGGTGTGCCGATCTTCACCTTCATGAACAAGTGCGACCGGCCCACGCGTCCGCCGCTGGAACTGCTGGACGAACTGGAGCACGTGCTGGGCATCGGCGCGTTTCCGGTGAACTGGCCCATCGGCACCGGGCCGGACTTCCGCGGCGTGTATGACCGGCATGACAAACAGTTTCATCTGTTCGAGCGCACCGTGGGCGGGCAATACCGCGCGCCAGTGGAAGTGAGAGGCTGGGATGATCCAATGGTCCGCGAGGGGTTGGATGAATCCACGTTCCACCATGTCAGCGAGGAACTGGAGATGCTCGAGCACGCCGGGCACGAATGGGATGACGCAGCGGTGCTGGCCGAGAAGACGACGCCGGTGTATTTCGGCAGTGCGGTCAACAACTTTGGGGTGCAACTGTTGCTGGACGGGTTCTTGAAACACGCGCCGGCGCCCAAGCCCCGCGTTATGGCGGGCACTTCGATTTCACCGGAGCATCCGGCCTTCTCGGGCTTCATCTTCAAGATCCAGGCGAACATGGACCCAAAGCATCGCGACCGCATTGCCTTCGTGCGCGTGTGTTCCGGCAAGTTCGAGCGCGACATGACGGTGATGCACTCGCGCTCGGCCAAGAAGGTGCGGCTTTCCAGCTCGCACAAGCTCTTCGGCAACGAACGCGAAACAGTCGATGAGGCTTACCCCGGCGATGTCATCGGCCTGGTCGGCCATGACGCGTTCGGTATCGGCGACACGCTCACGACCGACCCGGCGATTGTCTACAAGGAAATCCCCCGCTTCACGCCCGAGGCGTTCAGTTACCTGCACAATCCGAACACGGCGAAGTACAAGCAATTCCGCCAGGGCCTCGATCAACTCATGCAGGAAGGCGTCATCCAGGCGCTGTACCTGCGCAACTCCTCGATCAAGACGCCGCTGCTCGCTGCCGTCGGCCCGCTGCAATTCGAGGTCGTGCAATACCGGCTGGAAACCGAATACGGCGCCGTGTCCCGGCTGGAGTCCACGCCCTGGACCGTGGTCCGCTGGTTGCCGGTCGGGATGAGCGAGGATGCCCTCGACGCGCTTTCGCTGCCCACCGGCTCGCGCCTGGCCTACGACTTGGGCAAGAACCCGGTCGTGCTGTTCCCGAACGAATGGTCGGCAGGTTACTTCGGCGAAACGAACAAGGGCGTGGAGTTGTCGGCGCTGCCGGTGCAGACGGCAAAGGAGTAATGGACTCCCTTTGGCCCCGTGCGTTCGAGTGGTGGAACGATCCGCGGGGAAGCCCGAGGCTGGGCGCGAGCACGCCGGATGTGCTCCTGAACCACACCTTGCAAATTGAGTGGAGTCCGCTCAAAATGCACACATCATGAAATCCGTAAAACGGCCTGATCTGCTGGCCGCGGTGGAAGCCCGGTTTCGCGCCAATCCGGTTGTGCTGCTGTTGGGGCCGCGTCAGTGCGGCAAGACCACACTCGCCCGGCAGTTTGCCGTTGGGCGGGACGCCGAATACTTCGATCTGGAATCCCCGGCGGACGCGGCGCGGATGGACCAACCCATGACGGCCTTGGAACCCTTGCGCGGATGGGTGGTGATTGATGAGGCCCAGTTGAAACCGGAGGTGTTTGGCATCCTCCGCGTGCTGGCGGACCGGCGTCCGCTGCCCGCGCGGTTTCTCGTGTTGGGCAGTGCATCACCCGATTTGGTGACCGGCATCTCGGAGTCGCTGGCGGGCCGCGTGGCACTTCTACCCATGTCCGGATTTGAGTTGTCCGAGGTCGGGACCAAGCGCCTGCGTTCCCTTTGGTGGCGCGGCGGGTTTCCCCGCGCCTACCTGGCGGACTCCGACGCCGGGAGCCGCCAGTGGCGCGCGGATTTCATCCAGACCTTTCTGGAGCGTGATCTGCGGCGTTTTGGAGTCCAGGTCGCGCCGGCGGCGTTGCGCCGGTTCTGGAACATGCTGGCGCATTATCACGGGCAGATTTGGAACGCCTCGGAAATCGGGCGCTCGCTCGGCGAAGCACACACGACGGTAAAGCGGCATCTGGACATTTTATGCGGCGCGTTCGTGATGCGGCAACTGCCGCCCTGGTTCGAGAACATCGGCAAACGGCAGGTGAAGTCCCCCAAGGTTTATCTGCGCGACAGCGGTTTACTGCACGAGTTGCTGGGCATTCCCTCGTTTTCAGCGCTGGAGGCACATCCCAAACTGGGCGCGTCTTGGGAGGGATTTGCGCTGGAGGAAGTGCTGCGGGTGGCGGGCGACCGGGAGGCGTATTTTTGGAACACGCAGGGCGGGGCAGAGCTGGACCTGTTGCTGTTCCTGAACGGACGGCGACTCGGGTTTGAATTCAAATACGCGGACGCGCCGAGCGTGACCCGCTCACTGAACGTGGCACGGGCGGATCTGAAATTGAAACACGCGTTCATCGTTCATCCAGGGACGAAGTCCTATCCACTCAACGACTGGGCGGAAGCGGTTGCCATCGGCGAATTGCGATCGCGAGTCGAGGAACTGGTTTGATCCGCTTCGAGTCCTGCGTATCCACATAACCATGTCCACCATCCTCAACGCCACCGACCTGACCGTTCGCTACGGCGACCGCGCGATTCTCGACGGGGCGACGCTCGCCATTGACGAGGGCGACCGCATCGGCTTGGTCGGACGCAACGGCTGCGGGAAGACGACGTTCCTGCGGATTCTCGCCGGCTTGCAGTCACCCGATGGCGGTGCACTCACGAAACGGCGCGATCTTGTGGTCAGCTATCTGCCGCAGGATTTCGCCCTTGATTCGGCAATGGATGTCCAGTCAAACATCCTCGCGGGCGCGCAGCATGTGCTCGATTTGATCGCGGAGTTCGAGTCGCTGCCTGCGGACTCGAAACGGCACGAGGAGCTGGAGCATCGCATTGTGGCCCTGGAAGGCTGGACACTGGACCAACGCATTGCCACCTCGATGTCGCACCTGAATTGCCCCGCTGCCGATCGCCGCATCGAGACGCTCTCCGGCGGCGAGAAACGCCGCGTGGCCCTCTGCCGCGCCATCGTCGCGCAGCCTGACTTCCTGATGCTGGACGAGCCGACGAACCATCTCGACCCGGAATCCATCGAATGGCTGGCGGAGTTCCTGGAGGAGTTCCGCGGAACGTTCCTCGTCGTCACGCACGACCGCTATTTCCTCGACCGCGTGGTCACGCGGATGGTGGAACTGGCCGATGGCCGGTTCTTCTCGCACGCAGGCAATTACACCGCCTACCTGCTGGCCAAGGCCGAGCGCCAGGCGGCGGATGCGACGCTGGAACACAAGCGACAGATGTTTCTACGGCGCGAACTGGAGTGGGTCCGGCGTGGACCACAGGCGCGGCGCACCAAGTCCAAGGACCGCTTCGAGCGCTATTACGACGTCGCGGCGCAGGACGGGCCGACGGTCGAGGAGGAAGTCGAATTGTGTATCCCGCCGCCGCCGCAACTCGGCAATCGTGTCGTCGAGTTGAGCAATCTCGGCGTGGAACTGGGCGGGCGGACGTTGTTTCACAGTTTCAACTTTAACTTCGAGAACGGTCAGCGAGTCGGCGTGGCCGGCCGGAACGGGTTGGGTAAGACCACGCTGTTGCGGACCATCATCGGTCAATTCGCGCCGACGGAAGGCACAGTGAAGACCGGGCAACTCACCAAATTCAATTACGTGGACCAGGGCCGGATTCAGTTGAACGAGGAACGCACCGCCTTGGAGGAGATTGGCGACGGTTCGGAGTTTGTGGTCTTTGGCGAGGGACGCCTTTCCCTGCGCGCCTATCTGAAGCGGTTCTTGTTTGCCGACGATCGCATCACCACGCAGGTGAAATACCTGAGCGGCGGCGAGCGCAGCCGGCTGTTGCTCGCGCGCATTCTGAAGAACGGCGGCAACTTCCTGATCCTGGACGAACCCACAAACGATCTCGACCTGCCCACGTTGCGCGTGCTGGAGGAAGCCTTGATCGCGTTCCCCGGCGTCGTGCTGGTGGTCAGCCACGACCGCTATTTCCTGAACCGCGTCTGCACCGACGTGCTCGCTTTCGAGGGCGACGGCAGAATCAACCACAGCGTCGGCGACTACGATTATTACCTGGAGAAGAAACAGCGTGCGGACGAAGCGGCGGCTCGGCAGAGCGCCGCCATCCTGGCGGTAAACAAATCGTCCGCACTCTCACGAGATGCGGCTACGAAAGCAGCGAAGCCGGCGAAACCCCGCAAGCTCTCGTTCAAAGAGGCGCGCGAACTCGAAGGCATGGAGGCGCGAATTCTCGCGGTGGAGGAAGAGATCGCGCGGATCGAAGGCTTGTTCGCGTCGCCGGAGTTCCACCGCACGCATGCGACGCAGACCAACCATCTCAAAGATGATTTGGCCGCCGCGAAAGAAGACCTGGCGCGCCTCTACGCTCGCTGGGAGGAACTGGAGGCGATCCGCGTGGCTTCCGCAGTAGCCCCTTCCTCATGATGCACCGAGAATTGGTGAACTGGATCGGGTTCACGTGGGCTGAAAGGCGGAGTTGCGCAAACTCCATCCTTATCCAACCATACCAAGCCATGCACTGCCATCTGCCTCTACCTGACCCAGCCCCGTGCGGTGAAACCCTGAGCGCCTGGCTGAAAAGTCCCCGCCGGAGTGGGGGGCGGGGG
>CAYJNU010000403.1:0-7660 GCA_964371005.1 uncultured Verrucomicrobiota bacterium | reverse complement strand
ATGCCAGACCGTGCCGGCGCTGCCACATGGGACACGATATTCTTCACTCACGCTTCCGTTGTAACACGTCAGGACGGATTTGCTGCCGCTCAGGTGGAGACTCCAGCGCGTGGCGAAATCCCGGTTCGCGAACATGCAGGGATAATCTGAGCGACCGCTCCAATCCGCGCGCACCCAACCCTCCACCGTGCCGACCCCGGACGAGAAATCGAAATCCCGGATGGAGCCGAGACTCACATGCCCGGCGCCGTCGAGCATCAACCCTTGGGCAGCACCGCCACCAACGCCCTGACCCCAGCCCGCCGTCCCCACCAGCGTGCCGTCATAGTATCCGAATTCATCCATGGGCAACAGACGGTCGAAGGTGTAATACGAGATCAAACTCGTCTCATTGGAAACTGCGGTCTGATAGCGCACCAGCGGCTCGGGAAGTGCCGATTCCAAAGCGATGGTCACTTGTTCACTGGGAACCTGCCCGGCGACATTGGTCACCGTCACTGAATACGTCCCCGCATCGCCTGCCGCCAGACTCGGGAACGCCAGAATCGCGTCGGTCTTTCCGGCCAGCGCGCTCGTTCCTTTGTACCATTGATACGCCAGACTCGGGCCGGTTGCCTTGACGCTGAGTTCGAGCGTCACCCCGGGCAGATAGGTGCCGCCTTTGGGTTGCTTGGCGATCACCGGCGGCGTCCCGGCGTAGAACGCCTGGTAATGCGCCTGGACCTTCTCCGGCGTGAGCGCATCCGCATAGAAAGCCACTTCGTCCAGCGAGCCCACCCAGCCTTCATCCATGACCGTTGGCGACGTGGACCCGAGTTGGGTGGACCGGTCGGTGGCGCCGCCCAGGTCGCTGTAAAACGAACCGGCCAGTGTGCCATCCATGTAAACGAGGAAGTTGCCGGCGTCGAACACCGCGACCATGTGGTGCCAATTCGTGGAGGCATTGGCGATGGCCAGGGTCTTGTACACTCCGCCATTCCACATGCCGATGGCGGTCTTGCCCGCGCCCATGTGGACGCTAAACCGTGTCCCACCATCGCGCGTCGCGAAGAGGCAGGCGTTGCCACCTAGCGCACCCGCCCGCACCCAGGCCTCGATGGAGCCGGTGCCGTCGTCAAAGGAGAAGTCGGGCACCACCCCCAAGTTCACACGACCGGCGCCCGCAAGCACCAGCGCCGTGCCCGTGTCCGCCACGCCCGCACCGAACGCGGTAGTGCCCATGAGCGTGCCGTTGTTCGCGCCGTGGCTGTCGTTCGCATTCGACTGCTCGAACGTGTAGTAGGAAATGACACTGGATTCGTTCGTGACGGCGGTTTGGTAGTCGCCCAGCGTAGCCTGGGCGGAGGGAACGGACATTAGCACTGCCGCGCCCAGAGAGAGCAGGGCGGCTCGACCAATTAGGCGACCGGGAGCGATCTGCCCCCGGCGGGAGAACGAACGAATAAAGGATGATGTAGCGTGGAGATTCATACTGCGGTCTTTAGGTTTATGGTTCAAAGCCACGACACGGTTTGCTGGATCCACTATCCCAAATCCTCGCGACGATGTCATTGAGGGTTCGCGTTTTTTTCTTTAGCTTTTACGCCACAGACGCGACCCGCCGCCGCCGGCCGGGAGATGCTGTCTCGCCATCGTAGAGGACGACTTCAACGAGCACGCGGAGGATCACCTCAATCAAGGAACGCACCGCCTATTTCGTGAGCGGTCGCGAGTTGCTGCATGATCACGCTGAACCGGCTGACTGTCGCACTCCGCTGAATCGGCCAATGCCGCGGTCGAGTCCGCTGTTGTGCCCAGAGGAGACGCGTGGTAAGTAGCCGCCTGTGGTCGGAGGCCAAAGGCCTCCTGGATCGGATCGGGCCGTTGGCTGTTCCACACGAAAGTGCTGTCCTGCCGATTCAAACCACTGGAAAGCTGGGACGGTGGAGAAGAGCACGCCATCCGGAGGCGTTTGAGACTATGCATGGCGATTTTGACGGTTGGCTGAGACAACATCGTGGACGGGCTTACGAGACGCACCGCGATCATATCAACCCGGCGTTTGTGAAGATGTTGCGCACGATCGGCTTTGACAAAGGGTACGTGCGTGGCGAAGGATGCTACTTGTGGGATGAACCGGGGAACAAGTACCTGGATTTCCTCACCGGCTGGGGCGTGTTGGCGCTGGGCCGAAATCATCCCAAGGTCAAAGCCGTCCTCCGACAAGTGCTGGATGGGCATTTCCCAAACCTGGTCCGCATGGACTGCTCGTTGCTGAGCGGCTTGGCGGCGGAGACGCTCGCGCGGCACGCTGGCGGGGATTTATCCCGAGTGTTCTGGTGCAACAGTGGCACGGAATCCGTGGAGGGGGCGGTGAAATTCGCGCGCTGCTTCACCGGTCGGCAGGAGATGATTTACTGTGAGCATGCGTTTCACGGCTTGACGACCGGGGCGCTGGCGCTGAACGGCGCAGAGTGTTTCCGGGAACGTTTTGGCACGTTGATGCCGGGCACGCGCAAAGTGCCTTTCAATCACCTGGCCGCTTTGGAGGAGGCGCTGGCCGGCAAGAAAGCGGCAGCCTTCATTATTGAACCCGTCCAAGGCAAGTCGTGCGAAGTGGTGGCGGACGGTTATCTGGCGGAGGCCCAGCGACTTTGCCGCAAACACGGCACCTTGCTCATCCTTGACGAAGTGCAGACCGGGCTGGGCCGCACAGGCAAGTGGTTTTGCTACCAGCATTGGCCGGAAGTGGAGCCGGACATTGTCTGCACCGCCAAGGCGCTATCGGGAGGCTACGTGCCAGTCGGAGCCGTCATCACGCGCCCCAAGATCATGGACAGCGTCTTCAATTCCATGGAGCGGTGTGTGGTCCATTCCAACACCTTCGGGCAAAATGACCTGGCGATGGCGGCGGCGCTGGCCAGTTTGTATGTCATCGAACAGGATAAACTGGTGGAGAACGCCGCGGCCATGGGCGAATACGCCATGCAACGGTTGCGGGAAATCGGCCGGACTTGCCCCTTCGTATCGGCGGTTCGCGGCAAAGGGTTGATGTTCGGCCTGGATTTTGAGCGTCCGAAGGAAGGGCTCAGACTGCAACTTGCCTGGGACATGTTGCACAAGATGAATTTTGCCATCTTCGGCCAGATGATCATCATTCCCTTGATGCAGAAGCACCGGATTCTGACCCAGGTGGCCGGGTATCATACCGAGTTCATCAAATTCCTTCCGCCGCTCATCATCACGCGGGAGGACATGGATTGGTTCCTGAACGCCATGGAAGATGTGCTCGCCGATACGCAACGGGTGCCCGGCGCCGCGTGGAATACCGTCAGCGGACTGACCCGGCGGGTGGTCCAAGCCTGATGGCCTGCGTCACATTGCGCGAGCGCCTGAGCCTGCGCTCCTGGATCGGCGTTGCCCTCATCACCCTGGGCGTGGTCCTGGTCGGCATGAGCCAGAGGTGAGAAGCCGGCGGCCCAGCAAGCTTCTGAGCCGGCTGGCGCGATGCGCATCTGAAGAATTGGCTTCATCCCCGCTGCCGAGTGGTGTTGAATGCCGGCGTTATGAGTCAGACCCATCCTTTGACGACAACGGCGTTTGAATTGCCCGGCTATCGCACGGTCAAAGGCTTCGGCGTGGTGCGGGGCATTGTGGTGCGGTCGCGCTCGATCGTCGGTAACATCGGGGCGGGCATCCAGACGATTTTTGGCGGCAACATCTCGATTTACACGTCGCTCTGCGAGCGGACGCGGGAAGATGCATTCAACCAAATGCTCGCGCATGCGGGCGAGTTGGGCGCCAACGCAGTCATCGGCGTGCGCTACGACGCCACGGAGATCGGGGCGGGCATCACCGAGGTGATTTGCTATGGCACCGCGGTGATGGTGGAGCCAATGGGGTAAATCTGGAATCTGGGATTTGAATTCAACACAGGCGTATGGCAGGTCACAGCAAATGGGCGAAGGTCAAACACTTCAAGGGTGCGATTGACGCGAAGCGCGGGAAGATTTTCTCGAAGCTGGCGCGAGAGGTCACCATCACGGCCAAGCAGGGCGGCGGCGACCCCGACCTGAATGCGCGCCTGCGCATGGCGTTGCTCAAGTGCCGCGCGGCGAACATGCCCAAGGACAACATTGATCGCGCCATTGCCAAGGGCACCGGCAGCGGCGAGGGCAGCCAGTTCGAGGAATTCTCCTACGAAATCTACGGGCCGCACGGCGTCGCCATGTTGGTGCCGGTGAGCACGGACAACCGCAATCGCACCGCGTCAGAAATCCGCAGCCTCGTGACCAAGGCGGGGGGCTCGATCGCCACCGCCGGCGCCGTGAGCCGGTTGTTCCAGCGCAAGGGACAGTTGGTCGTGCCTCGCGAGGCCGTGGGCGAAGATCAGCTCATGGAACTGGCGCTCGAAGCCGGAGCCGAGGATTTTAAGGCCGACGCGGATGGTTACGAGATCATCACCGAACCCGCGCAGTTCGAGGCGGTCCACAAAGCCGTCGAGAGCAAAGGCATCAAGTGTGCGGTGGCGGAGGTTACGGAAGTGCCCACCACGACCGTGCCCCTGGCCGACGTGGATGCCGTGTCCGCCGTAAACAAGCTCATCGAGGCGCTGGAGGAGCACGATGACGTGAAGGAGGTCTATGCCAACGCGGACTTCCCGGAATGAGCCGTGAATTCCCGGCCTGCGCCCAATTCTGGCCAGCGGGGGACAGCGGCCTCATTTCCTGAGCGCCTACGGGCTGCCGACAACGGATCGGCAGTTCACGGCTTCAGACCCGGCGCCCTCACCAGGCGGCTTCTCAAACCCGCATGAGGAAGCTCGACGCAGACAGTCTTACGGCGCGGTGTCTGGGTTCGCTGGCGCGGGCCATTTGTCATTACCCGCGCTGGTTCTTCTATCCGCAGGTGATCCTGTTCTTCGTCAGTGTCCTGTACACCGTAAGTTGCCTGCAATTCGATACCAGCCGGAACAATCTCGTCGGAGCAAACAAGAAGTACCACCAAAACTTCCTGAAGTTCATCGGAGAGTTTCCCAAGCAGGACGATTTGGTGGTGGTGGTTGAGAGTGACAGCCCGGAGAACAACCGACAGTTCGTGGAACGGCTGGGCGCGCGGCTGGAAGCAGAAACCAATCTCTTTCAGGCGGTGATTTACAAGGGCGACCTGAAGATGCTCGGCGCGAAGGCGCTGCTGTTCGTGCCGGAAAAGGACCTGGCGGCGCTGCAGCAGACTCTGCGTGAGTATCTCCCGTTTATCGAGCAGTTCACGCACACCACGAACCTGGTGTCGCTGTTCGATGGCGTGAACACGCGGTTCCGAACGGCGCGGCGACAATCGAGTGAAGCGACGGATTCGTTGGTGAAGGCGCTGCCGGCGCTGGAGCGAATTGTCTCGCAGGCCACCGCGAGCCTGCGCCGGCCCGGCATGCCGCCGTCGCCGGGCATTACGGCACTGTTCAACGCCAGTGAGGAGGCGGAACACGAGAGCTACATCGCCTTCGCCCAGGGCCGGATTTACCTGGTGACGGCGTACGCGCAATCGGAGGCCCTGAGCGACAAAGCGGTGCGGCGCTTGCGCGAATTGGTGGAGGTGACGCGGGCCGAAGTGCCGGGACTGAATGTTGGTGTCACCGGCGAGCCCGTGCTCGAGAAGGACGAGATGGCTCAGTCGCAAAAGGACACCACGCTGGCCAGCGTAGTGGCGCTGCTCATCTGCGCGGTGATTTTCATTTACGGCTACCAGGAGACGGGCCGTCCGGTGAAGGCGACGATCTGCCTCGTGGTGGGGTTGGGTTACACCTTGGGTTTCGCGACGCTGGCGATCGGCCACCTGAACATCCTGACCATCACGTTCGTGCCCATCCTGATCGGGCTGGCGATTGATTTTGGGGTGCATCTGGTCACGCGGTATGAAGAGGAATTGCATCACGGACGGTCCAACGAGCAGGCGTTAACCAAGGCGCTGGTCTTCACCGGGCAGGGTATTTTCACCGGGGCGTTCACGACGGCGGGCGGGTTTCTGGCCATGGGCTTCACGGAGTTCAAGGGCATTCGGGAGATGGGGATCATTTGCGGGGGCGGATTGTTGGTGTGCCTGATTCCCATGTTGACGCTGCTGCCCGTGTTGCTCTTGCGGGGCCGGCAGAACGTGATGGATCACGCGCAGGCCGATCGGCCGGATCGGCGGGCGCAGATCGAGCAACTCTGGTTACGCCGGCCCCTCATTGTCAGCGCCCTCGCCCTGGGTTTGTGTGGCGTCGCGGTCACGCAGGCGCGGAAGGTCTATTTCGATTACAACCTGCTGAACCTGCAGAGCGCCGGGATGCCAGCGGTGGTCTTCGAGCAGAAACTCACCGAATCCGGGGACAAATCGGTGCTGTTTGCCGCCGTGGTGGCGGATTCCCTGGCGCAGGCTGCCGAGCTGGAGGCGCGGATCAAACAGTTGCCTGCCGTGGCGGGGGTGGATTCGCTCAGCCAGTTCATCAGTGAAGATCAGACTCACAAACTGGAGTTGGTCCGCCAGATCAAGAGGGAGATTCGTCCCCTCCACTTTGCCGTAGCCGACCCGCAACCTGTGAACCTGCCGGAGTTGAGCCGGACGCTCTGGGCGTTGCACGGCTACCTCGGGTTGGCGCTGGATGAGGTGAAGGACCAGGAACCGGAGTTGCGCGACCAATTGACCGCGTTGCACGATGCGATCGGGGAATTGCGAAAGACGATGCTGGAGGGATCGCCCGCCACCACCGAAAAGCACGCCGTCAAGCTGGGGGTCTACCAGCGGGCTTTATTCAACGACATTCAGGAGACGTTCCGCGCGATGCAAACCCAGGACGACCGCGCGCCGTTGCGAATCGAGGACATGCCACGGGAGCTGCGCGACCGGTTCGTGGGCGTGACGGGCAAGCATCTCTTGCAGGTTTATCCCCGGCGCAACGTCTGGCAACGCGAAAACCAGGAGGAGTTCATCACCCAGTTGCGCACCGTGGACCCGAACGTCACCGGCACGCCGGTGCAGCTCTACGAATACACAACGCTGCTGAAGCAAAGCTATGAGGAGGCGGCGTGGTATTCACTGGCCGCCATTGCGGTGCTGGTCTTCCTTCACTTTCGCAGCCTGGGGGCGGTGGTGTTGGCGTTGGTGCCGGTGGGGATCGGCTCCCTGTGGTTGCTGGGTTGGATGGGCTGGCGGGGAGTGCCCTTCAATCCGGCGAACATCATGACGTTGCCGCTGGTCATCGGCATTGGCGTGACCAACGGGGTTCACATCTTGAATCGCTTCGCCGAGGAGCAGCAACCCGGCATCCTGGCGCGGAGCACGGGCAAGGCGGTGCTGGTGTCCGGGCTGACCACGATCGCGGGATTTGGCAGTTTGATGCTGGCGCAGCACCGAGGCATCGCCAGCCTGGGGCAGGTCATGGCCTTCGGAGTAACAACCTGTATGGTGGCGGGCTTGACGGTGCTGCCGGCGTTGCTGAATCTCTGGTTGCGATGGGGGCCGGCCAACAAAAAACCCAGTGCCGACAATGCACGATCGACACCGGGTCGGGAGGAACCGAGGTAAAAACCTCAATTACTAGCGCAGCTTAAAGTCATCCCCTGGCAAAGTCAATCCTGATGTCAGTTCGCCAGCGGTTTCGCAAGGTGGGTCGAAGTTGTCGTCGGAACAGGAGTTTGCTTTT
>CAYJNU010000402.1:0-7675 GCA_964371005.1 uncultured Verrucomicrobiota bacterium | reverse complement strand
CCGCAGCAACCCTCAACCTACCCCTTCCGTTCAACTCCATGCCGAACACAACTGGCTACAAGCCTGCGTTCCGAACCAGCTCCGTGGGGTAAACGGAGATTTTCCGAGTTGGACGCTGCGTTGCAGGATCGGTTGAGGAGGACAAAGCTAGATGTCTTTGTAATTTCCGGAGTCGGTCACGAAGACGAAATTCGTGACCTCTTCATCCGTCTCCAATCAGGCGCGGCGCTATCCCGCCAACAGATTCGTGATGCTTGGCCAGGCAATGTTGGCCCATACATCGAGAAATTGGCGGGCAAGATGGACCGGACTCCGACAATTGACCTGTTCAAACTGGCAGACCGGCGTGGAGTCCGTTCAGAAGATGATCGTGACCCCTACGAAACGGACAGGCAGTTTTGCGCTCAACTGCTTTGTCTGTTTCTCGCGCGGGAGAGCGACCTTTGCGTGGTTCAAAGCATCGGCGCAAACGAACTCGACAAGCTCTACCACGAGCACACACAACTCGAGCCCTCGGGTTCCACAGCAACGCGATTCGAGAGTGTTCTGAAACACACGACCAAGGTTTGTGGTGCGGCGTTGGAATTGGAGGTGGAGGGACCTCGCGGAAGGAAGAAGAATTCGCAAAGCTCAACCTGATATCGACGTTCTTGCTCATTCAAGATCTGTCTCGGAATCAGTTGTTCGTGATCAACCGGAAGTTCTATGAGAAAGTCGCGCCGCATCTCTGCGCCACAAATCTCCTAGTCAGCGTTGCGCGATCAACTTCAGGCCCCAAAATCGCCGAGCATTACCGGCTTTGGCGGGAGCGCGTGGACGGTGAGGTGGGAATCCGACTGGACCCCAAGCGCGCTTTTGATGAGGATCAGAAGAGGGAGATTTGCAGGCGTTTCGAGGGGAAATGTGCCATCTGCGGCGAGTTGGTTGAGGAGGGGGACGATGAGTATGACCATTTTCCGGTCGCCTACCGGGATGGCGGCAGAACTGTAATCGAGAATGGTCGGCTTGTTTGCCGACAGCATCATCCGCGCGGTCGTCCACAGTCCGAAGATGACGAATAGCCCCGAATCAAGAACGGTATTCATACTCGGTGCAGGATGCTCCGCTGGCGCGATTCCTGATGGCCCGGGCTTCCCGCTTGCGTCCGAGTTTTTGCCTGCGCTCGACCAATTCAGTCGGGTGCTTGACGGGGATCATAGGCGCCAAATCAGAAAGTGCGCCGAAGAAACGGTCCAGTTGTTGCGCGCGGAGCGTGCGCAGACGCTCGATGCCTTGGCAGCCAGGTTGGCAGCGGAAGCGCGGGATTCTTCCAGAGATCGGACAGAACGGCAGCAGCGCGACCGCCAAGTCAAAGCTGCCAAAATAGCCACCACTGCACTTTTCCTTGACTTGGAAAGAAAGGCGAAGGTGACTGGCCTACCCCGCTATCACAACTTTCTCGATGAGTTGTTTGGCAACTCGGTCATCTGGAACCAATCCTCGCAACGATCAAGGAGTAGCGTCCTGACGTTCAATTACGACAGACTGTTCGAGATGGCGTTCGTCAGCCGATTCAAGCCAGACATCGGCCAATTCAACCTGTATGGTAACTCGCTGCTGAATGGCGGGCTCGATTTCAATGACGGAACACAGCTAGAGTGTGATCCTAACCGCTTTGCCCTCCTCAAGCTGCATGGCACGGTCGGCATCCGTGTGCAGAACGAGCCAGAGCCGCATTACTACACTCGCCTGGATGGGAACCCGGGCGACGATCTGTTGCCAATCAACGACAATCTGTTCTTCGCGAATGCCTCGAATTCGAGTTCTTGCGATCCCTTGCTCGTATTCCCACACGAAAAGCCATTTGTCCGCGAAGGAACCAATGCGCGGTTACCATTTCGTGACTACATTCGGTTCGTTTGGCGAGAGGCCCGTCGGTTGGTCGGGCAGGCGACAGAGATTTGGGCGATAGGCTACAGGTTTGCGCCAATTGACCGGGAAGACGTTTTGGAATTGCTGCGTTCCGCGACGAACTGCAAACGACTGGTGATCCAGAATCGACCCGAAACCGCGGAGAACATTTGCCAATACCTCAGATGGAGGTGGCTCGAACCTGCCGGGCTCAACTTGAAGGTTGAGGCATTTCCGCAGCCCTTTTAGGCCGATCATGCCCAGCACACGCTGCTGGAAACCTCCATCAGTCGGGCGTGGTGTCTGCGTCAGCCTTGCGATGGCACGGCGTTGCTGACTTTTCCGAGCTACTTCCGGCGTGAACGGAAGGAGCAGCCGAGCCACCCCCAGCGTCTTGGTGACATATCGCTTCGACGGTCCGGTGGATGACATCTACGCGACGCTGGTGGTGCGGCTGCATCACACAGTGGCGTTCCAGAGCACGGACCTCTGGAAGTCGGCGGCGGATTTCAAGACGCAGACCGGAACAAAACTGGGTTTCACGCTGACGCGGGAAGCCGGGGGCTTTCGGGGAACGCCAACGGCGTTCCAGTCCATCAGCCCAGGGTTGTCCGAGGTAGCGGGCTACCCTGGGTCACTGCCCAATGTCGGTCTCAACCCTGAAGGGGTTGCGTGGGGGGAGGCCCAGGCGACCAGCTATCCAACCCCTTCAGGGTTGATCGGCATTCGTGCCGGCCACCCAGGGTAGTCGCTACGCGCCAACCCTGGGCTGGTTGACAGAACGCCGTTGGCGTTCGGCTCATGGTTCACCGAGCCCGAACCAGCGGCAGGAACATTGATGGCAGGAAAATGGGAATGAATCCCGGCTTCATCTTCTTGCCCTCAATGTTCTTGCCGGCTTCCGTCCAGCGGGCTGGCTACTTCGGCACGGCGCGATGGTAGATGCGCCACTCGAAGCCGTTCAGGCGGAAGAGCGGGAAGCCGCTGGCGGGCGCATCGGGCATACCGGTGATCTTCCCCGGCCGAAGCACGAAGCGCCGGGTGGGTTGCCCGGCGCTTCGCAGTATCCTGATGTTGCCGCATCCCTCATGGTGCGGCGACCCCTTGCAGCATCAGTATTCGCGCATTTTCTTCTGCCCCGGCATCGGCACCGGGTACCTGCCGTCTGGCCCAGCGAGCAGCGGCGCCGGCGAATCCATCGTCAGTTTGTCCACGTCCGGAGCGAATTCGTGGTCACCGTTCAGGATGTCGTCGTAGGTGACTTCCTGGCCGGTGTGCGCTGCCATGCGGCCCATGGAGGTGACCAGACTGGTGTTGACCCCGGTTTTGACTTCGTTGTAGGGCTGGTCATTGCGGATAGCCGCGATCAATTCGTTCCACTCGTTTTGGTAGGGATCCTGTTCGTCCGGGCGGACATCGGATTGCCAGATCATGTCGGAGCGTTTCGTGTTCTGGCTCTTGAACGTGCTGGAGGGCAGGCCACAATCGCCGCTCTTGGAAACAATGGCCATGCCTTTGCTGCCGTGGGCGTAGCTGGAGTAGATGTCGTTGCAGCCCGTCATGCAGCGCCCGTCGAAGTTCAACTTGCTCCCATCGGCGAACGTGTATTCCACCGCGTAGCTGTCGAAGTTCTGGTCAACATAGACCCCCTCGGAACTCTCGCGATAGTGGCGGCCGCCCACCGCCTGGGCTTTGATCGGCCAGTCGTTTTTCATCCAGCAAAGATGGTCAATGATGTGGATGTTGAAGTCACTGTAATTGCCGCCGCTGGCCCACAGGAAACTGTGGAAACGTTGGATTTGATACATCAACTCGCTGATGCCGTCGGGCTTCGGCAAGGAGCGGAAGAAGGCGGCAGGCCCGTGCATCCGGTAGCCGCGCATCAAGATGATGTCGCCGATTTCACCGTCCTGGATACGCTTGCCCAGTTCCCGCATGCCGTAGTTGTGGCGGGACATCAAGCCGACGCCGACCTTGAGGCCTTTGGCGATGGAATCGTCTGCCAGTTTGAACATCCGCTTGCTGGTCGGGCCGTCCACGGTGACCGGCTTCTCCATGAAAACGTTCAGGCCCTTCTGGATCGCGTAGGTGAAATGCACCCAGCGGAAGGCCGGCGGGGTGGTCAAGATGACGATGTCGCCCGGCCTCAGGCAGTCCATCGCCTTCTTGTAGCCGTCGAAGCCGATGAACTTGCGGTCCTCCGGCACGTCCATTTGCTGGGAGAAGTTGCGCTTTAACGCGGTGAAACTGTCGCGCAGCCGGTTGGGGAACACATCCGCCATGGCCACCAGCTTGGTGCGACCGTTCTTGACCGACAAGGCGTTTACGGCGGCCCCACCGCCGCGGCCCCCGCAGCCAACCAGCGCCAGTTGGAGGGTTTCGTTGCCGGCAGCATGGACGTTGGGGATAACGGCGCCCGCCAGCGCAGATGCCGCAGCCAAACGACCGGTGTTGAGGATGAATTCGCGTCGAGTAGAAAGACTAGATGTTGGTTCGCTCATGGCGGCATCGTTTCGCGAAACCGGGACGCGTGTCAATACGAAAGCCGACACCCGAACGCGGGAACACTGACCGTAACGGTGACTTGGGAGAGCGCGGCGGGCGGGCAGGTCGCCGGGAGTGAAGAGCGCAGTTGGGTCGCGGTTGCGGAAATGCCGTCAGCTTTCGCTCAGCCGCTTCACTGGTTTCTCGAAGAACATCGCATGTGATTCTTTGAGGATACCCGGGATGCGGTCGGCGAACGGGCTTTGACGGAGGCACGCACGGAGATCGAGTCGGTCCACGTTGGCGGCGTTGTTGCCCGGAAACCAATGGTCGGCCTGACCGAGCAAGTTGTAGCGCATTTTGCCCCACGCCACCAAGTCCAGCGACTTGGCGTAGGTCCAGAGCCGGACGATCTCGGAGACGTTCACCTCGCCAGGCACATCCACGTAGTGTGGGAGCCCCTCGAACCACTGGGCACACCAGTCCGCGCCCAGTTCCTCCTTCATCGCGGCGCGCAAGCCACCCTCGATCGGTGCGATGGCTCTGGAGATGTTGTCGTAGAACTCCAGGGCGGCGGTGTGTTCGGTGAAATCGGCCGGCTTGCTGACGCCGCAACTCAACGTGTGGACTTCCTTCCGGGCGAGGCAGTAAAGGTCGTTGAACTGCATCGGTGTCAGCGGATCGCACAGCTCGACGAGTTTCTTCGGCGGCTCGTAGAGCTTCCCACCCTTGTCGTTCGGGCTGATGATGAAGACGCCCATGTCGAGATTGTTGGCGGCCCGGATGGCCATCCAATTGAGCGGGTTCACGAAATACCAGTGCAGGTTGACGTAATCAAAGGCGTCGCTGTTGACCGCATCGAGGATGATGTCGGTGGTGGCGTGGGTGGAGAAGCCGATGAACCGCACCCGGCCTTCGTCTTGCAGTCGGCGAGCGGCATCCACGCACCCGCCAGTGCGCAGAGACCAGTTCAACAACTGCCGGTTGTTGATGCCGTGGAGTGCCAGCAGGTCCACGTGCTCCAACCCCAGGTAACGCATCGAAATCTCGAAGGTTTCTAGAAACTCTGCCGCGGTTGCCTTGGGTGCCACCTTGGTCTGTACGATGATCTTGTCGCGCGGCAGCGTGGGCAGGATTCGTCCGAGCTGCATTTCGGATGTGCCATAACCGCGGGCGGTTTCGATGTGGTTGATGCCGAGTTCGAGTGCGCGATGAATGCAGGCTTCGAGGTTGGCTTGGTTGTCGGCGGGGATCTTGTCCGGTTCGGTGTCCTGCCAGGCATGCTGGTAGCGCATGCCCCCGCAGGTAAAGACAGGCAGCGACAATTCAGTGCGGCCAAAGCGGCGGTATTTCATGTCGCTGGAATGCTAGGGGAGAGCCGTTGGCCAATCAAAGGACAAATCGTTTGGCGGCCCCCATCGCGGGAGCGGCGCGCGGATTCAGCGACAACGACCCGCGCCCGGAGATTTTCATCGGTTTTTGTTTGCGTTGCTCCTGCCTCCTGCTTATCACAGCGGCGGTTCATGTGCGCCAACGCTTCACTTTTCAAAACTGCTTAGCCACCCCACCATTCCCAGCACCCATCTATGCCCAAGCGCGACGACATCCACAAAGTCCTCATCATCGGCTCCGGCCCCATCATCATCGGCCAAGCCTGCGAATTCGATTATTCTGGGACGCAAGCCTGCAAAGCGCTACGTGCGCTCGGCTATCAGATCGTGCTGGTGAACTCGAATCCCGCCACCATCATGACCGATCCCGGCATGGCGGACGTGACGTACATCGAACCGCTGACGGTGGCGGCCCTGACGGAGATCATTGAAAAGGAGCGGCCCGATGCGTTGCTGCCGAACCTTGGCGGCCAGACCGGGTTGAATCTGTCGTCGCAGCTTGCCAAGGCGGGCGTGCTGGCCAAATACGGCGTGCAGGTCATCGGCGTGAATTTGGATGCCATCGAGCGGGGCGAGGATCGGATCGTCTTCAAGGAAACGATGAAGCGGCTCGGCATTGACATGCCGAAGAGTGCGCCTGCTTTCAGTGTTGAGGAGGCGGAGAAGATCGCTTCCGAGCTGGGTTATCCCATCGTCATCCGACCGGCCTACACGATGGGCGGCACGGGCGGCGGGCTCGTTTATAACGTCGAGGAGTTGCGCGTCGTGGCCAGCCGTGGCCTTTCGGCCAGCATGGTGGGTCAAATTTTGATCGAGGAATCCGTCCTCGGCTGGGAGGAGCTGGAACTTGAAGTCGTCCGCGACGCAAAGAACCAGATGATCACCGTCTGTTTCATCGAGAACGTGGACGCAATGGGCGTTCACACCGGCGATTCCTTTTGCGTCGCACCGATGCTGACGATTGATCCGAAGCTCCAGGCGAAGCTTCAGGAGTATTCCTATCGCATTGTCGAGGCCATCGGGGTCATTGGCGGCACGAATATCCAGTTCGCGCACTGTCCCAAGACCGGGCGCGTGGTCATCATCGAAATCAACCCGCGCACCTCCCGGTCGTCGGCACTGGCATCGAAGGCGACGGGTTTTCCGATCGCGCTCGTTTCCGCCAAGCTCGCGGGCGGTCTCACGCTGGACGACATTCCGTACTGGCGGGACGGCACGCTGGAGAAATACACGCCCTCCGGCGACTACGTGGTGGTGAAGTTCTCGCGCTGGGCGTTCGAGAAGTTCAAGGGCTCGATGGACAAGCTCGGCACGCAAATGCGCGCCGTGGGCGAGGTGATGAGCATCGGCAAGACCTATAAGGAGGCGTTCCAGAAAGCCATCCGCTCGCTGGAGAATGGCCGGCACGGTCTCGGTTTTGCCAAGGACTTCAACCAGAAGCCGCTGGCGGAACTGATGGTCATGCTCAACGAGCCCTCCAGCGAGCGCCAATGGATCATGTACGAAGCGCTACGCAAGGGCGCGAGTGTCGAGGAGCTTTACGCCAAGACCTACATCAAACCGTGGTTCATCCAACAGATGAAGGAGTTGGTCGAACTGGAGGAGAAGGTTCTTCAATTCAAGGGCAAGGCCTTGCCAGACGACTTGCTCGTGCAGGCCAAGAAGGATGGGTTTGCCGACAAGTATCTCAGCAAGCTGCTGGGCGTGCCCGAAAAGACGATCCGCGATCAACGCCTGCGGTTGGGCCTGGCTGAGGCTTGGGACGCGCTGCCGGTGAGCGGCGTCGAGAACGCGGCTTACTACTACTCGACCTACAACCGACCCGACAAGGTGGCTTCGAGCTCGCGCAAGAAGGTCATGGTGTTGGGCGGCGGGCCCAACCGCATCGGGCAGGGCATCGAGTTTGACTA
>CAYJNU010000401.1:0-7686 GCA_964371005.1 uncultured Verrucomicrobiota bacterium | reverse complement strand
GCACGCTCGCCGCTATGGACAGCTACGCGATCAACGCGGACCTGACTGTGGGCGGGACGGTGGCCACCATTCAGAGGGCGGACGCGGGCGGAACGGCACACGACATTTCTCTGAACGGAATCGCCGGCGGTGGTAGCGCCCTGCTCAAGACCGGCGGCGGCACATTGACGTTGAACGCAGCCAACACGTATTCCGGCAACACCATCATTAGTGCCGGCACCCTTGCCTTGGGCGCTGGTGGGTCCATTGCCAGCACTCCCAGCATCTTCGTCGGCAGCGGCGCGACATTCGACGTTGCCGCCGTGAGCGGTTATGCCCTCGGGGCTGGGCGGACGATCCTGGGCGCGGGCACGGTGGCTGGCAACTTCGCCTTGGATGCCGGCGCGATTGTCAACCCGGGCACCAACATTACCACTGGGACGCTGACGTTCTCCGGTTCCGTGACGCAGACCGGCGGGGCGTTCAATCACTTCGATCTCTCGACCGATCCGGCGGGTTCCGACAACGATTTGGTCGTGATTAGCGGGGACCTCAATGTCAGCGGGCTGAACACGATCGAAGTCATTGGCGGCGGCGCGCCGGGCACTGTGCATCCGCTCTTCCGATACAGCGGCACGTTCAACGGCTCGCTGGCAAATCTCGCTCTCAGCGGTGCGAGCGGCAGCTTGAGCAACAACACCACCTCCGCCAATGGCATCTACCTCGTGATCGCGAGTTCGGTCCGGTTGCCCACGAGTATCGCGTGGCTCGGGAACTCGACGGTGAACGACTGGGATGTCCTCAACCGGACGAATTGGTCAAACAGCGGTGTGCTGGACTACTTCGTGAGCGGCGACGACGTGCGGTTTGACGCGGCCGGGGCGGGCAACCCGGTGGTCAACATTGTCGGCAACGTCTCGCCATCCCTCGTGACCGTGGATGCGGCCGGCAACTACACCTTCAGGGGTGAGGGCAGCATCGCGGGTTCGGCCGGCCTGTTGAAGATGAACGCCGGCACGTTGAGCGTGCTGACCACGAACACCTACACCGGCGTGACAACGATTGCCGGCGGCGTACTCGAAGCGAGCACGTTGGCCAACGGCGGCAGCCCGAGCAGCATCGGCGCGGCCTCTTTCAACCCTCTGAACCTGGTGTTCGATGGAGGCACGTTGCGTTACCTCGGCGAAACGGTGGCGATTGACCGCGCGGCCACGATCAATGCGGGCGGGGCTTCGCTGGACGTGGTTTCCGGTGACACGATGCTCACCCTCAACAACAATCTGTCCGGGGAGGGCGCACTCACCAAGGCCGGGCGCGGCGCGCTGACCCTCGCGGGCGCCAACACCCATGCGGGTGGTACGGTTGTGTCCGGTGGGACGCTGCAGATCAGCGTGGCAGGCGCCGTCGGTACGGGCGGCTTGACCAATAACGGCAGCACTCTGGTCGTGAATGGCGCGCTGACCCTTGACAATGTGATGGAGTTTAACGGCGATTGCACGTTGGACCTCGCCAGCGCGAGCGGTAACACGGCATTGCGTGGCGCTTGGACTGGCAATGGCACAGTGTTCATCACGAATCAGGAAAGCGCCTCCCGCACGTTTACGATTGGCGGCGCTGGCGCGGGCAGTGGCGCGATGTGGGACTTCGCTGGCACGGTGGACTTCGGCAACAATCCGGGTTTCCTGCGCATTAACAACGACAACGGCAGTTACAACTTCGGCAGCTCGAACGCGACCTTCAACGTCGGCACCAACACCGCCTCGTTGAATCAACGGAACGGGGGCACAACCACACACCTCGGGGCACTGATCGGCGGGCCGAGCACGACCCTCGCGGGGCGTGGTAACACCGGGGCCTCCGGCACCACCGTCTACTCCATCGGCGGAAAGAATCTCTCGACCACCTTTGAGGGTAGTATCACCGATGGCGCCGAACAGACCGCCCTCATCAAAGTTGGCACCGGCATGCTGCGATTGACCGGTATCGCCGGTCACAGCGGCACGACGACGGTTGAGGAGGGTACGCTGCAAGTGGACGGCCAATTCACGGCCAGCCCGGTGGTGGTCACCGGCGGGGTTCTGGCTGGGACCGGGATATTCGACGGCACCGTGGAGATTCAGGAAGGTGGAACCCTCTCGCCGGGAAGCTCGCTGGGCTTGATCTCCATGAATAACTCATTGCTGCTCGGGGGCAGGACCGTCATCGAGGTCAACAAAGGCGTCGGACAGGACCAGATCGTAGCTGGCATCGTGACCTATGGCGGTACGCTATTCGTGGTGAACACGGGCAGCGCGCTGGCCGAGGGCGATAACTTCCCGGTCTTCATCACGGGCTCGCCTGCAGGGGACTTCGTCGGCATTGAAGGATCGCCGGGTGCCGGTCTGGCATGGAAGTTCGAGCCGACGTCGGGGGTCGTTTCCGTGGTCGTTGGACCGCCCAAGTTGGAGTTCGTCCAGTCCGGCAACAACCTCCAGTTCTCTTGGGTTGGCAGCTACAAACTGCAAGCGCAGACGAACGCGCTGAACATCGGACTTAGCGACAACTGGGTGGATTATCCCAGCGGTGGGGCTTCAGGCGTCCTCGTGCCGATTGACGCGACCAGCCCGTCGGTGTTCTTCCGTCTCGTCACGCAGTGAGGAAAGCGTCCCCCGCGGACTTTGGGGCGGAAAGGCGAGCTTGGATTTCCGGGAACGCCACCTGGTTCCGCGGAGGCGATGCGAGTCGCCTCCGCGCCATGCATTCCGTTGACCGAAGCTCTGAGTTCTCCTTGGAATCAATGACCAAAACTGGCTAGGTGTTGGTCATGCGCGATGGCAGGAAACTCACGGGCTGCGGGGGCACACGCCGGCCAAGGATTTCTGGCGTCGTGCGCATAAGCAGATCTTGGCCGAGGCTGGCTGCGGAATTCCGCGACAACGCGGTATGCGGCAGTCAGTATGTGCGTCCATAGCAGCAGGCTTGGCATCGTTGAGACAAGTCACCCTCACAACAAATGAAAGTGTCAATTCAGTCGCACACGACCTGGCAATACCTCCCGGTCTTTCTGCTCGCCTCGGGTGCAGCCGCGGTGTGCAAGGTTGACGCTAGCGAAGAGAATCGTGAGGTTCTCGCCTGGCCCCCGATCACCCAAGAGGCGAAACCTTGGGCCTACTGGTGGTGGATGGGCAGCGCGGTGGACACGAACAATCTAGCCAAGGAGCTCACGCGCTATCGCGATGCCGGCATGGGTGGCGTTCACATCATCCCCATCTACGGCGCGAAGGGTTGGGAATCCAATTACATCACGTATCTCAGTCCGAAATGGATGGAGATGCTCGACTTCACGGTGACGGAAGCCAAGCGACTAGGTCTTGGTGTGGACATGACCACGGGCACGGGTTGGTGCTTCGGCGGCCCGCGGGTGACGGATGAGGAAGCCAACGCCAGCGTGGTGTCGAAGACATACGAACTCGGTGTGGGCGAGCGGATCAAAGAGAAACTCGACTGCAAGCACATCCAAGCCCTGGTTGCCTTCGGCGCGGGCGGAAAACCCATTGACCTGACCGACTCAATCAGCACCAACGGTGAGGTTTTCTTTTCGCCTCCTGGAAGCTGGCAGGGACCTGAAGGCTCGACGTCCCCCAAGACGTGGAAGGTTTTTGCCGTCTCGCAAAGACCTTCCGGCCAAAAGGTCAAACGCGCCTCGCCGGGCGGCCAGGGGCACATGCTGAACCTCTTCTACCCGCAGGCGATGACGAACTACCTGCGCTGGTTTGACGAAGCCTTCGCCAGCTACAAAGGCGCAAAGCCCCGCGCCCAGTATCACGATTCCTACGAGTATCGCTCTGACTGGTCACCGGACTTCTTCGCCCAGTTCGAGAAGCGGCGCGGCTATCGTTTGCAGGATCATCTTGACGCGTTCTTCACTGGCGAACCTGCCGACCGCGCCGCGCGCGTGAAGTGCGACTACCGCGAGACGATCTCCGACATCATGGCCGAGGTCACGCTGCCGCTCTGGGCGGACTGGTCGCATCGCAACGGTTTCATCACGCGCAACGAGGCGCACGGATCGCCCGGCAACTGGCTCGATCTCTACGCCACCGCCGACATCCCGGAGACGGAGATGTTCTACAAGGACCGCAACAAGCTGATCGCGAAGTTCGCCTCCTCCGCCGCCCATGTGACCGGGAAGAAACTCGTCGGCTGTGAGACGGGCACGTGGCTAAACGAGCATTTCACCGAGACGCTGGCCGACATGAAGTATCTGCTTGATGACCTGTTCCTGAGCGGCGTGAATCACGTCTTCTACCACGGCACGTGTTATTCGCCGGACGAAGCGCCGTGGCCAGGTTGGCTCTTCTACGCCAGCTACGAGATGAACCCGCGCAACTCGGTCTGGCGCGACGTGCCCGCGTTGAACGCTTACGTTGCCCGTTGCCAAGCCGTGCTCCAGAGCGGTCGCCCCGATAACGACATCCTGCTTTACTGGCCGATCCACGATTTCTGGCACGACGCCAAAGGCACGGCGCGAAACATGTCTGTCCACGCCCGCGACTGGTTTGAGGACCAACCCGTCGGACACACGGCATCAAACCTCTGGGCACGCGGCTACATGTTCGACTACGTGTCTGACCGGCAACTGGCTGAGGCCAAAGTCCGCGAGGGCAAGGTCAATGTCGCGGGTGGAGACTACCGCGTCGTCGTGGTGCCGCCTTGCGAGCACATACCGCTGCAAACACTTTCCAGGTTGGTCGCTTTGGCCGAAGGCGGAGCAATCGTGGTCTTCGAGCAGACTCTGCCGAAGGACGTGTCCGGCTGGGCTGATTTGGAAAATCAGCGCACCAGTCTGGCAAAGCTGACAGCCACGGCCAGGCAGAGTAAGCGCGTGCGGGTAGGCGAACTCGAAGCCTCGCTGGCCTCAGCAGGTGTCCTGCGCGAGACGATGTTTGACCGCGAGGGGTTGATGTGTATCCGCCGCGCAACTGACGGAGGAACGACTTACTTCATTGCCAACCGCGGAGAGAAGCCGGTGGACGGATGGATTCCGTTGGCCGGGCTGGCAAAATTGGTCGTCGTCCTGGACCCGCTCACCGGCAATTCAGGCGTAGCGGCGACTGGGCAGAGCGGCGCCAATCAAATGGAGGTCTTTCTGAAACTGGCGGCGGGGGAATCCGTGATTCTGCGCTGCCTTAGCGGTGAAGTCTCGTCGGCCACGAAGTGGATTTGGTGGAAACCGAGCGGAACCCCGTCGCTCGTCAGCGGCCAGTGGCAACTGAAGTTCCTCGCCGGTGGGCCGGAATTGCCTGTGCCACTCACGACAACAATGCTCGCGTCGTGGACCGAGTTTAGCGACACCAACGCCCAGCGCTTCGCCGGAACGGCGCTCTACACGCTGATATTCGACAAGCCCACGTTTGTAGTTCCGCCTTTAGGCGGTGGGAATGGGAGACCGGCTAAAGCCGGGACTACAAGCCCAGCGCGTTTCAATCACTGGCAACTTGACCTCGGCAAGGTTTGCCAGAGCGCCCGCGTCCGGCTCAACGGCCAGGACCTCGGCACGCTCATCACGCCGCCGTTCCAAGTCGTGGCGGGTGGGCTGAAATCGAAGGACAACGTTCTGGAAGTCGAGGTGACGAACGTCTCGGCCAATCGCATCCGCGATCTGGACCGGCTGGGCGTGAACTGGAAGAACTTCCACGACATCAATTTCGTGAACCTGGGCTACAAACCCTTCGACGCTTCGGACTGGACGCTCACGGACTCTGGATTGCTTGGCCCGGTGACTCTGACGCCGGTGCAACCCGTTGAGCACTGACCTTACGTGCCGCCGATGAATCTCCACATATTTCTTGCGCGCTGTGCGATTCCCATTCTCACTGCCGGCGTCGCGGCTGCCGCACCGGTGGAATCGCCGTCCGTTGACACCAGGACGATGCAGCGCATCTACGACGAGGCAAAGACGCCGTTCAGGTACGGTGTCGTGATTCCAGCGCCGCCGGGGAAGATGGTGGATTGCCCCAACGTTTTTCGGCACGGCGACAAGTGGTTCATGGTCTATGTCCAGCTTGAGAACGATCCGAAGGGTTACACCACGCAACTCGCCGAGAGCGATGATCTCCTGCGCTGGACTCCGCGTGGCACCATTCTCCAACGCGGCGCGTCGAACGCGTGGGACTTCGCCAACGCCGCCGGGGGCGTAGCTTTGTTCGATACCACTTGGGGTGGCAGCAACCAGCTCCAGACTCACGACGGGCGTTATTGGATCTCCTACCTGGGCGGCGCCAACCCCGGCTATGAGACCATTCCGCTCTCCATCAGCCTCGCCTCCACCGACGATCTGTCTGCTGCCAAGCCGTGGCAGAAGCTGGCTGCCCCCGTGTTGAAGCCGAGTGACGCTGACGCGCGCCCCTTTGAGAGCGAGACTCTGTTCAAGAGCAACGTCTTCCGCGACGATGCCCGAACGCTTGGCGCACCGTTCGTGATGTTCTACAACGCGCGTGCGGCCAAGGACAGCGAACGCATCGGCGTGGCGGTATCGCAGGACTTGAAGAGGTGGAAACGTTTCGGCGACGATCCGGTGTTGGCTAACGAGCGCCCGCCCGGCCTGAAACACGGCGTGATCAGTGGTGACCCCCAGATCGTCCGGATGCACGACGTGTGGGTGATGTTCTACTTCGGCGCATTCTGGAAGCCCGGAGCGTTCGATACGTTCGCCGCATCGCGTGATCTCACCAATTGGACCAAGTGGACCGGGCCGGACCTCGTCGCGCCGTCCGAACCGTGGGACAAGGAGTTCGCCCACAAGCCCTGGCTGCTGAAACACGAAGGCGTGGTCTATCACTACTACTGCGCAGTCGGCGACCAGGGCCGCGTCATCGCGCTGGCAACCTCGAAGGATTTCGGCGCGAAGCCAGCCACGGACACGGGCGCTGGCAAACCCACGCTGTTCCTCGTCGGCGATTCCACCGTGAACAACAGCACGGCCGGACAGGTGGGTTGGGGCAAAGCCTTGCCCGCGTTCTTCGACACAAACCGGATCGCCATCGTGAATCGCGCTCGCGGCGGTCGCAGCAGCCGCACGTTCCTGACCGAAGGCTTGTGGAGCAATGTGGTGGCGGAGTTGCGCCCCGGCGATTTCGTGCTGATGCAATTCGGTCACAACGACAACGGCCCGATGGACGAAGGCCGCGCCCGCGCTTCCATCAAGGGCGTGGGTGACGAATCGCGCGTGATTACCAACAAGACCACGGGCGTCGTCGAGACGGTTTATAGCTTTGGCTGGTATCTGCGAACTTACGTGCGCGACACGAGGGCGAAGGGCGCAACACCGGTCGTGCTGTCGCTCGTGCCGCGGAATATGTGGAAAGACGGCAAAGTGCTACGCGGGTCCGAGAGCCACGCCAAGTGGGCGGCTGAAGTGGCCGCGGCCGAGGGCGTGCCGTTCATCAACCTCAACGAAATCGTTGCGCGCAAATACGAAGAGGCCGGGCCGGAGAAAGTCCAGTCGCTCTATTTCACCACGGCGGATCACACACACACCACGGCGGCGGGTGCGGAGCTGAACGCGGCGTGCGTGGTGGAAGGCCTGCGCGATTTGGGAAAGCTGCCTTTGCGGAACTTCCTGAAAGCCGTGTCAGCGACGAAACCATGAATCGTGCGGCTACAAGAAAGGATGGCCGACCGCGCGTCAGCGTCTTGGAGTGCGGCAGCCCTCTGCCGCTTTTCACC
>CAYJNU010000400.1:0-7691 GCA_964371005.1 uncultured Verrucomicrobiota bacterium | reverse complement strand
ATTCCGGATTCGGTCGAGCCGCTCGGCTTCCAGCGCGTCCAAACCCTGCTGGCGTCGCCATTGTCTCGGGGCCAGGGCCACAGCTTGACAGAAGGCCCACGCTCGTTTGACGAAGCGAACGGATTCTCGGCCAATCAGTTTTAGCATATACAGGGCGGGTGCAACCGTTCACTCTCGAGCAGGAGCACCTCTTGGCTGAGCATCCCGAATTCGCAATTCATGCTTGAGAATACGCGAGAAAGCGGTGCGGGTGCTATGGGGTGTTCACCCCATGTCGGATGCCGCGAATCCCAAGAGCGGCAAGCCGATGGTCACGGGAGCAGGATAACCCGGAAGACCGGGGTGGCGCTATGGGGTGTTCACCCCAGCGGTGATTCCGCGCGCGGAACGGGGACGAGTGATTCCAGTCACCGTCAGCGGGCAAGAAGGGTCGGCGTCCGCGTCGTATGTGTGGTAGGTTCTCCCGTCAACCGGCACAGTCATGAAACGCCTCATCACTTCCCCCGACAGCGCCGAAGTTGGACGGCTCAAGAACATGCTGCAAAAGGCCGCCATCCCGTGCATCGGGCAGAGCGAGCCCCTCGCCCGGACGATTCCCTCCGCGCCTCACCGGAAGCCCAACCGCAACCCAAACAACGTTGCCAATACTACGTTAATTGACATTGACTGGCCCTTGAATGACCCCTTCGGCGTAATTCCAGGTTGTGGCCGGCATCGTGACGGGCTTTGTTCCTGAAGCACAATACGAGGTAACGCTGGCCAAGGAACGTGGGTCTCCGGCGGCGCTCCAAATTGCCACTCCGGCGGCGACGGTTTGCGCTTCCCTTTGAAAAGACCGGCTGGCTACGCTGGTCGCAGGCAATGGCAGAACCGTCCTTCCAGTCCCAAGCATGCAAGCGCATCCCGCCCGTTGAGGTGGGATGGCTGTTCGGATTCCTCCTCGTCGCCCGTGTGCTCGCCGCAAACGCCGCCAGCTTGGGTGAAACGATCGTGTTCACCGGCATGGGCGACGCCTCGGCGGCCGTGGCGGTGAGTGGCGACCGGTTCCTGGCGGCGAGCGACGAAGACAACACCCTGCGGCTCTACCGCCTCAGCCAGCCCGGGCAACCGGTTCAGACCTGCAACCTGAACCGTCTGTGGTCGGCCCGGAAAAAGGCCCCGGAGATGGATTTGGAGGGTGCGGCGCGCATTGGGCAGCGAGTTTTTTGGATCAGCTCCCACGGGCGCAATGCCGATGGCGACCACGCGCCGCGGCGTCATGCGCTGTTCGCGCTCGACCTGACTGAAGCCGGTGACACGGTGACGCTCCGTCCGGTGGGACAGATTTACACGAACCTGATCGCCGCGGTTTCGCGTGATCCCAGGTTCACCGGCTTCCGGCTGGCGGAGGCGGCCGAGCGGTTGCCCGAAGCAATTGGGGGGCTGAGCATTGAAGCGCTGACCGACACGCCGGAGGGCGGGTTGTTGATCGGCTTTCGCAATCCCATCCCGGCGGGCCGGGCGTTAATCGTCCCGTTGCTTAACCCATCGGAAGTCGTGGTAGGCAGGCCGCCCCGGTTTGGCGATCCGATCCAGCTTGACCTCGGTGGTTTAGGACTGCGCGGCATGGGCTTCGCTGGCGGCGACTACTACGTGATCGGCGGCCCCGCACGCGGTGGACGTGAAGCCCGGTTGTTTTCCTGGAAGGGCGGAAGCGATACGCCGCAGCCGGTGGCCGGTGTGAGTCTCACGGGGTTGAACCCCGAGAGCATCTGCTTCCCGGAGGTGGCGGGCCGGCAGACCGCGTTGGTGTTGAGCGATGATGGCAACCGCAAGGTGAACAGCCAGGATGGCAAGTCGCTGCCGGAATCGGAGCAGCAGTTCCGCGCCGTCCTGATCCATCGACCACCGGGGTCCACCTCGCCGCGACCATGACCGGCTTGATTCATTGTCTTGGGACGGTTTTTGCCGAGTTGATCCAGTCACCGTTTCAACACGAGGAGTTGGTGTGGGGCATCGTGCCACGGCACCTCGGCCTGCGGTTGAACGAGCCGACTCGGCCAAGTCTGACTTTCGGACGGCCATCCAGATGCATATCCGCTTGTACAGCGTGTCATGCCTCACCATCCTGAAGGCGTGAAACGCATCTGCGACCCAACACAGCTCTTTTGGAGGAGGCACTATTGGGAAGGTCGTGAGTTCGCGTTGGCGTTTCCGGCTGGGTTTGCCTCCGGATTCTCTCTTTGGTACTCCGAGAGAACCGATTTCACGTTTCGAACCACGTTCATCTCCTCCGCGTCCAGTTGCTCCAGGAGCCGCTTCGTCCTCAGGTCGAAAGAACGGCGCGGCTGCTCGTCCGGCGTCGTGCGCTGCCCGCCATTGTGGAAGCACCAGCCTGCCGCCCCGCCGTTCAAGGCCCCGCGGAGATCTGTCAAGAAGTCGCTGGCCACCGGCTCCCAGTCTGTGTAGCCCCGCCGGAAGGGTTCCTGGTAATGTATGGGCGCGAGATGCCCGATCTCCTTCATCAGGCCATAGGTTTTACGGGTTTCCACCTCGGTTTCGGCCGGCGACTCGCGATGCCGTGGCCGGTGTGGGCAGAGGAAATCCATACCCGCCACCTCCAAAGCCCCGCGAACGTCGGCGAGGCTCAGGTCATGCCCGCCGAATGAAGCCGTAACCAATCGCTGCGGGTCCTGACCCCGGACCTTTGCGCGCAGCTCCTTCAGTTCGGCTGGCGTGACGTGGCGGGCGTCACCGACATCGCGTTCGTTGCCCAGGTCGAGATACCAATTCCTGTAAGGTTTCAGGGCGGTGACCAGGGTGTCCACGGCCGCCAGGTGCGGCTTCAGCCCGGGCAATTCTTTCCCACGCGAGAGGGTGACATCCACCACCAGACCCAGCCGATCGCACTCGGCGACCAACCAGGTGAGCCGGCTCAGAAACGGCTCCCGCGGCAACCCTGCGGCGGTGACGGCCGACACGTTGGTGTCAAAGCCGCCCCACGTGGCCCAGACGCGCAGCCAGTTGAATCCACTGGCGCGCAGATCGCGGAGGTCTTGCCGAATGAAATCCTCGGGCGCCCCCAGGGCGCCGTAATAACTGAAGCCAAGGAGGAACGTGGGGCGATGGTTCAGCGTGAAGTGAGTTCCCTCCACGCCCAGAACAGTGTTGGTCCCCGGAGCGGGGTTGGCGGCATAGACAGCCCAAAAGGTTAGCCCAAGGCTGAAGAGGAGAATGAGGCAGGTCAGCCGTGCCAACCGTCGTCTTGAATCCGGTATGATCGTCATGGTGCAGAACCCTTCCGGGAGTGCTGGAACTGCGTCACCTGGCTGCTGCCGTGCCCTCCAGCGAAACCTTCAACGACGCAATGCGGCACAGGCGTCCACCAAGGAAAACCCGGAAATCGACGCCGCTGTTCTGGCGGTTTCCCAAGTACGGGGCTTCAGCCACGAAGCCCAGCATAGTCCAGTCGCCTTCCTGTTTGCACGATGATGGTGCGGCCGGCCGGTAAATGTTGCTCACCTCCGCCGGACCCGTGGCGTCATATTGAAGTTGGATACCCTCCAGAGGCTCGTCGGATTGAAGCTTGAGTTCGACTTGCATCCGCCCCATGCCACCTCGGAAGGCCAACCGGTCGTCAACGTCGAGGTAAAGGTAACTGTTCCGCTTGGGCTGTTCGTTGACGATGCATGAAGCGCCCTTGAACGAAGCGTTCATGAACTCGCCGTCGCGCGGCGCTTTGCGGACGAGGCCGTCCACGGCTCCGTTTTGGCTGAAGTTCAGCGTGGCCTTCAGCTTCCGCGGCCGGTCGGTGGCCTTGGCGAGGGTTTTCTTGATCTGTCCTAAGACAGGTGACTGTGGTGCGGCGAGAACGAGGGCCCAATCCCTCGCGTCTGGTGCGGCCACCGTGGTTTTCAGGGAAGCCGCCACCGTGGGTCCGGCGCGCCAGGTGCCGGCGGCTGGGTTGATCCACAGCGTGCGAAAGGCCGGGGCGCCATCGTGGAGGTCGAGCGTGAGGGTTTCGTTCGCGGGCAGATAGGCGATGGCCAACGACTTGTTGGCAGTGAGCGCAAAGGCCATCAGCCTGGCGCGGTCAGCGGGCTGGTTCAGGATTCGCTCGGGTGCCGGTTCAAGGTCTGACCAGGGGAGCGCCCTTAGGATCCGTGCGAGCAGGGCGACTTGGGCGCTGGACGGCAGATTCAGCTTGGCGATCGCATCCTCTTTCCAGGCGTAGATCTCATTGATGCCGGCGGTGTAACCCACGGCGCCCGAGAGAAAACTCAGCCAGGCCGTCCGGCGGACGTCGTACGCGCCGCCCAAGTCGCCTTCATAGATGGCTTCGCCGTTGATGATTGGTTTGCGCGGTGTCAGGGCCAGGATTTCGGCGGGCATGCCGACGGCGCGCGCGGACTGCCGCGCGGCGTTGCCTCCGTTGTGGCCGCTCTGAAACATGTCGAATGAGAGCCAGTCCGCGGCATGGAAACGGGGGCCGACGCCGGTGCCCATGTGCATAGTGATGAGACTGGCGGGGGCGGCGGCGCGAATGGCGTTGGCCGACGCCAGGGTCTCGGGTTCGTGAATGTTGCTATCGAAGCTGGGCGAGAAGATGACCGCGCAGGAGCTGTAGCGCGCGGCCACGTAGCGGCTCAAAATGGCGACCTGCTCGGGCGGAGGATAGCGGTGGGGGGTTTCCATGAGCCCGCACATCATCACCACCAACCCGTGGTCGTTCGCCAAACCGAGTTTCCGGTCCAGCGCTTGAAAGAACTCCGGGTTCGGCTTGGTAATATCGGGCAGCTTGGAAAGGAATGGTGGGAGGGCGTGCCTGGCGTGTTCCAGTGCCCAATCAGGAGCGATGGAGAGTTGCAGGACCGAGTAACCTCGTTGGGCGCGGTTGGCGACATATTGCTTCCACTCTTGCTCGGTGGCATGAACGGGAGCTGCCCAGCAGGTGTCGCCGATCCAGAGAAAGGGGGTTCCGTCGGCGTGGACCAGCAGGCGACCGTCTTTTGGGACGCGCAGATAGCCGAGCCGTGACAGGGGGTTGTCCGCAGTGGAGCGCCTCACCCGCACGGCGCCCGACTGGCCATGCAGCCCTCGATCTCCCGAAACTGAGCACGTCGTGGCCCATCGCCATTGTCCCGGCGAGGGGAAGGCGCATCGTATCAGGAACCGCCGGTCGCCATCCCAGAACCCAAGACCTTCGCGGCTTTGGCCTTCCGGGCCGTCAAACCGCACACGGACCTGCACGTCGGTGCAAGGATTCGCATAATCCCGGTCGCTCACCAGGCGGTGCTCCCATCGCTGCCACGTGCCGCAGGCATCTTCGGCCGCCGCGGCCCCGCACACGAGCAGCAGGCCGATGGCGAACGGGCAGGCCCTCAAAAGACAAATCGTCTTGTGCAAGCGTCGCAACGCCGGAATCCACGCCGAGGGCATCACTGGTAGGAGCGTCATTGCTCTTGCGCGGGGCGCGAGCAATGGGCGTGGCGCTGGAGGAAGATTTGCGCCCGCCCCTTTTCGCCGCCGGTGAGGTGCTTGGCACACCCCGCGGTGAATTCAGCAAGTTTGTCTGTGCCCGGCATGCGTGGGTTTTACACGAAGAGCGGGGCGCTCCGCAATCTTGCGTTGCGCCGCATCATGGCTTCCTGCGCCCTTTCATTCTGCGCTTCACTCTCGATGTGGGCGCCAGATTCTGCCCGGGGCGTTTGCCGGTGTTTTCAGTGCCCCGTCCGCTTCAAGGCGCGATTTTCTCGCTCACCCATTGGCGTGCCTGGTTGAATCCCTCCTTCAATTCGTCAAAGGCCTTCTTGGAGCCCGCCTTCACGCTATCCCAGGTGGACTCGGTGGCATTCCCAGCCTCGTCAAGTTGCTTGCCCAACTGGTCCGCCTTCTCGCGAAGCGCCTGGAGTTTGGGTTGCGCTTGGGCCTTGGCGGTGGCGCTGGACTTTTCGATCTTGGCGGCGAGTTGGTCCAGGTCCTTGTTGATCTCGGCCAACTGACTCTGCATTTTGGCGGTGAACTCGGCTTTTTGCGCGAAGGTGTAGTCCTTCATATCCTGCGCGGCTTCGGTGGTCTTTTCCTGGACCTTGTCGAGCTGTTGAGAGGTGGTTTCCGCTTTGTCGCAGCCGGTCGTGAAAGCGGCCACGGAGAGGAAGGTGAGGAACAATGTTTTGCTTTTCATAAAGTTAATCTGGTTGGGAACGGTGAGGGTGGACTGCGTCGAAGGGTTATCAGTTGTTGCCCGATTGTTCGCGGGGCGGCCGGCTCCGGGGTCAGCACAGGTTGGTGGAACATTGAACTCCGATTCACGGTCGCGGTGGACCAGTGCAGGACCTCGCTCACGGTCTGCAACAACTTGACCGGGGAGAAGGGCTTGGTCAGCATTGCCGCAAGCTGGAGTTCCTCAATGTTCGTGGGCGTTCCGGCCGCCGCCAGGATGACCGGCAGCGCCATGCGCGCGGCCCGCAGCTTCTTGACCAGTTCAACGCCGGACAACTTCGGCATGCTGTGGTCGGTGATCAGGAGGTCGTAGCTCTCGGGGGCATGGCGCACGGCATGCAACGCTCTCCAACCTGCTTGGCCATCTTCGGCCGCGTCCACCTGGTAACCGTGGCGAATCAACACTCTGAAATAGAACTGGCGGATGTCCGCATCGTCATCCACCACGAGGATGCGCCGGCGTGCGTGGGGCCGGCGTTTGGCGGGCGCGAGTGCGACCGTGTCGCCCGGAATTTCAACGAGCGCGTTCATGAAGTTGGACTCGTGTCACCCCCTGGCAAACCAGTCTTCTCGGAAGCCGCCAGCGGCCAGGGGCCGATGGCGAATTGGGCCGGGTCAAACACCTCGCCCAGCACCTGCAAATCCACAATCTGCTGCGGCAGGAGACCCAGGGGATGCGAACCGGAGTTGCTTTGGTCATCCCAAAGCCAGTAGCGATGGAGTCCGTCCTGGACGCCGCTGCCCGGACCATACGCCAGCGGAGCATAGGCCTGCTCCAGCACTCCGTGGTCGGCTTCGGAGTAAAACTTGACCCAGACTTTCTTCTTTTCCTCGACGGCCTGAAGGAACTGAGCGTGATTGGGGATCATAATGCGGGTGCGTGGACGACGGTCTTCTATTGAACCTGCGGCACCCGAATGTCGCCGGCGTGGCCGAGCACGCCGAAGGCGACCAGAAGCCACACGACGACGCAAATTACCACGACGATGTTGAGGATCTTTTTGATCTTTCCGTCCATCGGAATGTAGGTGTTGACCAGCCAGAGCAACACGCCCACGACGATCAGCGTGACAACGAGCGATATCAGTGACATGGGGTGTCTCCAAATGGAGAGGGGTTGCTTGTTTTCATATTCTGATCATCGTCGGTAAATCGGGCGGACGCTATGGGGTGTTTACCCCATAACGGCCAGGATGAACCCAGCCTTGAATTGAATGGCGAGAGCGAGGACGACGAGGACGAAATGCGTCCATCCGCCACCAGCCGCATTGCTAGACAATGGTCAACTGCACACTGCTCTCGATGATGCCGGCACTGATGGCGTAGCGGGTGAGGCCGGCGGTGTCATGGATGTCGAGCTTCTGCATGAGATGCTCGCGATGTTTCTCGATGGTCTTCATGCTGATGCCCAGTTCCGCCGCGGTTTCCTTGTTGGCCTTGCCTTCGGCAATCAGTTGATAGCCCAGGGCCGAACCGGGATAAGGCGCATA
>CAYJNU010000399.1:0-7702 GCA_964371005.1 uncultured Verrucomicrobiota bacterium | reverse complement strand
CTCGGTGATCGCACGAGATTTGAGTTCCATCATTTCGCGGACGGGGCCGTCCGGAGCAGCGACCAGCGGCACGTCCACATTCTTGATCTGAACGGGCGCCCACCGCGAGTCGTCGAACCCGGATGTATTCCAGCCCGGCAACTCGCGACGCGCATCGTAGGTTTCACCCATGAGCATGTCGGATTGCAGCAACGGGCCGTTGGCCGCTTTCCAAGAGGCATCCGTGGCGATGATTTGTCGGGAACCATCAGCGAACTCGACTTCCACCTGCGCGAGCGCGAGCGCCTGTGGGCCGTAGCGGTGCGGGCCACCGAGACCGACGTAACCGGCATACCAACCGTCGCCTAGGATGATCCCGAACGCGTTGTCGCCGGAACGGAGCATGCGCGTCACGTCGTAAGTGTGATACTGGACACGCTTGTTGTAATCAGTCCAACTCGGATTGAAGACGTCGTGGCCGACCCGCTGGCCGTTGATGTAAAACTCGTAAAGCCCGAGTGCGCTGGCGTAAAGCCGCGCCTGCTTGATCGGCTTGGCGAATGCGGCAGTCTGGCGGAGGTGCGGCACCTGACCGAGCGCCATTTGAACCGCGAATTGATTTCCCCACGGCCCCTCGCCAAGCTTGGCGATCTCTTTCGCCGACGGCCAAGCCGCATCATCAAAGTCAGCCCTCGTCCACCCGTCCGCCGCCGTGTTGGCGACCTTCCAGGACTTGTCCGAGACGGCGGCGATCTGCGGGCCCGCGCTGCATTCGATTTCCAGATGCGCCAGCAGGCCCGCGGCGTTCCCGCTGTTAAACGCTCTCAGTGCGATGACGTTCTGCCCGGAGCGGAGACGCGCCTTCACATCAATTGATTTCTTCTCCCGCCAAGCGTCTGTCTGACCGCTGCTCTTTCCCACTTCCTCCCCGTTGACGCAGAGGGTGAACTGGTCGTCCACCGTGATTGTCAGCATGGCGGACTTGATCTCCGCACCCGACGGTATCTGAACCACGCGGCGGAAGAAGCGCTCGCCATTGGGCGCGCTGGAAGCGGGGTTACCTTCAGGAAACCAGATCCAGCGGGCGTCGCCAAACGGCGGTTTCGGTTCGGCGTTCGTGGTGTAGCCAATCCATTGCGCCTGCCAGTCGGTTGTTTGAAGCAAACCCATCTCCCAAAGGGCGGGCTGGCTTTCAGCGACTCTGCCATCTTGATCCCACACGCGCACTTTCCAGGCGCACCGCTGGCGTGACGCGAGCGGCTTGCCCGAATAGACGACCTGGATGGACTGGTCACTGGCCAGCTTGCCGCTGTCCCACAGGTCGGCCTGACCAGCCCGGAGCTTCTCCGAACTGCTGGCGACCAGCACCTGGTACGCAGTCTGGCTTTGGGCTCGCTCGGTTGACTCAAGCACCCAGCTCAGACGCGGCTGCGGCGAGTCAATACCCAACGGGTCGGCGGCGTATTCGCAACGCAGGTCCTGAACAGTGACGGCAGCTTGCGCACCCAGAGACGCGAACACGCAAAGCAACCCAAGAGAAAGCCCAATAGACTTCATGGCGGCGGAGCGTAAGGCATCCGCCTTGTGTTGCCAATGCAAACACGCGGCGCATGCTCTTCAGAATGGCGCAGCCGCAGACTGCGAATGAGAAAGTCCCGTTCCCAGCACCCAGCAGAAGGACGAGCGGCAGGTCGCCCCCGCGCAGCATCGCAGCCTACGGTTCCTCCCACTCCTCCGGGGTGATGTCAGCCCGGGCGATAATTCGCTTGGTCAACGACCAGTCCACGTCGCCTTGGTGCGGATTCGGAATGACCAGCTCCTGGCCGGTTCGCCAGCCTTCGCGGAATCCGCAGCCCCAGACTAAGCCGACCTCGCAGATCGGTGAAACCCGGTTTGCCCCGTAGCCGCATATCCGTGAATGCGGATGGGGACGTGACGTCGAAGGGGGAGCCGGAGACCAAAAACCCCGCTCTTACGAGTCGGGGCTACCCCGATCTCGTCAGCGACTCCAGCTTCTTGAGCGAGAACACGTCGCCGCCGCGCAGGAAGAAGCGGGTGATCTGCTCGCGCAACTGACGGTAAAGCGCGGGATCGGTTTGGGCCAGTTCCAACGGCACATCGCGCCGGGCAAAGCGCACGAGCGCGGCGAGCTCCGCCCACCGCTGCTCCCGCAGATACACGTCAATCTGAGCCTGATCCGCCAGGAGCGCGCGGGCGACCAATTCTTCTTCACGGGCATTCATGTTCAAGTTTCCAGCACGTCGAGATAGACCAGGTTCTCCGTGGCACGCTTGCGGGCTCGGGCGGGAAACTGGGCCACGATGCGCCGAACACGGGACAACTCCGGGCGGTGGCGGCTCAACAAAAACCGGATGTCGCTCAAATCCTTGGGTTCGGCGCGAATCAGTTTGGCAGCGATCAGATTCTCCACTGGCGGACGATAGAGATGCAGACGCCCCATGCGCTCGATGAAGACCGGTTCGAAGTCACCCATTTGTGTCAAACCCGGCTCGACCAGTTGCAGATACGGGCGCTCCGGTTCGAGCGTTTGCTTTGGGTCAAAGAGCAGCCCAACCTGTTCCGCCGCCGTCTTCAACTCCAACCGGTCGTAGTCGCTGGCGGGCTTCCAAATGTCGAGATCGGCAGAGGTGCGTCCCTCCATGCCACCGAAGAGGCAGGCGGCTGACCCGATGAGGCAAAGCCGGAGCGGCGGCCCGTCCTTGCCGAGTCGTTGCGCCAAGTCCTCCAGTACTGCGGACCATGCCTCGCCGTCTAGTTGCAGTTTGAGTGACATCGTGAATGCGCCGACAGAGTAGCCAACTCCACCGGGTCAATCAAACCCGGAAAACGTGCTGGTTTGTCAGTGCAACTGCGTTTGTCAAAACGCAGTCCATTCTCAGCCTACCCGCCAAGCCCGACTGCGTTTTGACAAACCAGCTACGGGAATGGGCGGAATGCGCGCGAAGCGTTTGGAGTGCGTGCGATTCATCGCCGCTTCTCCCCGAGCGCATCGTGCCGAATCCGGCGACCTTCCTCCGCCCGCCCCAAAAGCACCGCTCAAGCGGACGCACTCCAAACGCTGACGCGGCCACCTGAGCCGGCTCCGATTTCCCGGGGGTGGGCGCGAATTGGGCGGAAGTGGCAGGGGCGGATGAGAATCGGCTTTAAAACTCGGGAGGAATTGAGCCGGCGTCAGTAGCCGTTTTCGGAGAAAACGGCGAGCCGCAGACGGCGAGCGGAAGGTGGAGACGGAAAGTGGTCAGCGCGCGAAAGCGAATTGGCTGCGTGTTCACCATGTCTCTGATTACTCCTGACGTGATAACGGAGGCGACTCAGCCAGAGCGGCTGAAGGGACGCAAGCAAATCTTCGCGTCCGACTTGTCCGAAAAGCTACGGAGCGAGGTCAAGTCCACCTTTGCGTCCGTCGCGGCTCGGCGCGTTAGTCGGTTTCGGTTTCACTGCCGACGGCTGCACGCTGCCTTCGCTGCTCTCCTGTGAGTTGGTCGCCCCGCATCGTGCGGAGAATCCACTTGCCCCGGCGCGCCGTGAGTTGGACAGCCCCAGTCTCACGCGTGCAGAGCACAGTAGCGCCGCTGCGGCTGAGGCGCTCACGCAAGCGTAGCGAAGCGCGTTGCGGCGCGGGAAACTCTGCGTCCATGAGTACGAGGACCCTTGGTTGAATCCGCTCCAGCAAACCGTCGCACAAAGGTTCGCCTTGGGACGGCAGCCCAGCGATGACGATGTCGGCGCGCAAATCGGGTTCGCGATCGAGCAGCGCCTCCTGCCCCGGGCGACCAAGGTCCGCAAGCAACAGGACGTCGACGGCAGGCAGTTTCCCAAGCAACACCACACTGTTGTCGTCGCCTTGGCGGAAGCGATCCGACGCCAAGGGATGCAGCACCTTCCACGGCCCAAGGTCATCGCCACGTTGAACCAAGCGTAACCCTTCCCGGGTGTTGCCCAACTCCGTCATGATGCGTCGGTAGGTCGGAGAGAGTTGTGGCACGGGGCTGGCGAGGATCTGCCGGACGTGGAAGTCGCGGATCACGAGTTCGGTCCCGCCCATCTGCTGGAGATCGCCGTGTGTGAGCAAGAAGCGGGTCAGCCGATTCACACCTTGCACCCGGAGAAATGGGGTCACCACGAATTCGACGGCGTTCGTCTGCCCGCAGTCCACCAGCACATCGCTGCTGCGCCCGGGGCCATCGCTGAAGACCGCGTGACCGCCGCTGAGAGGGATTGCGGTGAGAGTTGTTGTCCCATGGTGAGTGAACCACAGGCATGCCTGAAGCAAGATGGCGACGCCCACGGCGGGCAACGTCCACTTCCGTCGCCTCGGTGCGAACAGCCAGCCGGAAAGTGTGCCGGTCAGCAATCCGTAGTAAAGCGCCAGTTCGGTCGCGGTGAACGATCGCACGTACGCGAATGCGCCGGGCAACTGGGTGGCAAATTCGCTGGCTCGGATCATGGCCCACATCCAGAACCAGGCGCCGTTGCTGAAAAGCCCGCCGATGCCCGGCCACCACGCACCACAAATCAAGCTGCCCAGGCTGCTCATGAGCGCAAGACTGCTCAGCGGTACGACCACGAGATTCGCGAGCAGCGTGACCGGGCTGAACAGATGGAAGTAGAAAGCGGTCAGGGGTAAGGAGCCGAGCCACGCCGCAAGCGAGGTCCCGGCGGCGGTCGTCGCCCAGCGCAGCGGTCCGTTCAGCCAGCGCCGCCAGCGCGGCAGCAACTCCGGCGGCAGAAACGGGTCCGTCTTCAACAAGCGGTTGCGCAGGGCCTCGATGGGCGGCAGGAGGAGTGCAATGCTCAACACGACAAAGAACGAGAGTTGAAAGCTGGCTTGAAAGAGTTGTTCCGGCTCCCACACCAAGATGATGAAACCCGCCACGGCCAGCGAGTTCAGCAGATCGGTCGGCCGGCGCAAAGCCCAGCCGCTGATGATGACGGTCATCATTACCGTCGAGCGGATGGCGGACGGCTGCCAACCGGTCGCCGCCGTGTAGAACCAGATCAGCGGAATGACCACCAAACCGCACCAGGCACGCGAGACCCGCAGCACGCGCAGCAGGCTGACCAGGATGCCGGCAATCAGCGCGATGTGCAGTCCGCTGATCGCAAAGATGTGCATGGTACCCGAGCGCATGAAAGGTTCGCTGACTTCGCTCGTCAACGCGGTGCGCCAACCAAGTGTCATGGCCTGAAGCAGGCGTGTCGATTCGTCGTCCGGCAACCCGCGCTTCAAGACCCCTCTGGACCACGCGATGAAACGGTCGGAGAACGGTGGGGCAACAGAGACAGGCGGCACAACCGACCAGGCGGTGGACGCAGCCGCGTGAAGTTGAAAGTAGATCCCCTGGCGGCGGAGGTGGGCTCGGTAGTCAAACAAGCCGGGGGCCGCCGCCAGGCGCGGCCGCGAGACAATCCCGGCGATCTCGACCCGTTGCCCGGCAAAGAAGCCCGACGACAACTCGCCCGGCGTCAGCACCAAGACAGTGCCATGCGCCGGCTGCCAGCTACCCCGTTTCCCAACTGCCTCAACCGACAGCGTGGCAAGGGTTCGGTAGGATTCCTCCTCGTCACGCACGAACAGGCGCAACGAAGGTGTCTCCGCCAAACGTCCGCGCAGGACAACTTCGGCGGGCACGGAATTGCTGAGCAAGAGGCGAAGATCGCTCGGGGAGATGATGGATGTGCGCAACGTCAGGTTCAACCAACCCAACAGGACCATCGCGACGACCAGCAGCCAACTGCGGGCTCGGGCCCAGAGGAACGCCGCCCCCGCCACGCCGATGGTGAGCAACCAGAGAACGCTCAGAGGAAGAGCGAGAAACTCCGCGAGGAGCAACCCAGCCGCGTAGAGCAGCGCAAGGATGGCCACGGGCCGGCGCATGTGACTGCGGGCACTCTAGCCGTCTGCCGACGGGCAAGGCGAGCGCGAAAGTTACTTCGCGATCACCACCCGCGCACGCCGGCGCTCCAACCAGCGGCAAACGCAGGCGGTGAGAAGGAGGCCCGTGGCCGCTCCCATCGAGTCAATCAGAACATCCCACGGCGCGGCTTGACGACCGGGAACGTAGCGTTGATGGAATTCATCACTGGCGGCAAACGCCACGACGCACAGGAACACCCCCGCCCCGGTGGACCAACGCCAGAAAGGAGGATTCGTGTGTCGCGGCCGGCGGATCGCCCGCCACAACAGGACCGCCAACACCATGAATTCGACGAAGTGCGCACTTTTGCGCACATGAAAGATGATATGCTCAACTTCCGGCTCGGGCATCTGCGGAAACAGCCAGTGGACGAGGGGGCCGATGATGCGCGAGGAACGCTGGGCGGAGACGGTATCACTCGAGGCTCCGAAGATCAGCAACATCCACAGCAATAGCGGCAGCCAGTACTGAGCAAACGATTTGACGCGCGACACGGCGCAGAAGGAACAATCTTTGCGGGCCCGGCGCAATTCAAATTCAGCAGCATTCAAGTTTGCCAAATGCACCCGTCTCTGGCACACAAGGACGTGTTTATGCGGACATGTTGGATACTCCTGGTCGCAGCATTGCTGAGTTTTGGGTTCGGTTGTCGGAAGTCGCCGCCGCCGGCCCCCCCGAAACCGGAGGTGCTGGTTCGTGTGCATTTCGCGGGTGCTGCACACTTCAACGCCACCACGAATGCCGCTGCGCTCAAAACCATCCTCGCCCTGCCCGAGAGCAGCAACCTCCTGCATCAAACCCTCGGTAAACTGGCGCACGCCCCATTCGCCCGTTTTCAAGCCCAACTCGGTGACCGGACCAACGACTGCGCAGAACTGTTGCGTCCGTTGCTCGATGAGCTCACTGAGGCGGAATCGTTCTTTGAACTGGGAGCACGCTCGAACCGGCCACCGGAATGGGCGTTGGCGGTGCGGGTCTCTGCGGCGCAGGCTGAGGTCTGGCGAACCAACCTGGCGACGACCCTCTCGTCGTTCACCGGAATCCAACCCACGAACTTTGCCACGGCCGATACGCGAGGTTGGGTTCTAACCAAGCACGACGCCCCGAATACTATCGCGCTCGGTCTTGCCGGCGAGTGGGTGGTGTTGGGTGCGGGTCAGGATGAATTACTGCTGCAAGCCGATCTGGTCCAGCGCATCAAGACGGAGGGGCGGCCCATTGCCGCGATCACGAATTACTTGGAGGCGTTGGTGGATTGGCCGCGCTTGGACGGACAACCACCGTGGCTCGCCCTGCTGCGCCTGCCGAAGATGGAACTGGCGTTGGACTCCAAGGGTGAAAACCTGCAAACCAAGCTCGCGATGACGCTTCCGCAGCCGCTGGTTTGGAACCCCGAGCCGTGGCAGTTTCCCACGAATACCATTCGCGAGCCGGTGGTAAGCTTCTCCGCAATCCGAGGGATTGGCGATCGGCTGAGACCCTTCCTCTCTTTGCTTGGCTTGAAGCCTGAGTCCGTACCGAATCAGCTTTGTACGTGGTCGCTCGCCGAGATTCCGTTTCAGACCTTTGCCGCGGCGCCGGTCGCCGACGTCACGAACCTTATGGCCCAGCTTTGCGCGACGCTGCCACCACTGTTTAACACCAACACCCAGGGTCGGGCTTTGGGCACCTGGCGGACGAGCACCAACCAGGAGGCCATCCTGTGGGGGGACATGCCATTCTTTGGCGGCTTCCTGCGCGCGGCCGACGAAGAAACAAACGGTGGCTTCATTTTTGGAGGCCTG
>CAYJNU010000398.1:1556-7711 GCA_964371005.1 uncultured Verrucomicrobiota bacterium | reverse complement strand
GCATTGAAGGTGGCGCACCCCGCCGTCAAGGGAGGCTTCTCCCCGGAAAACGCACAGGGCCGGGCGACTCAGCCCGGCCCCAACACAAGAACTGTGGATAGACTATCGCATCCCAGTTTTCTCACCAGTCGCCAGTTCTGGTGACACTGGGGACAGCGTCGTCACCTGCGGCTTGGCAGCATCGCCCGGGTCACTCAGCCAACCGGCGCAACTCCACTTTCCGGAACTCGACCGGGTGGCTCTCGGCCTGGAGCGAGATGTAGCCGCCGTGGAGCATGGTGTTGCCGCCCTGAATCAGCTTCTTCGCGTCCGCGTCTCCGTCGTCCAACTGCGGGCGCTCGTATTCCATAACCGTCTCGCCGTTGACGCGATGGATGAACTTCCCGTTGCCATGCACCTCGACCTCGGCGGTCACCCATTGGTCGCCGTGGAAGGTCTTCGAACGCGAGTTGGTGCAATGCTGTTTGATCAACTGGCCGTCCATGACCACGTGTGTGCCCGGCGTGCAAAGGTTCATGGTGGACCGCGGGTTTTGCCCGTCGCCGCCGAGCAATTGCACCTCGATGGACACGGGGAACTCCTGGTCCTTGCGCATGCTGGCGGGCGACTGGCAGTGCAGCATCATCCCGCTGTTGCGCAACGCCCAGCCGGGGCCGCCCTTGGTCTGCTGGCCCACGAACCGGTATTCCACGCGCAGCACATAGTTCGAGAATGGCTCTTTGTAGAACAGGTGTCCGAACTTCCCGCCGAACTCCGTGTATCCATCGTAGGCCACGCGCAAGACGCCGTTCTCCACGCGAAAGGTGTTGGCGTGGTTTTCGCCCAGGTCGAAGCCCGTGATCTTCGGCGTCCAGCCGTCGAGGTTCTTGCCATTGAACAAGGAAATCCACTCGCTGGCGTTGGGCGCGTCAGCCGCTTGGGCATGGAGACTCAAACCGGCGGCGACGCCGGCCAGGGACAGGTGGTAGTTCACGCGTTTCATCATGCGGCGAGTGTGGCGAATTGCGGATGGTAGGCGAGCGAAAAACAAGCGGCCTGGTCGGTTGCTACTGGCAAGCCGGGCTGCAGCCAAAGCGGAACACCATGACAGGAAGATGCAAGACAGGAAAATCTCCGCCTCATCTTCCTGTCATCAATTCTCCTGCCCGCTCACGACCGCGTGGATACCCACCCCTTCGCAGAGCAAACACGCACCGGACCGACTGGGTAGCCCGGGCAACTGTGCCACTGCGACTACGGCGTTCGGGCCACGGCAGCCGACTGCAGCACCGCGCCCAGATGGGCCGGATGCAATTCTAGCGCCTGCTTGAACTCAGCTTGGGCCTTTGCCTTTTCATCCAAACCAAGCTGGCCAAGTCCGATGAGGTAATGCGCGTTGGCCTGGCGGACGCGCTCGCTGGTCTTCTCGCCGAACTTGGCGAAGTAATCAGCCGCCTCGCCCTTCGTGAGTTGCTCCTGGCCGGTCTTGATCAGGCGCTCGAAGATGGGCTTGGCTTCGTCAGCACGACCGAGCTTCTGAAGCGCCAGAGCCCGGAAGTAATCGGATTCGGAACTGCCGCCGCCCCGCCCCGCCGCCGCTTTCTCAAAAGCCGACTTGGCCGCTGCGGCGCCTCCCAACGCTTCGTGGGCCGTGCCGATGAGGAACTGAATCTGCGCCATGCGTGGCGCGCGGCGCGCTTTGCCGACTTCGAGGTTCTCCGGGTAATCGAGCGCGGCTGTGTACTCACGCAACGCTTCGCGGTACTTCTTGCTGACGAACAGGTGCTGGCCGTGCGCGAGGCAGGCGTCCACATAGACGCTGTGGATCTGGCTGCTACCTTCCCAGTTCCGGAAGCGCCGGCCCCGGAGCAATGCCAGCGCGCGATCCGCTTGGCCGGCGACGGTGAGCAACACGATCTCGCGCGTGAGGGCATCGTCGCGTTTGGCCACTGTGTCGTGGTGTTTCGTCAGCATTTCCAGGCGCTTGGCCACGGGCGCGCCGCCGGCTTCGTATTGCACGTCGAGCTCGTAGAAGAACCGCGGCTCGCTCGAATCCAGTTCGACGGCCTTCTCCAGGCTGGCGATGGCTTTGGAAATGTTCTTCTCGTGCTGCGCGTAGGCAAGGGCGAGGTTGCGATGAATGAGGGCGTATAGATTCCTGTCACGAGCTGACGGTGAGGCGACAGTTCTTTCGCCGGCTCGTTCCCATGCGGTGATGGCTTTGGCAGGCTGGTTGTCATAGAGCAGATTTCCGAGTTGATAGCACGATTCGGCACGAAACGAAGCGGCGATATCGGCGTTCAGCACCTCGACCATCTCGTGCTGGAATGGAAAACAGTTAGTGCCTGGGACGAGGAAGGGCCTGCCATACTGCATGTCCAGACCCGAGAGCATGAATCCCGACTCGAAGTAGCCCGCGTAGTAGTGCAGCAAGGGATCGACACGCCTGAGTCTGCAATCCCCAGGCTTGTCGGGATCGATTATGGCCGACCACGCGACATCACCGGCTTCTGTCTCCAAGCCTGCGTTCGCGTAGTCCACCACCAACTCGGCCAACTCGCCAACTCTCTTGGCCAGAAGCTGTGGGGGAATTCTGACTTCCGGTCCTCCATAGCCAACCGCGCGTGAGCCGGGATTCGTCTTTGCGCTTACGAGATAACTCTCCACAGGCGACCAGGTGTCGAGAGGATCAACGGAAAGGGCTTCCGCAGCACTTACCGCGGCTTCGTCGAATCGTCCCAGGTGCCGCAGAATGGCCGACCGCAGATTCAAGGCTTTTGTGTTGCGGCGGTTTACGGCCAGACATCGGTCAACAGATTCCAGCGCATCATTGAGCCGATTCTGGTTGCACTGAACCTCGGCAAGTTGAAAGCGGCTCGGTGCCTGCCAGCCCACGCTCCACGAGGCTTTTTGGAACGCCTCGGCGGCTTCGGAAAGCTTCGCGACCCAGGAATCGTGTCTGCCGAAATGACGTCCGACAGCGGTAGCCTGTCCTCGCAACGCCACTCCCAGATAGTAAAATGCTTCGCCATCTTGGGGACGGATGTAGTTCGCCGAGGCACGGGCGACCGCATTGCTCAGCGACTTCGCCGCCTCATCCCAACGCCATTGTCTGCAAAGTAGAATGCCGAGCGCGGTGTTCGCGCGGAAGTCGCCAGGATCGCGCCGCAGTATTTCCTCATAGTAGGGCGCGGCCTCAAACGACGGGCTGAACAGTTGTTCGATGCGCTGGCCAGTGAAGAACAGCTCGTCGGTGCTGGTATAGTCCTTTGGCGGTTTGGGCTTCTCGACGGGTTTGGGCATCGGCGAATTCGTCGACGCCTGAGGAGCGTACGAAACCAACACCACGTCATCCCTCCGTCTGGCAGCTTTGCGCATTATGCTTACGCCTAAACCTGCCACGAAGCTCTCGTCCATGAGCATTTCCGACAGCGGTGCTTCAATTACGACTGTCTCTTGCGGACCGATGTTGGTTGACCAGCCCCAGAACGAGTTTGTTCCCCAAAGCAGGAGCTCCACGTTCGCGTTCGTAATGGCTGTCGTCGCATTGATCGCGACTTTCACCACGCCATTCGTCACCTCCAAATTCACCGCCGCGTTGCGCGTTGCCGCCTTCACGCCGCCCATCTTTCGGATCGGATACCACCAGTGCTTCCATTCGCGCGTTTCGCCGGGCTGAATCCAACTGTAATCGGGCTGGTTGTCCGACCACGCGCCGGCCATGAGTTCGAGATACGGGCCGTCGTCGTCGGTGAGAATCTTCGTCCACATCTCGCCTTCCGGGCCGTTGCCCCACTCGAAGAATTTCTTGCCCGGCGCGACGTGGTGGTCCGCCCAGTGGATCACGCCCGCCTGCCGCCCGTGATCGTAGCCGCCGAACCAGTCGTCCTCGTAGTTCCAGGCGAAAAAGGACTTCGGTGTGTCGTGGTTCTTCCACCATGAGATGTCCACGCCGCGGGTGTAGTCGGTGTCGCCGTAGTTCTGCCTTGCGACGGGCCAGCTAGCGAACTCCGGCTTGGCGTGCTGGACGGTCCATTCCGTGCCGGGTGGGAAGAGCACCTGGTAATTCGTGTTCGCATGCACGGCGGGGTTGATCCAGAAGAGCATCGGCCAGGCGAAGGGTGTCCGATTGAAAACCTTGCAGGTGAGCTCCAGGTAGCTGCGATCCGGGTAAAGCGTCATGCCCACGAGCCATTTCATCCGGTGTCGTAGCTCGATTTCGCCGACCCAGATCGTAGCGCTGCCGTCGGCGTTGGTCGTGGTGGTGTAATCCACCGGCATGAAGCTGGAAGCGCGATGATGATGCGGCACGTTCCACTCGACGCCCCCGCTGATCCACGCGCCGAGCATGCCGATGAGCGCGGGCTTCACGACGTGCTGGCGATAGAAAAAGTCGTAGCCGTTGGCCTTGTCCATCGCCGACCAGATGCGTCCGCCGAGTTCGGGGATGACGGAAATCTGGACGTAGTCGTTTTCCAAGAACAGCGCCTTGTACGACTTGTTCGTTTTGATGTCCGTGAGCACGTCTTGGACGGGATATGGGTAGAACGTGGCCTTCGCACCCTGGTAGGTGCGCCCGTCATAGAACCGCGGCACGGGTGACGGCGGCGCGGCGAGGTAGGTGGGGATGACGAGGTTGGTTTCCCAAAGGTGGACGGCTGGCGGTGCGGCGAATGAACAAAGTGTCGCGGCAAAAAAGGCGCACAAGGCCTGTGTTTTCATGGCTTGATCTACACTCCGTCGTCTGGGCAAGGCAAGCCCAAGACTGGCATGGCCCCGACCAAGATTCGCACGCAGAGCCCCCGGCATGACAATCCTGTCAGCGGGGGCGGCTTCCTTCACTTCTCACTTGTTCAGCGAGTCAGTGTCTCTTTGGCGAGCATTGGCCAATCCTCGCGCAACCGGTGGCCAGTGCGGTTCCCATCTGGCCGCTCATCGCGAAGGCCACGGCGACGGAGAGAACACGATCCAAGGAGCGACGGTTTCGACGGCTCGTGCTCAGAACCAGGCGAGGTCCAGTGAGACATCCGCGCGGGACCAGGCCTCGACGAACTGGCGATTCACATCGTCTGCCTGCTGCGTCTTGCCCTGGGCGCGGAGTGACTGCGTGAGGCCGTGAAGACTCCAACCGTTGCGCGGCCATCGCTTCAAGTCTTCGCGGAAGACCTGCTCGGCCTTCGTTGCTTCACCCGCCGCCAGCAACGCGGCGCCAAGCGCCGGACGCACAGGCACCGGCCAGTAGGACGGTTCCATATAGGGGATCGCTTCCTCAGCGGCGACCGCCTGTTCCAACTGAGCGATCATGCCTTGCGTATCGCCTTTCACACCGGCGACCTTCCCGCCGAGCCAATGCGCGGAGACGGCCAGTGTGTCGGCGACCGGGAAAACCGGGCTGCTGAGCTTGCGAGCTTCCTCGCTGGCAGCGATGGCTGCCAGGGCAAGATGCTCGCGTTCGGCGGCCGGGCCGTTCTTCTTGCCGGCGAGGGCGAGTCCCCGGCTGAAGTGCCAGAGCGCGCGGTCCACGAGGAAATCGTTCGTGTCCGGCGGTTGTGCGATGGCGAGCACGTCGTCCCATTTGCCGAAACGGATGAGCGTGAGCCACGGCAGGTGACGGAGCCGGGGCGCTTCCACCGCCTTGCTGGGGCCGCAGTAATTGTCGAGCGCATAGGCAGCAGCCTGGTTCGCCGTGCGCAACGCCTCCCGGCTGCGTCCCTCGAAGAGTTGCGCCCACCAGAGGAAGTGGATGTTGTGTGGATAGTACGCGCCCGGGTAATAACCCAGTGCCCGGCAATGCTGGATGTAGTCACGGTCCGCTTTTGCGGCGCGCTCGTTGGCCGCAACGGCATCGGCGTACTGGCCCACACGCATGTAGATGTGCGATGGCATGTGGACCAGATGCCCGGCGCCAGGCGCATAGGTTCGCAGCCGGTCCGCCGACGGCAGGCCATGCTCGGGGTTCGGACCGGCTTCGATGGCGTGGATATAGAAGTGATTTGCGCCGGGATGATTTGGATCGCGCGCCATGACGTAGCGCAGCGCGGCAAGGATTTCCTCCGTCTCTGATTTGGGCGTGCGGTCGCGCGTCCAGTAATCCCACGGCATCGTGTTCATGAGAGACTCGGCGAACAGGACTTGTGCATCGAGGTCGTCTGGGTATTCCTTCACCAGCGCGCGCA
>CAYJNU010000398.1:0-1546 GCA_964371005.1 uncultured Verrucomicrobiota bacterium | reverse complement strand
AGAGCAGGTGGAGAAGCTGGACGCCGAATATGCGCGCATTGCCGAGGCGAAAGCCTTGTCCAAGTTGACTCGATCATCCATGTGTTCCGGCTGGTAACGTTTCTCAAGCGCAGCGATGTAAGCCTTCTCCTTGGCGGACGCCTGCGGCTTGTGCGCTATGGCGGACTGCAAGGCAGCCCAGGCATTCGCCGTGTCGTTCGAGTCCATCGGCCGGTTGACGTGTGGACCAAAGGCGTAGGCGACACCCCAATGCGCCATCGCGCACGGCGGGTCCAAGTGCGCGGCGGAGCGGAAGGAACGAATGGCCTCCTTGTGATTGAAGCCAAAGAGAAAGCGCATCCCCTGGTCGAAATAGCGCTGGGCTTGTTTGGATTGCGTGGTGACCGGATGATGCAAATCGCCCAGGTTATCAAACAACGGACCGGGCAGCTTTTCCGTGGACCCGGCTGAGACAGTGAGGGCGAGGAACAAGAGTGGGATGATGGGATTGCTTCTCATAGGTGCAATTCGAGGTTGTTTGATTTGTGATGGATCGGATTCGGTTCACGCCATGACCGGTTGAGTCCCCTGGCAGGCGTCGCAGATCGCCGCCACGTGGCGGTGGTCGGTGCCGCAACAGCCGCCCAGGATCGTGAGCTGCGGCACAAGTTCCCACAAAGCGCGATATTCCTGGCCCAGTTCGAGCGGATTCCCGACATCAAGATCGGGACTGGTGTCCAGCTCGGCGTGGCTGCGCTTCGAAGCGTTGGCGCGCACGCCGCGAATCCGCTCGCGCCATTGTCCACCCTCAAGCAGGACCGGAGCGAAGTGCGTCGGATGTGCGCAGTTGATCATGTAATAGGCCGGATAGCCGCAGGAGGCGTCGTCGGTCCGTCGGATGGCTTCGGCCAGGGTATCGCCGGAAGGCAGCCGCCCGTCCGTTTCCAGCGTGAACGAAATGGCAACGGGGATTGCTGCCGCACGCGCAGCCAGCGTGATCCCGATGGCTTCCTCCACGTAGTTCATCGTGAAGGCGGCCACCATGTCCGCAGCGCTGCGGGCAAAGACCCTGACCTGGGGCGCGTGGTACTCCTGTGCCTGCCGCGCGGTCATGCGTGACTCGGGACGATAACCATCGCCGCGGGGACCGAGATTGCCACTGATGACGATGGGTTGGCCGTCCGTCTCAAATTCAGCGCGCACCTGCTCCAGCAGGCGGATGCCCTTGTGATTGGCTTCCGCGAGCTGCGCGGCGTCGTAGCCGAGCTTCGCGCCCCAGTCAGGATTCGCCCGCCAGGTGGGGCTTTCGAACACGGCGCCAACACCGCGGGCGGACGCCAGGCGGGCGTAGCGGGCGAAGTAGCCCCGCAGGATGGTCGTGCCGGCATCGTCCTTGAGCAGGTCGAATGCGGCAAAGTGCGGGAGCGTGACGCCTTCTTGAAAGATGAGAGTGGTTTCGAGGCCTCCATCGGTGAGGAAGAGTCGGCCGTCGAGTTGGGGAAGTTCGTTGCGATACCGGGTCATGGTTTTTGCATGGGGGTTGGGGTGAATCATGTTCTACTCGCTC
>CAYJNU010000397.1:0-7743 GCA_964371005.1 uncultured Verrucomicrobiota bacterium | reverse complement strand
CGAGAGGAGCGCAGCACGAGGTGTGAACTGCGATACGAAGTTGACCCCATTCCGCTCCTTTGGCAGCATCCTCTCAGATTCCGGTAAATGACAACGCGAGACACTGCGGTGCGGCGGAGACCGTTGTGGGGTAAAACGGTCGGGGTGGCGATTCTTCTCTGGGCATTGGCTTCCCAGCTTTCCAGCGCGGCGGCACAATTTCAGTTGAGCATTCGCATTGGCGGCACCTCCGTCGTTTCAATTCTGGGGACCACCGGCACTGTCTGCCAACTGCAATGGAGCGATGATCTCGCGGATCCCGGACGCTGGCTTCATCTGGGTCACTGTGTTTTGACCAACGGAACCAGCGAATTCTCCGATCCCAACACCAATGCCGCAGGGCGGTATTACCGGGTGGTTCAAACGCCAGACACCAACACCGTACTCATCCCGGCGGGCTCGTTCGTGATGGGTAGCACCCTCAGCGAAGCCAACCACGATGAGAAGCCCGCGCACAGTCTCTACGTGAGTGCCTTTTACATGGACCGCTACGAGGTCACCCAAACGCTTTGGGACACGGTCTTCGCCTGGGCGACGAACCACGGCTATGAGTTCGAACAGCCAGGCTCGGGCAAGGCCGCCAATCATCCGGTGCATTCGGTAAACTGGCACGACGCGGTCAAATGGTGCAACGCGCGCTCCGAGATGGACGGGTTTTCGCCCTGCTATTACGCCGACACCAACATCACTTTGATCTATCGCTCTGGACAGACATCGGCGCCGCCAGTCGTCTGGACTGCGACCGGCTACCGGTTGCCGACGGAGGCGGAATGGGAAAAAGCGGCGCGCGGCGGAGCGACCGGGCGGCGTTTCCCCTGGAACGACAGCGATACCATCACCCACAGCCGCGCAAATTATTACAGCCTGGTGCCGCCGGGGTTCTTTTATGACCTGAGCCCGACCCGGCGTTGGCATCCTGACTACGATAATGACCCCAAACCCTACACCGCGCCGGTCGGATCGTTTCCCGCCAATGACTATGGCCTGTATGACATGGCCGGCAACGTGGCCGAATGGTGCTCGGATGGATACGACGAGAACTGGTATTCGAGACCCGAGGCCACCCAGGCGAATTCCCACGGGCCGGATTCAGCGGCTGTGCGGGTGCTCCGAGGCGGCAACTGGGCCTTGGATGCCCACTACGCCCGCTGTGCCGACCGCCGCACCGACGGAGACCTGGCGCTTGCCAACGACTCCATCGGCTTTCGTTGCGTGCGCCGACCGTGAACTCGTCGGCCACGAACGATCCGCGAAGTCAGGGAATCACCTCGTCACGATCCTCGATCTGTTCATCCTGTTCCTTCCGTCGTTGATCCAGCAACCGCCTGTCCACCGCTTGAATTGTGTTTAGCAGATCCGCAGCCTCCAACAAGCGCGGCGTGGTCACGTACGCCGCTCCGGCGGCGTAAAGCTCGGGAATGTCCACCAATTTCTCCGCATGCACGAGAATCTGCGCCTGCGGGCTTAGGTCGCGAAGCTGCTGAAGCAGTTTCCGGTTGTTCGTGCCCTTCAGCACCGTGTTTGGCAGAGTGCAGACGATGATCTCGGCGTGCTCGATCCCCGCGTGGTGCAATGTCTCTCGATGGCTGATGTCGCCGTATGCCACGCGGACATTGCGGGCGCGGAGACGTTCGATGACGAGTGGGTTGAAATCCACAACCTTCAGTTCGGGTAACAGGTGCGAGGCGCTGCGCTGAATCTCTTCGAGCAGCGAACTCGCGGTCCAGGCGAACCCCAGCAAGAAGATGCGCGGTGCTCTCTCAAACTGCATCGTGTCGCCCGTGGACTCCGGCAGGTCCGGTAGCCGCAGGCGGGTCAACCAGGGCGCAGTCTTGCGGATGATGAGATCACTCTTCAGAATCGCATAGGTCGAGTCCACCGCCAGGAACGCAAACGCGAAGGCCGCCACGCTGATCGCCATCTCCGAAACCTCGCCCGCCGCCTTGCCGATTGTCAGGAGCACCAGCGACAACTCGCTCAACTGGCACAGGTGAATCGCCGGCAACAGGCTAACCCGATGGCCCAACCGCATCCGGTAAAGCGGCGGAAAGACCGTCACGAGCCGGCTGCCGACCAGAAACGCGCTGAAAACCAACATGCCACCCAGCAGACCCCACGTCGGCACCGGGATCGTCATCCCGAGCCCGACGAAGAACAGCGTCACAAAAAAATCGCGGATGCTCGTGACCTTGGCGACCACGTCGAGCGTGTAGGGAAACGTGGACACCATCACACCGGCGATCAGCGCACCCATCTCGCGGGACAAGCCCAACCGATCCGCCAGGCCGCCCATTGCGAAACACCAGGCCAGCCCGCCCACCAACACCAGTTCAGGCTGACGCGCCACCGACTTGAAGATGGGGGGGAGCAGAAAGCGGCTCACCAGATATGCTACGCCCACCAGCAGCAGCACCTTGCCCAGGGCCAAAGCCAGTGGAGCGATGGCGGGATGCTTCAGATACGGCTGGATGGCGAGAAAGAGAATCACGAAGACATCCTGCAACACCAGAACCCCCACCGTGACGCGGCCCGCGAGGGTTTCGAGTTCGCGTTTGTCGTACAGAAGTTTGATGATAATGACGGTGCTGCTCATTGCCGCCGCCACACCCAGATACAAGGCTTCCAACCAACTGCCACCCAGGCCGACGAGCCGGAAGAAACCCCAGCCGAGCGCGATGCACCCAAGAATCTGCACCAGCGCCGTGACCGTGATGACACGTCCCGCGCCAAGCATCTTCTTCAAGTCCATCTCCAGCCCGATCAGGAACAACAACAGGCTGAGCCCGATTTGGGAGATGGTCTCGATGGATTCGGGATTCGTAACCCAGCGGAAACCGTGCGGACCGACCGCGAAACCGGCGATGAGGTAGGCGATGAGCAACGGTTGGCGGATGGCCTGACAGAAGATGCCCATCACCCAGGCGGCGATGATGCAAATGCCGATGTCGATAACCAAGCCGTGATCCACGCGGGCGGAGAGTAGCTGGGGAGCGGCCGGCGCGCCAGTCTCTGTTATTCCCTGTTATTCGCCCTGTTCGCGCTGGGCTGTCAAGCCGAGCCCAACCAAGCCGCCTCCACCCTCAGCCTTGACCCAATCACACACGACCTCGGGAAAGCGACAGGCGTCGCAAACCGCGTTCGCGTGCTCACAGAAGTCCCGCACGATCTGGAGCAGACCCTGTTGGGCAGATGCCTCGCGGAACGTCCGACGTGATATTCCGCCCAGCAATCGTTGCCGCGCCAAACGCAGCACCGCGTTGTCTTCCGCGGCTGGCCAGGCGAAATAGCGCGCCTCCAAGCTCGTTCGCAATCGCTGGTTGCCACCTTCGGTCGCACGAGCCCAGAGCCAGGGCAAAACCACATTCACGGCGAGGTCGGTGACCCGCGTGGCGCCGAGCAACGGCTGTGATTTACCCAACCGCGCCGAGCGCAGGGTCCAATGCCAGGACCAGAATTCGTCCCGCCGGGTCTGCAGAACCTCGAGCAGCGAATCCACCAAGACCGCTGGTCGAAGGTCCGCGGCACACCAGCCTTCGAGTTGGCCCGGCAGCTTGCCATCGGCGAGCCAGTGTGCCGCCAATGCCAGCCGACGTTGCGGTTGATTTGCCGGACGCAACCCGGAAAGATGCCACGCCGCTCGCGGTAGCGCACAGTCCGCAAACGTCTCGCGCTCGCGCCACCACTGATCCCAGACACGGCGGAGGTAACGTCCAGCCGGTGGCGTGGCGTGGCTGAGCTCCGCTGGCAGCAATCCGCTCACTCCCAGCAGGCGCGCCTGGAAGGCCAGCGCATCGGCACATCCTTCGCTCCAGCACGGACGCAGTTCCGCGAGCGTCTGCATCGGCCACACGTTGTGCTTGTAGCCCAGGGCGCGGAACAAACCCTCCCACAACGCCTGCTCCCACCCCACGCTTCGGGCCCGTGCTTGGAACTGTGCTGCCTTGCTCTGCAACCGCACGCCTGCTGCCTCGCGCAAGAGCGCCGCCAACTCGCCGGCGGAAAGCTCGCGTAACGGCGCGCTGCATTTGCCCCGGAGGCTTTCCGGAAATGCCCCCGCCGAATCGCTTCCGAGCCACCGCGCCAGTTCACCAAGTGGAGCGTCGAGAGTCTTGTGGAGCGGGAGTACCGCCAATCCGGCTTGCGCCGTCCGGTCTGCTTCCCAGACGACGTGGAGGATGACGTTTTTGAAGCTCGGGTTGCGGTCGTGGCCATGGGCGCGCCAACCGCTCGCTCGCAAGTCCACTTCCACATCGCCTCGCCGGGGCGACTCCTCGCCCAAACCGATGAGCGCGTCGCGAAAGTCCGGCCCGCCTTCGCGGCTGAGGAAGCCAGGATGGAGCACCCGGACTGGCTGACCGTCCAACGTCTTTAGGCGGTCACGGTGAAGTCGCTGATGTTGCCACACCGCTTGGAGCAGGCGCTCGGGGGGCACATCGCCGGCGTCTCGCAACTCGCCCAGCACCCCGCAGCGCTCGCGGGCTTGCGTATAGAAGTTGGACGGGAACGGCGACACCGTCGTTGCTTTTGCGCTGTTGGCTCTGCAAAGTCAAGCCCGACGCTGCGACATCGCTTGATTTGTTGCGGTCATGGCTTTTGTTTGAACGAAACCAATCGGGATGTTGCCTGTTTATTGAACTTGTGAAGACGAATCTCAGAGAACCCAGGCGTGGACGACGGCTTCCCCGCTGGCCTTGGATGCTGGCGGCGGCGGTGCTTGGCAACAGTCAAGGAGCGCCAGCCATCGAAGCGGAGACGCAGAACGACGTGCGCCGCGACGCGACCGTCCAAGCGACAGAGAGAGCCATTCCCAGCGTCGTGAACATCGCGACCACCCGCATTGTGGAATACCGCGACCCTTACCAGGATTTCTTCCTGCGGTTTTACGGTCGGCGCGCGCCCGTGGAGCAGCGCGCGGAAACCCCGGTAGGCATCGGCTCCGGCGTGATCATTGACGAAGAGGGCTGGATTCTCACCAACCTGCACGTGCTTCAACGCGCCTCCAAGGTGTATGTGAAGCTGTGGGACGGTCGGGAGCGGGAGGCGGAACGGCAGGTGGCGTTCACCGCCCAAAAGGACGTGGCCTTGCTCAAGCTTCGCCCCGAACAACCAGGCGAGAAGTTCCCCGCCATCAAACTGGCCAAGGACGATGACCTGTTGCTGGGCGAAACTGTGCTTGCGCTCGGCAATCCCTACGGCTTGGGCACGTCGGTCACCCGCGGCATCCTCAGCTCGAAGGCCCGCCGCCCCACCTCCGGCGACGAGCCGCTGAGCGCCCAGGATTGGCTGCAGACCGATGCCGACATCAATCCCGGCAACAGCGGTGGACCGCTGATCAATTTGCGCGGCGAACTGATCGGGATCAACGTGGCGGTCTTTCGCGAAGGTTTGGGCATGGGCGTGGGCTTCGCCATCCCGGTAAAGCAGGTTTCCGCGGCGGTCGCGGAGTTTTTCACACCGGAAATAACGGACTCGCTGTGGTTCGGCGCCCAGGTGAAGGGCTGGCGTCTGCCGCTCACCATCACGGAGGTCCAGTCCGGTAGTCCGGCAGACAAGGCGGGTCTGCGCGCCGGACAGCGCGTGCTTCAGGTCAACGACGAACTCCCGCGCGGTCTGGTGGACTTCAACCGCCTGCTCGTCGCCAAACGCACCGCGACATTGCAGGTCCAACAGGAAGGAACGCTGCGCACCGTGACGGTCAAACTGCTGCCATTCGATGACTTGATCCGGCAGAAGCTGGGGCTGGAACTGCTCAAGTTGACACCGGAGATTGCGAGCGGATTCCGGGTCAACCAGAATGAGGGGCTGTACATCGAAAAAGTAGAACGGGACAGCCCGGCAGAACAGGCGCAACTCCAGCGCGGCTTCTTGCTGACGGCTATGGATGGCCAGGCCACCGGCGACCTGCAACGAGTGGCGGCGGTGTTGACACAGAAGAAGGCCCGCGAACGCGTGCGACTGACGGTCGTCGTGCCGCGGCGGATCGGCAACAGTTACGTGGAATTCCGCCAGGGCACGGCTGACGTGGTCGTTCGTTAGCTTCGACTGCAAACGAGCCGGCTGGGAACCATGCCCCGCCCAACTGCCTGACAATTCACTCCACGTCCCCGCCGCGCGGAAACCTGGATCCTACTGCTGCACCGAAAACTTGTAGATGATGGTGTTCCTATAGGTCTGGCCCGGCTTGAGCACCACCGACGGAAAGCTCGGCTGGTTCGGCGAATCGGGATAGTGCTGCGGCTCCATGCAGAAGCCGTTGCGATGCTGATACACCCAGCCGCCTTTGCCCTTGAGCGTGCCGTCCAAAAAGTTGCCGCAGTAGAATTGCAGCCCAGGCTCGGTGGAAAACACTTCAAGGACGCGGCCGGTCGTGGGCTCGGTGACGCGCGCCTGCAAGCCGAGTTCGCCCATGGGTTTGTTGATGACCCAGTTGTGATCGTAGCCACCGCCGAACTTGATTTGCTCGTCTGGCGCGTTCACCCGCTCCCCGATGGCCGTGGGCTTCCGGAAATCAAACGGTGTGCCTTCCACCGGTTTGAGTTCGCCGGTCGGGATCAGCGTGGCGTCCACCGGCGTGAACTTGTCGGCATTGATCTGCACCACATGCCCGAGGATGTCACCCTTGCCGGCGAGGTTGAAATACGAGTGCTGCGTAAGGTTCACCACGGTGTCCTTGTCGGTCGTCGCGGTGTAATCGAGCTGCAGCGCGTTATCGTCGGTCAGCGTATAGACCGCCTTCACGGTCAGCGTGCCGGGGTAGCCTTCCTCGCCGTCCTTGCTGACGTAGGTCAGTTCGAGCGCTGGACCTTTCGGGCTCGACGCGGGCTTGGCGTCCCACACGACTTTGTCGAAACCCTTGACGCCGCCGTGCAGGGCGTTCGGGTAGTTGTTCGTCGCCAGCGTGTAGGTCTGGCCGTTCAGCGTGAACTTGCCCTTCGCAATCCGGTTGCCGTAGCGGCCCACGAGGCAGCCGAAGTATGGCGTCTCCTTCTCATATTCCGCCAGCGTGTCGTAGCCGAGCACCACGTCACCCATCTGGCCAGCTTTGTCCGGCACTTTGAGCGACAGCACAATGCCGCCGTAGTTCATGATGCGGGCCTCGGCGCCAGCGGCGTTCTTCAGCGTGTAAACGTCCACCGCCTTGCCGTCCTTGGTCGTGCCAAAGGGCGCTTTCGAGGTGGAAACCGATTGCTGGCCCGCCGGGGTACAGCCAAACAGCAGTGCCACCGCCGCGCCAGCAGCCAGGGTGTGAGTCCAGTGTGTCATGGTCATAGGGATTATCGTTTCAGTTGTTATATGCTTAGTGTGAAATGGATTGCGTCGCGTCAACGCTGTCCGTAATACGCTCCCGGGCCGTGTTTGCGCAAGAAATGTTTGTCGAGCAAGACGGATTGCATCGGCTTCACCCGTGGATTGATGCGCAGAGTCTCGCTGGCCAACCGGGCGATGAACTCCAAGACCACGGCATTGTGGACGGCGTCATGCGCGTCCTTGCCCCAAGTGAATGGGCCGTGGCTGGCTACCAACACCGCCGGATGTTGCATCGGATCGGACTTCAGCTTCCGGAGAGTCTCGCCGATGACGTGCCCAGTGTTGGTTTCGTAATCATTCTTGATTTCCTTCGGCGTGAGCACGCGGGTGCAAGGCACATCGCCGTACCAGTAATCCGCCTGCGTAGTGCCGTAAGATGGAATGCCTTTCTGAGCC
>CAYJNU010000396.1:4141-7776 GCA_964371005.1 uncultured Verrucomicrobiota bacterium | reverse complement strand
GGAGCGCATCCTGTGGGAACGGGCGTCGGAGCCGCGGGTGGGGCCGCCGCCGGGGCCGCCATCGGGGCCGTCGCCGGCCCGGTCGGAGCCGCCGCCGGATTGGTCGTCGGGGCCGTCGCGGGCGGTCTGGCGGGGAAAGGGGTCGCTGAGAAAATGGATCCCACGGTCGAGGACGCCTACTGGAAGACCAACTACTCGAAGCGCAAATACGTGGAAAGCAATGCGCCCTACACCATGTACCAACCGGCGTACCGCACCGGGTATGAGGGGCGCAGCCAATATCCCGGCAAGAAGTTCGAAGAAGTGGAAACCAACCTGCAACGCGACTACGAAAAGTCCCGCGGCAACTCGACGCTGACTTGGGAAAAGGCCAGGCCCGCCACGCGCGACGCGTGGAACCGGGGCGAACACTCCCAGGGCGTCATAACCGCCGGGGCCAAGAGTTAAGCTCCCGCGCTCAGACTCGAAACTGATTCGATACCGGATCGGTTTCGGGGGCTTTTACCAAAAGACGGAGCGCCGCGGGCGACCCGATATGAAGATCTCTGCCGACCTATCCAGCCGGCGTGCCGACTGCCATTCCGGATGTGGCCTCGGTGCGATAACGAATCGTCAGGCGGCGCGCTATACCAAAACCGATCATAACAAACAGCAACTATGAAAAAAGAATCACACCGTCAGGAACCCAGAGAATCAGCGAGCAATAAACGACCGTTGGATCCCCGTGAGTATCCCCTGGCTCGGGATTCAAGGGGTTCTGCGGGGCGTGAAGAAATCCGCGCGCAGACTCCGATGGTTTCCGCTCCGCGCCAGTCTCGCCGCCCTGTGGAACGAAGCAACTAAGAGTGGACGCCCAGCCGGAGAAGCGTGCCCGGGTGCTGGCGCCAAGTTGGACCAAGCACTCATGGTTCAAAGATGCCGAGCAACCCAAACCGGGAGAAAAGAGCCCCGACCGACTCGGGATCGGCTTCACCTGACGCCGAAGCTCTCGCGAGTTGTTATGACTCGATTTCCAAGATCCAGCTTCGAGTTGGTGAAGCAGACCGTGTCTGAATGGATTGACCAGGGGGTGTCGAGGATGGGGGCGGCATTGGCCTTCTACACCCTCTTCGCGATGGCTCCATTGTTCGTGATCGTGCTGGCGATTGCCGGCGTCTGGTTCGGGGAGGAAGCGGCCCGGCGCGAATTGTTCAGTCAGGTTTCGGGTCTGGTCGGAAGCGCGGGGGGCGAAGCGATCCAGGCGCTCGTCAGCGCCGCCAACAAGCCAAAGACCGGCGCTTGGGCGGCGGTGATCGCAGTCGCCACGCTCTTCGTCGGCGCAACCGGCGTATTCGTTCAACTTCAGGACGCGCTCAACTCAATTTGGGGCGTTCGCCGGGTGCCGGGTCGCGGGCTGCGGAATTTCATCAAAGATCGCCTGCTCTCCTTCGCTCTCATTGTGGGCATCGGATTCCTGCTGTTGGTTTCCCTGGTTGTCAGCGCGGGACTTTCCGCACTGGGCAAATTCATGGTCGGGTTGCTGCCTGAGCAGGGAACCATCTGGCAGGGGATCAACTTCGTGGTCTCCTTCGGGGTCATTACGCTGCTGTTTGCCATGATCTTCAAAGTGCTGCCCGATGTGAAGATCGCCTGGCGTGATGTTTGGATTGGCGCGATCCTCACTGCGCTCCTTTTTAACCTGGGAAAGTTTCTGCTCGGCCTGTACCTGGGGCGGAGCAGCGTCACCTCCGCGTACGGGGCGGCCGGCTCGCTGGTCATCGTGTTGTTGTGGGTCTATTACTCGGCGCAGATTCTGTTCTTCGGTGCGAAGTTCACCCAGATATACTCCACCAAGCATGGTTCGCGTCTTGAACCGGCGCCGGGTGCGAGGGCGGTGACTTTGGGAGAGGTGGTTTCCGAGCAGCCCCACCCAGTCGTCCATGGCTAAGGTAACCGCGGGAGACATGTCATGCCCAACCAACCCAAACCCGAGGTGAAGCCACGCTCATTTTCCTTTTATGTGCTGCTTGCGGCGGCGTTGTTTGTCTTCATCGAAGCCTTCACGCTGCTGTCCCCGATTTTGTTGTCGCTTCTGCTCATTTTGCTGGTATCGCTCGCGGTCAATCCCGTCATTTCGCAGATGCGGGCCTGGGCGGGGGGAAGGAAAGGCGCGACGGGACTGGTCGCAGTAGCTTTGGTGGTGGTCCTGGGGTTGACCGGCTGGGCTTTCTTCGGACCGATGAAGGCCTCGGTCAGCAAGTTTTCGGAACAGTTGCCAGGGTACTGGGAGCGTCTCCAAAAGCCCCTGATCAAAATGGAGAAACAGGCGGTGCTTTCCGAGGAAAAGCTCCAGGCGGAAGTCACCACTGAAATCGCAGCGGAAGCGACCGCGGCGGGCAAGCCCGAACCCGCGCGCCGAACCACCGAATCGGTTCGTCTCAAAACCACGAATGAGTCGGGATCCATTCGTTCGAGTTTGAGCAATCTGATGCAGGGCGTGGCCGGCAGTTTCAGGGCAGTGGCGTTCAACGCCGCCCAGATTCTGGTCGTCTTGGTGACGGTCTTTTTCGGCGTGACCTTCACTCTGATGAATCCCCGTCCGATCTTTGGCACGCTGTTTTCCCTGGTCCCCGAGCGTCATCACGACCAAACCCTGGCCATCCTGCAACGCATTGGGAGGTTCGTGCCGGGCTGGGCCGGGGCAACGCTGCTCGGGATGCTGACGATCGGCGTGCTGGTTTTCCTGCTCATGTGGCCGATCTTCGGATTCATGGACGCGCTGGTGCTGGGGCTGATCGCGGGCGTCCTGGAAGCGATTCCCTTTCTGGGGCCGATCCTTAGCGCCGTGCCGGCCCTGATGTTCGCCGCCGGCAAAGGAGGCATCACCCCGCTGTGGGTCCTGCTGGCCTATGGCGGGATCCAGGCTTTGGAGAACAATGTGATTCTCCCTTGTATCATGGCGCGCGGTATGAAATTGCATCCAGTGGCGGTGATCTTCTCCATGCTCCTCTGCGTGGCCGCCTTCGGAGTGTTGGGGGTGTTGGTCGCGGCGCCTCTGGTTGCCATTGTGGACATCGTGCATGACGAGCTCTATCGGAAGCGTTTTTTGCCCACGGTAACGGACGCCGACCTGGATCGTCTATCACGGAAGGCCCTGCACGAAAAACTGTCCGAGGAAAGATGACCCGGGTATGGGAGGAGACCGCGTAACGAGTCCAGAAAGTACTCGCCCGACGCGAGGGTTAGAAGTCGGGTCAGTTGCCAGCAACCTTAAACGCGACAGCAACTGCTCCGGCTGCGCCCTTGGACCAGTTCCGCCGTTGGCCGTCGGGATTAAACAATTCTCCGGCACGGTCTCGCCATTTTTGATCCTTCGCACAGCCGAGGGCTTTTTTGAGACTTTGCGGCGCAATTTTGACGACACGCAGTCCGCACTGAGAAGCCGCGAGTTCGACCATCGCCTCGCCCTTGATCGCCGCGAGGCAGGAGCCAAACCGACCCGACGAGCATTTCAATAGTGCAATAACAGGATCGGCACCCTTGCCTTTACGGTCGAATAGTGTGATGAGGTTTTGCAGCAATTCTGCCAGATCATTCCCGGAGCGAACTTGGAATGGAATCGGTCTGATGGCAGCGATATCGAACGCGTCGCCCGC
>CAYJNU010000396.1:0-4041 GCA_964371005.1 uncultured Verrucomicrobiota bacterium | reverse complement strand
AGCGAACTTGGAATGGAATCGGTCTGATGGCAGCGATATCGAACGCGTCGCCCGCACCCTTGGTTTCCGCAACAATGACTACGGACTTGGTGGCGTTTAGTCCCAAAACATGGCGCATAGGCTCAAAGCAAACGTCCCCGGGAAAGCGTCAATTGAGCCAAGGGACACGACCCCCGTAATCTGCTTCCCGCAGCCGACTTGCCCCTGCCTTGCTTGTAGAGGACGACCGCCATTTCAGCGATGCGAAGACGGTGTCGTCATCCACGCTTGTTCCATTCTGCTTACCGGCAAAACGTGCTTCACCGCGAATCGGCTGCATCAGCGTCCGCGTCGGCTATAGAAGAAGCCGCCGCCACCGAGTAATAGCACTACAACCAGGATGATGAGAATAGTTTCCATAGACATATTTGTACTGTCGGCCTGACTACGATTTCGCACAATGGGGTGTTCACCCCAGGAACCGGCGTTCACACATGCGTCTGACGCCACCAGCACGCTCTTCATTGACTACGGCTTCATGCGCTGTTCGCGGTTGCCTTTGACGGATCCGTCGCAGTACATCAAGTCGGGTTGGATCTGGCCGGAGGAGCTCGCTGTCTATGAAGCGATGGGATACTCGTCCTTCAGACTTCTGGAACGGGGAATTCCGTCGGCGGAACTGCTGCGCGTCAAGGCCTATAGCGAGCGGCGGTTCGATGGCAATGTGGCCGAACTGCTGTTGTTGTCCGGCGAGGCGAACGTGGTCAAGGACGGATGGGCACAGGGTTCTTTCGTGTTGCTTCGGTGAGCGTGCGTGGCAGCAAAAACCCGACGGCGGTGGCCGGAGGATTGTCCGCGAGACGTGTCAGGGTGGGCTTACCCGGGGGCCGATGTGGCGTCCGCCTGGATATAATTCCAAGGCAGCCAAGCGCCGGGATTTGCTTTGACCGCGGCGGCATGGCGCTGAAGGGCGCTCAGGTAATCAAACGGGTTGGCCCCGTTGAGTCGACAGGTATGGATGAGGCTCATAAAGAGGTCCCCACGCGAGCTCCGTTCTGCGTTTTGTAACACGACTCTACGCAGTGCATCGCGCCCACGCCAAGAGCGTGCTGGTGAAGATCCCCTCCCTGGAATACTAATCGGGAGTTGAGGGCTAGAACCCTCACCGTCCTCCCACGCACCACCGGACGTACGGTTCCGTGTCACGGCGGTTCACAAAGACCGCTGCTCACGCAGCAGAGTACACCAGTGAACCTCCTCCATCAGGGAGATGAGGCCCAGTTTGCGGAAGTAGTGTCTGGCCGAAAACTGGCCTTTTCCAGAACGGGGCGAGACACCAAGGGCGGCGAACGGGCAGCCGACGGCTGGATTTTGCGCCAAGCCCATTCAAACCGTCAAAATGCTCTGGCGACAGCGACACCGCTCCTGTCGGATTTGAGCTAGGATTGCGCGGCCTGCGGCTGCTGCTGGATGTGGAAGCGCATTCCGGCAAACAAACGTCCAAGTCCTGTCTGAAGTCCACGATAGCCGTGGCGGCTGGCAGCGAGACCGAAAAACCACCAGCCATAAACCCAGCCAGGATGGCCACTGACACAGACAGGGATTGGTTTCTTGAGGGCACGGTGTTCCTGCTGGGAGTCTGCTTGTTCATCGCTTTGCCGTTCAGGGAGAACGAGTTCCTTGTTTCGCTCATTTCGGACCAGTCGCTTGCAACGGCGCGGTCACTGGCGTCGCACTCGGTGACGGTCGCAGTGGGATGATCTTCTTCTCGTAGTCTTCCAAGGGCGGAAGCAGCACTTTCGCCCGCTTCGCGTAGGAGCGATGCACGGCCTGGCTGTTGTGCCCCAGTGCCTCTTGTGCGAATCGCTCCGGATAGCCCGCCTGGCGTGCCCTCTCAGCCCACGCGTAGCGATAGGAGTGCAACGTGACGCCGTTGATCCCGAGCCCACGACAGCGCTGCTTGAACTCCGTCGCCCGATCGCTGGCCCGCACCCGCGCCAGATACGGGAAGAACTGTCCTGACGTCGGCAGCGTGCGCAGAGTCTTCGCCACCGCCTCGCCGAAATGCAGCATGGCCACGCTCTTGGTCTTCTTGCGAAAGAAGCTGATGATCCGTTTCTCCCAATCAATGTCCTCGGCCTTCAGCAGCGCCAGGTCGGTCTGGGCGGCGCCGAGATGCCACGCCAGTTCGTAGAACGTGCGCCGCTCGGGGTTCAGTTCGCGCGCCACGATCGCTTCATGCTCCGGCAGCGTGATCGCGCGCTTCTCCTTGTACACCGGCTTGGGCCATTGCTTCTTTGGCAGGACCGTCTTGGGCAGCCAGTTCATGTCCAAGGCGAAGTTGTGCAGCCGGCGCAGATAGACATTGGTCGCGACGGTGCCGACGCGGAGCACCTTGAGAAAATGCTCAGCGCGCGTCTCCAGCAGAGGGAGATCGCGAATGAGATCGAAGGCGCGATCGCGCATCGCGGTGATGTGGCGGCTGTGGGTCTCGCCCTGCTTGGTCGCCGTCAGCTCGTCCATGACGAACTGCCAGGCACGCTTGCCGGCATCCGGATCAGTGGACAAAGCAACGACTCCCAATCCTTCCGATGGATTGCTTGGGAGGACGCCACTGTCCCAGCTCGCCGCACCGGGCGTTGCTCCCAACGGCGCGCGGGGACAGACGCGCCCTGCCGTCGCAGAATCGAAACTCGACCGTGCCCCTCTGTCCACGATGCTCCAACCAAGCGGCGCCCTGTGGTTCTCCGGCGCGGGCGCTTGTCTCGCGGGACTGTTCGCGTTCTACAGCCTGCGGCATCATCGCCAGTTGATCGTGGCATACGCGGGAGTCGAAGCTCTTGCCGCCGCGAACCGGCGCGAACTCAAGTCAGCCCAATTGCAGCTCCTCCACAGCGAGAAGATGGGCGATGAGGAGGGGCGAGGTTGTGTTCATGGTTTGGGTCCGGGGTTACGGGAGGAATGGTTCGACTGAGACACGAATGAAACCACTGGCGCCCGGGTTCTTCGAGACGAAGACCGTTTGTTCCGTGCCGGTGCCGTCGAGGGTTTCGAGGGTCAGCGGATCGGTCAGGGCGCACGCGTGATTCACGGGCTGCCACTCCGCCGGGACAAGCTGCGGACTGCGCTGCACACGGTAGCGGTAGCCGCTTTGAGTCGTGAAGGTCAGGGTCAGGCGGTCGTCACCCGCCAGTCCGCAGCGAACAATCCGGCAAGCGGGGATGGCGCGGGCCAGAACGAGGTTCGTGTTGAGGACGCCGCCTGCCACTTGAAGCGAAACATCCACTGCCGCCTGGTTCACGTTCGTGTACGGAACACTGGTCCACGCAGGCAGCCGGTAGAGAACGTAGTTGGTGTTGAACGGGTCGCAGAACGCAATGCGGAACGCCTTGCTCCCATTCGCTCCGGTGGCGCCGATGCGGAAACCGTAGGCCGAGGCCCAGTCCAGATTCGCCGGCGCGCCGGCGGGCGGATAATGCACCGGATCGGCGGCGGGCGCGTTCGTCACTTCGGCCAGCGTGAGGGTGACGCCCGACGAGAGCGGCACGATGCCCGGAGCGCAGGTCCAGTTGGTGATCGAACGCTCGGCACCGTCGTCATCCACGACGGTGAGACGCACTACGAAGCTTCCGACATTCGTGTAGGTGTGCGCGACCAACGCCCCGTTGGCGGAAGCGCCCTCGCCGAATTCCCATTCCCACCCAACCACGGTGCCATCCGGGTCGGTGGAGGCGGAACCGTCAAAGTTGACGGGCGTGCCTGCTGCCGCGGGAGAGGGACTGAAGGTCATGCGCGGCACCGGGGGATGATTCGGCGCGAGTTTGAAGAGCCACCCGGAGCGCTGGTCGGGATCGAAACGGCCGACCTCCCGATGGGCGAGCACCACGTAGCTGTTGTTCGTCAACGCGACCACGCCGTAGGCGGCTTCGTTGCGATTGGTGGTGCCAGGCAGAATCTCGATCCAGTTGGTGTTGCCAGCGGAATCGGTCTTGATCAGGGTCACTTCACGCTGCTCCGAATAGGTCGTATTGTGGAAAGTCATGTAGCCGGCCAGGATGTAGC
>CAYJNU010000395.1:0-7814 GCA_964371005.1 uncultured Verrucomicrobiota bacterium | reverse complement strand
CCGCCGTGCTGGACCGCTCCATGGGGGGCGTGCATGCGGTGGGCAACCCGCACTTCATGACCGATCCGATCAATGCCCGCATCCTGGCCGAACGGCTGACCAGGGTTTTCAGCCAACTGGACTCGAAATCGAGCGACTACTTCCGCGCGAACCTGCAACGGTTTTCCGCTCAACTCGCCAACAAGCTGACCGAATGGCAGACCCGGCTGGCGCCGTTCAAGGGCAGCCGCATCGTCGCCTATCACAACTCCTGGCCCTACTTCGCGCGGCGTTTCGGCTTGCGGATTGATGTGTTCCTGGAACCCAAGCCAGGTATCCCACCCACCCCGCCGCACCTGGCCCAAGTCATCCAGACCATGCAACAGGAGAAGATCAAGGTCATCTTCGTCGAACCGTATTTGAACTGGCGCACGGCGGAGACGGTTGCCCGCCAGACTGGCGCCACGGCCGTCCTAGTGGCGCAATTCCCCGGCGGCGTGAAAGGCACCGAGGGCGGCTACATCCCGTTGCTGGATCATCTGGTGAACACCGTTGCCAAGGGATTGGGAGCGCCCTGAGCCGGTACGACCAACGAACTGACGTCCTATGGAAATCGCGTTGAACTTGATGAAGTGGCCGTTGCTGGCGTGCCTGCTGTTGCCGGGCATCCTGGTCTATTACGGGCTGCACATCGTTCGGCGCGAGATCATTTTTGTGGACCTGGCGCTGGCGCAAGTCGCCGCGTTGGGCACCTGTGTGGCGGTCCTGCTCGGTTACCATGTGCATCAGTGGCAGACGTTCGCCTGGGGTATTGGGTTTACGCTGGTGGGCGCCGTGGTCTTCACGCTGACGCGTCGGCGCGATCAGCGCGTGCCGCAGGAGGCCTTGATCGGGATCGTCTATGTCGTGGCCGCGGCGGCGGGAATGCTCTTGCTGAGCCACAATCCCGAGGGCGACGTGCAACTCAAGCGCACCTTGGTGGGGGAAGTCTTGCTGGTAAGGCCGCGGGATGTGCTGACGGGCTTTGGATTTTTCGCGGTCGTGGGACTGATTCACTATCTCTGGCGGCGCCAGTTCCTCCTGATTTCCTTCGAGCCGGAACGGGCGATCGCGGCGGGCATGCGGATTGGTTGGTGGGATTTGGCCTTCTATGCGTTGTTCGGGCTGGTCGTTACCACCTTCGTCCCGATCGGCGGCGTGCTGCTCACGTTTTCGTATCTCATCATCCCGGCGGTCTGTGCGAGTTACCTCGCCGACAAGCTGACGGCGCGGCTTTGGACCGCTTGGACAATTGCCATCGCGGGGGGCGCGCTGGGGGCGGGCGCTTCGTATAAGCTCGATTTGCCCACCGGCGGCGCAATCGTTTGTGCGCTGGGCATGCTCCTGCTGGCGGTGCAGGCATTCAGCGCTGTCCGGCGGGCAAGCCAGCGTTCTCCCCATCAACCCAGCCCGGCAGGCGCCCAGGTGCTCGGCGAGGCGTTGCCCTTGCACCGGGCGCCGGTCAAGAAAGGAATCAATCCATGACCAGATCTGCAAATCTACAACGACTGGAGCGAAATGCTCCCACAAGCGAGTTGGTAACGAATGCCACGCCGCTGACGCCAGCCAGCAGCGGTCCGTTCCAATGTGGCGGTGGCCGAGGACGGCATGAGCACGCAGGCAAGACCGGCCAGCGTTACTGGTATCGGATTACCGGATTGCCCGGTTGGCGACGCGCCCAACTGGGTTTGCCGGGTTTTGGAAACCCGCACTGTGTTTCAACTCCGTCGGCTCACAACCGATTGGGCTCGGCGCTTCGCCGGTTCCAAATGTGGTTGAATGGGCACCTGCATTTCCGCCACGGCACACACAATTTCTCCCGTCAGGGCGCAGGCTCGCAAAAAGCTCTATCATGACAACTCAGTCACACCCTCATCCGCACACCACTGCACCGGATACCGCAAGCAAGTCTTGCCCAAGTCAGCCCACCACCTCGGCAGCCAACGCTGCTGCACAGCAAGCGGACGATCAGCGGCGGCTGGACCAGCGGCTGGGGCAAATCCGCCAGAAGATCCTTGTCCTGTCCGGCAAGGGCGGCGTGGGCAAAAGCACGGTCGCTGCGAACCTGGCCACTTCCCTCGCCTTGGCGGGTCACAAGGTCGGCCTGCTGGACATTGACATTCACGGCCCGAGCATTCCGAAGTTGATGGGTTTGGAAAATGAGGCTTGCGGACCGACCGCAGAGGTTAATGTCATCGAACCCATCCCGCTGGGCGACAATCTCAAAGTCATGTCCATCGGCTTCCTGCTTCGCAGCGCGCGGGATGCGGTGATCTGGCGCGGCCCGCTGAAATTCAAAGTCATCCAGCAGTTTCTCGCCGACGTGATGTGGGGGCCGCTGGACGTGCTCGTCATTGACTCGCCACCCGGCACCGGCGATGAACCGCTGACCGTGGCGCAGTTGGTTGGCCGGCCCGCCAGCGCCATCGTGGTGACCACGCCGCAAGACGTGGCACTGGCAGACGTGCGCCGTTCGATCACGTTCTGTCAGCAACTCCACCTGCAAGTGCTCGGCGTCGTGGAAAACATGAGCGGCTTCGTCTGCCCCCACTGCGGAAAAACCACCGACCTGTTCAAGTCCGGCGGCGGCGCGTTGCTCGCGCAGGAAATGGGCGTGCCGTTCCTGGGCAAAGTTCCGCTTGATCCGCAGGTGGTGGATTCCGGCGACGCGGGCACGCCTTTTGTGAAACGCTTTGCCGACAGCCCCGCTGCACGCGCCTTCGCCGACATCGTGCGTCCCATTCTACTCAACCTGCAACAAACCAAACCACAACCGTCGGAGATAAAACCATCGCCTGAACCCACCATCAAACCACACATGAAGATTGCCATTCCCCTGAGCGCCGGCCGGCTGGCGGAGCACTTTGGCCACTGCGAACAATTCGCGTTGATCGAAGCCGACCTCGCGTCCAAACAAATCATCGCCCAAACCCGGGTGGTCCCGCCACCGCACGAGCCGGGACTTTTGCCCCGCTGGCTGCACGAGCAGGGTGTTGAGGTCATCATCGCAGGCGGCATGGGCCGGCGGGCACTGGACTTGTTCGCCCAAAACGGGATTGCCGTCCACGCCGGCGCGACGGGCCGCACGCCGGAAGACATGGTACAGACGTACTTGACCGGTGCGCTGGGTGACGCAACGCCGACTTGCGGCCATGGCCGGGGAGATGGGCAGCATCACGACTGTCATCACGGGCACGCGCACTGAGGATATGAAACTCGCCATTTCCATTCAGGGGAACGACCTGAACTCGCCCATTGATCCCCGTTTCGGTCGGGCACGCTTCTTTCGCATCGTGGACACCGAAACCGGACAGCAAACCGCCTTGGACAACACCAGCGCGGCCGATGCCGCTCAAGGCGCGGGCCTTCAAACGGTTCAAACCCTGGCGCGCTTGGGTGTTCAAGCCGTTCTAACGGGCCACGTCGGCCCCAAGTCGTGGACCGCACTCAAGGCGGCCAAAATCCAAGTGTATCCAGTGAGCGGTGACTCGGCGGAACAGGCCATCCAGTCGTTCCTGGACGGGCATTTGCAATTGCTCTCCCAAGCGGACGCGGGAGGACACTGGCGGTGAAAAGCGCGCTGGACTGCATCCCGTGTTTCGTGGCGCAGGCCCTAAGCGTCGCGCGACTGGCCACCGCCGACGAGCCGGTTCGCGAGCGGATTGTGCGCGAGGCGCTGCGGGCGGCCAGTGAAGCGGACCTCAGCCTGTCCCCCGTCTCTTTTGGCCGCGGGATTCACCGGCGGGTTCGCGAGTTGACGGGACAAGCCGATCCTTATCTGTCCATCAAACAGGAGTCGAACCGGCTGGCGCTGGCGCTGTTACCTGCCTGGCGCGAGCGGTTGCAGAGCGCCGAGAATCCGCGCCTGGCTGCCGTGAAACTCGCCCTCGCCGCCAACGTCATTGATTTCGGCATCAAGGGCGACCTGACGGCGGAACAAATCCCCGCCGCGCTGGAAAGCTCTTTTGCCGGGCCGCTCAAGGGGAACGTGGATGCGTTCTTTGCGGCGGCGGAACGCGCGCCGCACATTTTGTTTCTGGCGGACAACGCCGGCGAACTGGTTTTTGACCGCCTGCTCCTGGAGATGTTGCCTCACCACAAGATCACGGTGGCGGTAAAGGGAGGCCCGGCCATCAACGATGCCCTGCGGGCGGACGCCACGGCGGCGGGCTTGGATGGATGGGTTGAAGTGATAGACACCGGCTGCGACGGTGCCGGCATCGTGCTGGAAGCCTGTAGCCCGGAGTTCCAGCAACGGTTTGCGAGCGCCAGCCTGATTCTCGCCAAAGGGCAGGCGAACTACGAATCGCTGGACGGTTGCGGGCAAAACGTTTTCTTCCTGTTCAAGGTCAAGTGTCCCGTCGTGGCCAAACACATCGGCCACGCGGTTGGGAGCCTGGTCTTGCATCACGATGTTCCCAAGGCGGCGAGCCGTGTCGCCGCCGCGCCCCAAGCCGGAGCGCGGGAACCACACTCAATCACGGAAAACAATCGTAAACGAAAGGACAAAGTTATGACACCCATGGGCGATGGAACTGGACCGCTTGGCCAAGGGCCGACGGGCAAAGGGTTGGGCCCTTGTGGCGGCGGTCAACGCCGCGGCTGGGGTGGTGGCAGAGGCCAGGGCGGCCAGGGCCGGGGCCGGGGCCGCGGGCAAGGTTTTGGCCGGGGTCAAGGCCAGGGTGGGATGCTGCCGCAACCTCCCTCGGCTCCCAGCGTGCCGACCGAAAACAAACCCGGTTGAAACGTGAAGTCGGCCAGAAGCGCATGAAGCTCGCGATTGCCAGCGGCAAAGGCGGCACCGGTAAAACCACCGTGGCCACCAATTTGGCCGTGTCGCTTGCGCGCCACGGCCAGACGGTGGCTTATGTGGATTGCGATGTCGAGGCGCCCAACGGCCATTTGTTTTTGAAGCCGGACGTAACTGGAGAAACCCCGGTCGGCAGACTCGTGCCGCGGGTGAACCAGGAGCAATGTCTGCTTTGCGGCTCGTGCGCCCAAATCTGCCGCTTCAACGCCATCGTCTGCCTGCCCGAACAGACGCTCGTGTATGACGAGTTGTGCCACAGTTGCGGCGGCTGCGCGTTGGTCTGCCCGGTCGGCGCGATCACCGAGGTATCCCACCCGTTGGGCGTAGTAAAGACCGGCGCCGCCGGAACGGTTCAATTTGTTTCCGGCACTCTCAACGTGGGCGAAGCCACCAGCCCGCCCGTCATTCGCGCGGCCAAACAAGCCGCGCCCCCGGCGGAGTGGACGATTTTGGATGCCCCGCCCGGCACCGCGTGTCCGATGATCGAGACGGTGCGGGATTGCGATTTCGTGATGTTGGTGACCGAACCGACGCCGTTTGGCCTGCACGATTTGCGGCTGGCCGTGGAGGTGGCGAAGACGTTGAAGCTGCCCTGCGGCGTGGTCGTTAACCGCGCACAGCCCGGAGCGGACGAGGCGCGGGAATGGTGCGAACAAGCGCGCGTTCCGATCCTGGCGGAGATTCCCGACTCGATGGTCATTGCCAAGGCGTATTCCCAGGGCCAACTGGTTGTGGAAAGCGTTCCGGGACTCCAACAGGTGTTTGACCAATTGCTGCGGCGCCTGCGGGCAGAAGTCCACAACTGAAAAACAACAAATGAAACTCGGCATTGTCATCACTCAAACGGACCCGGAAACCGTCTTCAACACGTTGCGCCTGGCACTTTACAGCCTCCAACAAGGAGACGAGGTGCGCATCTTTCTTTCCGGCAAAGGCGTCGAAATTGACCGCAGTGAAGACCCGAAGTTCGACGTGAAAACCCTGGCGCAACAGGTTCTCGATGCAGGAGGTCGGTTCTTCGCCTGCGGCGCATGTCTCAAACTTCGCAACTCCAACGGCTCGGAAGTGTGCCCTCTCTCCACGCTCAAAGACCACTACGAGATCGCCCGCGACTCGGACCGGCTGGTAACGATTTGAAAGGCCCATGGTGCTCGACAATATGAAGGACGATTTGAGCGAGATGCAAAGCTACCGGGAATCCTGTGAAACGGAGTTCTGGCAGAAGATCTTTCGCGTCGAATCGGACTATCTGTTGCGTCACTTGCAAGGCAGCCAGACCGTTTTGAGCGTGGGCTGCGGCCCTGCCATCATTGAAGGCGTGCTCAGCGAGCACGGCTTCAAGGTCACCGGACTGGACGTGACGACCGAGGCGTTGGGGGGCGTGCCGGACGGTGTCCGGACTGTGGTAGGGCGTGCTGAAGACCTGCCGTTCCCGGCGGCGTCTTTTGACGCGGTGATTTTTGTCGCCTCCCTGCAATTCATTGAAGACTGGCGCAAAGCGGCGGCGCAGGCCGCGCGGGTGCTGCGCGATGGCGGCCGGCTCATCGTTATGCTGCTCAATCCCACGTCGGAGTTCTTCCGGGAAAAACGCCGCGACCCGCTTTCGTATGTGTGCAAGATTCGGCATTTGGACTTGAAGGAAATCGAGGAGGCACTCAAAGAACGGTTTGCCGTGCAGTCGGAGTATTTCCTCGGCGTGAACGGCACGACGCTGTTTGAAACCCGCGAACCTGCCGACGCAGTCCTGTTTGTCATCAGGGGTACACGAAAGGCCGACGCCGTATGAGCGAACTGGTGATCCCCATCGGCAAAGGCGGCACGGGCGAGACCTCGGTGGCGGCCCTGGTGGCGGCGCTGCAAAGATCTCGCCAAGGACTTGTGTTGTGAGGTTTCCGCTCGCATTGACGGTGAAGATCGCCCGCCACATTATCAAACACAAGTGGCGGCGGACGCCGCGTTTCGCCCTGGTGCTGCAGCTTGAACCGCTGCACACCTGCAATCTCACCTGCACCGGCTGCGGTCGCATCCGCGAATACTCGACCAGTCTCAAGGATATGATGAGCCTTGAGGATTGCCTGGCCTCGGCCCGCGAATGCGATGCACCGATGGTCTCGGTTTGCGGCGGCGAACCGCTCATTTACCCACAGATCAAAGAACTGGTGGCGGGGTTGCTGGCCCAACGACGCATCGTCTATATTTGCACCAACGGTCTGTTGATGCGGCGGGAGTTGAAGGATTATCTCGCCAGCACCTATTCGTCCGCGCACGAGCCGGTTCTGGCCCGGCTGCTGGCGGAAAAACTCATCTCCGAAAAAGACGTCGAAACCATCCGCAAAGGCAAGTCCAACAGCCAGCCCCCCATCCAACCGACCCAGTGGCTTTACTGGAACGTTCATGTGGACGGCCTGGAATACACCCACGACCTGGCCGTCGAGCGCGAACGGGTGTTCCAGGAATGCGTCGCTGCCGTCCGCATGGCCAAGCTGCTCGGCTTTCAGGTCGCCACCAACACGACCGTTTACAGGGAGGCCGACATGAGGGAAATCGAACAGATGTTCGAGTTCTTCTCCGCGCTCGGCGTGGACGGCCACACCATCTCGCCGGGCTACGACTTCGATGCGGCGAAAACCGACATGGTCGGACGCCTGGGCAAAAAGCCAGAGGACTTCTTCCTGACCCGCGCCATGACGCGCCGGAAGTTCGCCCAAATTCAGGAATGGAGCCGGCGGTTCAACATTTTCGGCACGCCGGTTTATCAGGAGTTCCTCGCCGGCCAACGCGAGCTGACCTGCACCCCTTGGGCCATCCCCACCCGCAATGTTCGGGGCTGGAAGGCGCCGTGCTACCTCATGACCGACGGCCATTACCCGGCCTATCGGGAAATGCTCGAAAAGGTGGACTGGAACAAATACGGCGTGGTGGACGGAGTGGCGCGCGACCCGCGCTGCGAGAATTGCATGGTTCATTGTGGCTACGACCCCAGCGG
>CAYJNU010000394.1:5763-7819 GCA_964371005.1 uncultured Verrucomicrobiota bacterium | reverse complement strand
CGGTAGCAGCGCCGCAAACAGTGCAACACCCAGGGCCAGCGAGATTAGCCAGCCGCGCCAGCTCAACCGCCGAGACGCGACGGACGCAGAGGAGTCGGAAGTCGAAGGGCTCTGCGTACTGCCATCCGGCAGCGTCGTGGCGCTCCTTTCGTTGCGGCTCTGCCTCTCCGCGCTCATCGCGTCTCTGCGGTTGGTCCAACCCGCGCCCACGGCCAGTCCCGCCATGAACACCGTCACGATGATGCCCAGTTGGTAATAGAGCGAGCCGCACAGCGCTTGGAAGCCGAGCAGCAGCACAACCTCCAACGACGAGGCCGCAAAGCCGCCGGCAAACACCGCCGCCGCCGCGCCGCGCAAGCGGACCACATACACGAGCAAGGCAAGACCAAGCGCAATCCACACGATGCCGGCCCGGCTGTCAAATTGGCTGGCCCAGTGGCGCAGACAATGGAAGTAGAGCACCGGATTGAAGTCGCGATTCACCGCCGCTGGTTGGGCCACCGCACGTTCCAAGTCCGCGAGGCGATCCGGCGTGAGCATGGCGTCGAGATAGTGCCGGTTCACAAAGCGCGTCTGGATTTGAGCCCGCTCCAACCGATCCGCAATATCCAAGCCCAGCGCTCCATCCGATGCCAGGTAAAACACACGTCCGCCCGGAACCATGAGGGTGTTCGTGATCACACTTTGCAAAGTGTGATCCGCTGTCGCCAGCATCCGCGCCAGTTCCGGGCTGACAAAGTTTTCGTAGCGACCAACGGCCAGCGCGAGCACGCCGTTTGTCGTTAGGGCGCGTTTCGCTTCGGCGAAGAACTCCGCCGTGTGAAACCGGTTGAGCTGTGCCGTGACCGGGTCAGCCAGGTCCACGATGACCACGTCAAACCGATCCTGGGTTGTTTGAACGAACCGCCGGCCATCCGTGTTCACGATGCGGATGCGAGGATCGTTCAGATTCTCCGGGAGGAAGCGCCGGCCCACTTCAAGGAAGAGCGGATCCAGCTCCACATAGGTTATCTCGGCTGGATACTTCAACAGTTCCTTCGCCGTGCCTGCGACGCCACCGCCGATCAGCAACACGTGCCGCGCGTCCGGTCGCTGCGCCATCGCGTAGTGCACCGCTTCCTCCACCTGCTCGGTGTTGTGGGTGGAGAGGACCGGCAAACCATTCTGGATGAAATTGGTTTGGCGATTACCGCTTGTCACCACGAGTTGGCCGTAAGGCGAATTGCCGCGGAACAGAATCTCTTCGCCTAGATACTGAAGCTCGGTGAATCCGCGGTCCAGTTTCGGAATTAGAACAAACATCGCCGGGCAGGAAAGCGCCGCAACCACCGCGACCAGCAGCCAGTTTCGCCCCGCTCGCCAAGCCAACGATCCGGCGCAGGCGAGATTCAGGAAGCCAACGGCAGCCAGCACTGCGAAGGAATCCAGCAGCCACACCAGCAACAGGCTAACGGTGATGCCGCCAAGGATACTTCCCACACAGTCTGCCACGTAAACTCGGCCCGCAGCCGAACCACAGCCTGTCTCGGCCAAGACCAAGCAAGCGAGCGTCAACAGATAACCGGTCGTCAGGCAGTACGGCAGTAGCACCAAAAAACTGCTCAGGACAATCCCATCAAGGCTCACCATCGCCCCGCGAGTGAACGCGCCCCAGGGCAGAATACGAACCGCCGCCAATTGCACCATCGGAGTCAGGGCAACGGCAATCTGGCCGCAGAGAAACGCGCCGAGGCGGTCCTTTCGCCACGCTGCCCAGCGCCCCAGCCACGCGCCCGCACCCATCAAGAGCAGCCAGTTGCCGAGCACGATGCCGAGCACCAGTTCGTTGCCCGCGAAGACGCACAGCATCTCGCGCATCAGCACGAGCTGCGTGCCCACGCACGAAACACCGAGCGCGCCGACGGCAAGCAGAAGCCATCGCCCGCCGTCCGCTTTCCTTGATTGCGCCAAGCCCGTGCTCATACGCCAGGCCCACAACCCTTGCTGAATTCTCGCGCGATAGCGTCTTGGAGTGGGGGGGGCCCCCCGGCGGGGGGGGGGGGGGGGGGGGGCGCGG
>CAYJNU010000394.1:0-5753 GCA_964371005.1 uncultured Verrucomicrobiota bacterium | reverse complement strand
CGCCAGCCCTCTGGCGCTTTCGGGTTGGCGGCCAACGCATCCAGAGCGCCAGAGGGCTGGCGCACTCCAAGACCTGGCGGCAGTGGGAATGTTCTTCTGCCTCAGAGACGCGCGCCGGCATACTTCGCGTTCAGTGCGGCTTCGCTTCCTCGAACGCTTCGACCTGGTAAACCTCCACCTTCGTTCCCGACTCGCGCCAGGCCCCGCGCGCCGCACCGGCCTTCAGCGCGAGTTGATCGAGGAACGCCGCCTTGTCCGGAATCTTCTCCCAAACCTGCGGCAGGAACGTGGCGCTGTGGAAACCCATTTTCAGAATCACCCCGTCCACGTTCGGGCGCAGCTTGCTCAGCAAATCGTCCGGCGATGTGAAGCTGAGCGACCTCGGCTCGGTCAGCACGCTCACTTCGATTTCAAGGTCGCCCAACTCGGCGGGTTTCACCGGCTCAAAGCGGTAATCGTTCAGCGCGGCGGCGCGGGCGTTCTCCATGATGGCCTGATAGAGTGGCTGGCGCGGCGTGATGTTGCCGATGCAGCCACGCAATTGACCATGCTTCGTCAGCGTGACAAAAGAACCTTTCGGCAGCGCGAACTTCGGCGGGAAATCCTCAAGCTCCAGCGCTGGCAGCTTGCCGGTGCTCACGCTAGCCTCCAGGGCGCGGCGGGCCAAGGCGAGCAGTTGTTGGCGCTCGGCATTGCTGAATTGGGTAGCCGCTTCAGGCTCGAAGAACGCGATCGCCGCGTAGCCAACCACGCCGGACTTGTCGCCCGCGGTGTCACCGCTGTTCCGGTAATCGAGCAGCTTGGTTCGCCAGCCTTTCGTCTTCGCCAAGTGAACGAGCGAGCTGATCGGGCCGATCCCGCAAGCCTCCGCGTCCTTCAGCTTGCCGAGGTCGAGCTCGCATATCGCCTTCACGCAGTCGGCGTCGAGCCCTTTCGCTTGCTCGTAGGGGTGGTAGTGGCTGAGGTCGGAACTCGCGATCAGGACGGTCTGGTCGTCGAGGTATTTGGCGAGGACCTGGGCGACTTCCTGCGGGTCCACCTGCCCGAACACCAGCGAGACGAGGCTGAAATTCGTAAGCGTCTTCTGGAGGAAGGGCACCTGCACTTCGCCGGAGTGTTCCCAAGTTTCGGGCGTGTCCTCCTCGCTTGGGCCGGCTGTTTTGGGGGACTGCCCCGTCCACGGCGGACGCCGGACTCCGCCGCGCGGTTCGAGGCGGAAGGGCTTCACCTTCGCCAACTCGGCTGATTTCGGCGAAATCGGCACCAGCCCGAGTGGCGTTCGGTAGGCGTCGGCATCCAGCACCGCCACGCCATCGAACAAGGCGTAATGGCTCGGCGCCATGAGGATGACCGTGCGCACATCCCGACCAGCGAGCTGCTTGTAGCTGTAGCCGGCGGTCGGCCCAGAGTAGGGGTAGCCCGCATGCGGACAAACCAGCGCGCGGAGCTGCCCGATGGGTTGCGGCGGGGCCGCGGCCAGCAACTTGTCGAGCGTGGCGGAAAGCTCCTTTGGATCCGCCGGATAAAACAGGCCAGCGACGGCCGGTTCGCGGATGCGCCCCGGCGGCGCCCCGGCGGTTGGCGGTATTGGCTTGGTTGCGCCTTCCGGCGATTTGGAGGTGGCGACAAGACTTGGCTCGCCGTTGCTACACGCGCCAAGCGTGAGCAAGAGTGAAAGTCCGATAATAAGCGCGAGGCAAAGCGCAGCGGACGGGGGTGCATTCATGGTGTGCGAGGTGGAGGTTGCGCCTGAAGGTTCATAAGGCTCACGGGTTTGGGCCGGCGAACCGGCCAGCAGGGGTGTTTTAGCATGCTTCCGCCGCCGCTGGCAAGCCACGCCGAGCTTGACCTTTGGCCAGAAACCCGCATCTTACGCGCCCGGCAATTCGCCAAGTCGCAAACCGCGGGTATTCCGCCCGCGTTTCCCGGTCGCGTCCGCAGGATGCGGCGGCTATTATGGCGAGGCAGGTAAACCGGACATTGACGATATGCAGCACATTCGAAACATCGCGATCATCGCGCACGTGGACCACGGCAAGACCACTCTGGTGGATTGCCTGCTCAAGCAGTCCGGCACGTTCCGGGCGAACCAGCACGAATCCCAGGAGGAGCGCCTCATGGATTCCATGGACCTCGAGCGTGAGAAGGGCATCACCATCCGCGCCAAGAACGCCGCCTTCAAATACAAGAATTACCACATCAACATCGTGGACACGCCCGGACACGCGGATTTCGGCGGCGAAGTCGAGCGCGTGATGAGCATGATTGACGGCGTGCTGCTCGTCGTGGACGCCGCCGACGGCCCGCAGGCGCAAACCCGCTTCGTGCTGCGCAAGGCGCTCGAAGCCGGCGCCAAGCCGATCGTCGTTATCAACAAGATTGACCGCGACAACGCCAACCCCAAGAAGGTGCTGGACCTGGTGTTCGACCTGTTCGTTTCGCTGCACGCGACGGACGAGCAACTCGATTTCCCGTACGTCTATGCCAGCGCAAAGGACGGTTACGCCAAGCTGGACCTGGAACATGTCACTGGCACGATGGAGCCGCTGTTCGACGCCATCGTCAAGTACGTGCCGCCGCCGCGCGCGTTCGCCAGCGAGGGTTTTCAGCTCCTCGTCGCGAACCTCGACTACAGCGATTACCTTGGCCGGATCGCCTTCGGCAAGATTTACTCCGGCAAAATCACGGTCGGACAGCCAGCGGTCTGCATCCACGGCAACGGCTCGAAGGTAAACGGCAAGATCACGATGATCTACCACTTCGAGGGACTCAAGCGCATCGAGGTGCAGGAGGCCCATGCGGGCGACATCGTGGGCTTGACCGGGTTCGAAGACGTGTTCATTGGCGAAAGCCTTGTGGATAATCCCGAGCGCCCGGGCCTGCCGCATAAGCCGATTGATCCGCCGACGATCCAGATGGAGTTCGCCGTGAACGATGGCCCGCTCGCCGGCATGGACGGCAAACTCGTCACCGCACGGCACATTTGGGAACGGCTCGTGAAGGAAGTCCGCACGAACGTGGCGTTGCGCATCGAGCAAACCTCCGATCCCAAGATATTCAACGTCAGCGGACGCGGCGAAATGCAGATCGCCATCCTCGTCGAGCAAATGCGCCGGGAAGGCTACGAAGTGCTGGTCTCGCGTCCCGAAGTGCTCTGGCGCAAGGACGATGCAGGTAACTTCCTTGAACCGATCGAGAAGCTGTTCCTCGAACTCCCGCAGGAATTCATGGGGGTGATCATGGAAAACCTGGCTTCGCGCAAAGCCGAGATCACCGCGATGAATCATCACGCCGATCAGGTCACCATCGAGGCGTTGATTCCGACGCGGGGCTTGATCGGGTTCGAAACCGATCTCATGAACCAGACCCGCGGCATGGGGGTGATCAGCCATCTCTTCCACGAATACGGCCCGGACCGCGGCGAGATCATGGCACGCAAGAACGGTTCACTCGTCAGCATGGAGGACGGCGAAGCCATGTCCTACGCGCTGAACATGATTCAGGAGCGCGGGCGGCTGATGGTCGTCCCGGGCGACAAGATTTACCGGGGCATGATCGTGGGCGAGAACGCGCGCGACAACGACATCCCGGTGAACCCCTGCAAGGCGAAGAAGCTGACCAATATGCGGTCGCAAGGCGACGGCAAGGGCATCCAACTCAACCCCCCGCTCAAGCTCAGCCTCGAACGCTCGCTCGAATACATCGGCTCCGACGAATACGTCGAGGCCACGCCCAAGAACCTGCGGCTGCGGAAGAAGATTCTCAATGAAACCCAGCGCAAACGCGCCGAACAGAGCCGGGTGATGAAAGTCGTGGCGGAGTAGCGGTCGTGAGAACCGCATGACTCGCAAATTGTTTTGAAGACGCCGTAGAGCCAGAGCGTCAATCTTGCAGTGGGTTGGTTGGGGTTACGCGCCGGAGGGTTCGTCCTCCGGCGTTTTTGCTGCCGCAGAATCCCTGGCCTGCCCGCTCCGCTTTGCAGAGCCACCTTGTCTCCGCTCATCTCGTTGGACGATGGTTTGCGGCACCCAGACCGGCTCATCTGGCGTCATGGTTGGATCGCCAGCGCGTTCGGCAGGCAGAATCGAAACAGGAATGATCACCGTCGCGATCGTTGAACATGACGTCACTCGACCAAGTCCGATTTGATCGCGTAGTGCGTCAGTTCGGCGTTCGTCTTCATGCGCATCTTTTCCATAATGCGCGTGCGGTAAGTGCTCACGGTCTTGACGCTGAGGGAAAGCTCCTTGGCGATCTGGGAAACGGTCTTGCCGGAAGCGATCAGACATAAAATCTCGAACTCGCGATCCGAGAGCGTTTCGTGCGGGCGATCCGACTGTTGCCCGGCGATCGCGCCGATCATCCGGTCGGCTTGCGCGGGACTCACGTATTTGCCGCCGCCGTGGACCTTGTAGATGGCTTTGACGAGTTCTTCCGGGGCGCTCTCCTTGTTGAGGTAGCCATCCGCGCCCGCTTTGAGCATGCGCGTCGCGAATTGCTCCTCGGCATGCATGCTGAGAACGAGGATGGGCAGTTCGGGCCGGAACTGGCGGATGTCCTTGAGGATGTCGAGCCCGCTGCGGCCCGGCATGGTGATGTCGAGCACAAGCACGTCCCAGTTCCGTTGGCGTACCAGTTCGAGGGCCTCGCGGCCATTGGTGGCCTCACCGGCAGCGACAATGTCCTTTGTTTCCGCCAGAATCTGTTTCAAACCACGCCGCACAATGGCGTGGTCGTCTGCAATCAGAATTTCAATCATATGTTTTTTCCTTCCGTGCCCGGGGAAACCGGCACGCTCACATGCACGATCGTACCACGACCGGGTTCACCGCAAATGTCACACTCACCGCCCAGGGCCGCGAGCCGTTCGCGCATGCCGAGCAATCCAAAAGTGCCGCCTTTTCGGATGTCCGCAGCGCCGATGCCGCACCCGTTGTCGCTGATTTGCAACACCACCTTGCCGCCGGTTTCCTCCAAATTGACGGCCACGCGGCTGGCCCGGGCATGGCGGGCCACGTTGGTCAGGGACTCCTGCAACACGCGAAACAATGCCGTAGTGGCCGGCCGGGTCAAGGCGTCCTCTCGCAGACTCCCGCTCACAACGCAACGGACCCCGGTTCGCTGCTGGAAATCGTTGACCTGCCACTCCACGGCCGCTTCGAGTCCCAAGGTGTCAAGTACGCCAGGCCGTAATTCGGCTGAGATGCGCCGCACCGTCTGCACCATACTGTGCAACAAGCCAAACATGGACTGCACCTTCACGAGCAGGGCAAACGGCTCGCCCCCCTTGGGTTCGCTGAGCTTCTTTTCCATCCACGCGAGGTCCATCTTGAAGCCGGTGAGCATCTGCCCCAACTCGTCGTGAATCTCGCGGGCGATCCGTGTCCGCTCTTCTTCCCGAGCGAGTTCCAGGTGACCGGCAAGAGAACGCAACTCCGCCTCCGATTTCTTCAGCTCGGCCTCCAATCGTTTGCGTTCGGTGATGTTGCGGAACACAAACACCGCTCCCAGAACGCCGCGGGCGTCGTCGCGAATCGGCGCCACGCTGACCTCGATCGGGAGTTCGCGCTGACCGGTCGTGAGGAGAGTCAATTCGCGTGGGGGTTCAGGCGCTAGGCCTTCCGCGGTGGCCTGCTTCAACCAGGCACGGGTCTTCAAGGCCGCTCCCCCGTCGCGCGCTTGGAACACCACGTCAAGCTTGCGTCCTGCCGCTTCACCGGCCCCCCAACCCGTGAACCGTTCAGCGGCGGCGT
>CAYJNU010000393.1:0-7832 GCA_964371005.1 uncultured Verrucomicrobiota bacterium | reverse complement strand
GGTGTCTAACTCGACCGAACCTCAGTAACGAGTCTAAGCCCCGCAGAATGCAATTCTGCGATACAGCAGACTGCAAGTCTGCGCTACGGCCTTGAAGTATTCGATTCGGCCATTTCGGATTTCGGATTTCGATCTTCCTTCGGATTTCGGGTTTCGAGTTTCGGGTTTACTCCCTAGCCCCACATGGACATCCCTTACACCACTCAACTGCGTCCGGACACGGGCGTCTATAATGCCAAAGTCGGCATCTGGCTGTTCCTGGCGTCCGAGGTGATGTTGTTCGGGGCGTTGTTCTCGTCCTACATCCTGCTGCGCGTTGGCGCGGCGGCGGCGGATTGGCCGCACGGATTGCTCAACGTGCCCCTGGGGGCGTTCAACACCGTCGTGCTGATCATCTCAAGCGTCACGGTCGTCATGGCGTGGGCGTCGCTCAAAGCCCGGCAGTTCGCCCAGTTCAAGCTCTTCCAAGCCGTGACCGTCCTGTGCGCGTTCGTCTTTCTGGGAGTCAAGTCTTACGAATACCGCGAGAAGTTCTCCCACTACGAAGTCTGGAAGACCGACGGCACGCGCCTGACCGGGCATATCGAGGGCCGGCCGATGTTCCTGACGATCCCGAAACTCCAGGCGGCGAAGCAGACGGCCATCGTCTTCATTGCTGATCCGCACCATTACGCCGAAGGCCGGGCGGCGGTGGTCCGGCACGAAGCCCACGCCGAACACAAACCCGTGGAGATTCCGCTGTCGGAAATCAAACGGCTCTCCGCTTTCGTGCCGGCGCACAGCACCTACTTCGCGGTCTATTTCACCCTGACGGCGCTGCACGCCCTGCACGTGCTGGGCGGAGCGGTGGTGATTGGATACCTGCTCGGCCCCGGCAGCAAAATGTGGTTCACCGCTCCGGAACGCTTCACGAACCGGGTCGAGGTCGCCGGGCTGTTCTGGCATTTCGTGGACCTCGTGTGGATTTTCCTATTCCCGGTTCTATACTTGTTGTGAAACGTCTATGAGCGATCACACGACAGACTTTTCCAAGCACGTGCGCGGCTATCTCATCGTGGGCGCGGCCTTGCTGATCGGCACGGTTCTTACGGTGTGGGCGTCCTACTTTGACCTGGGCCATCACTGGAACATCGTGCTGGCGCTGGTGATTGCGACCGCCAAGGCTTCGCTTGTAGCCCTGTTCTTCATGCACCTCATCTCGGAGAAACAAATGATCTACATGGTGCTGGGATTCACCGCTTTTTTCGCCGCGGGACTCATGGTCCTGACGATCACTTCCTACCACAACCTTCCGGCCCAAACGGTCACGCACTGAGCCATGTCCCTGAAAGCCTTCCACGTCGTGTTCATCAGCGCCGCGAGTGCCCTCGCGTTTGGTTTCGGCGCGTGGATGCTGCGGGCGTATCGTTCGCCAGAGGGTGCGACCAGCGATGTGGTGTGGGCTTTGGCTTCGCTGGCCGCGGGCGTCGGTTTGTTGGTCTATGAATTCTTCTTCCTGCGAAAACTCAAACACGTGAGCTACCTGTGAACTTGCGCCTCGGCAAAAACCCGGCCCGCGCCACCGCGGTATTCCTCCTGGCGGTGCTGCAACCCGCTCCGCTTTTCGCGTGCGCCGCGTGTTACGGCGCATCCGATTCCCCGATGGCCCAGGGCATGAACTGGGGCATTTTCACCTTGCTGGGCGTGATCCTGTCGGTGCTGACCTTCATCGTCGCCTTTTTTGTCCACGTCGGCAGGACCTCGGCGAAACTAAACGGTGGCGAACGTGCGCTGGCTCGATCGGAGGAAGTTCCATGATGGAAAAAATTCTCGGTTTACCGGTGCTGGCCTCGGAAGAGGGCAAAGGCGTGGATGGCCTGATCATTTACGTCCACCTCCTGATGTTTGTCCTGTTCATCGGCTGGCTGACGTATTTCGCCTATGCGCTGTGGCGCTTTCGCCGGGAACGGCACCCGCGCGCGGACCATCATGGTGTCCGCAGCCATATTTCGAACTACCTGGAACTCGGGGTGGCGGGCATCGAAGCCGCGCTGTTGATTTTTATTGCGTTGCCACTTTGGGCACGCGCGGCGGACAAGTTCCCGGACGCGAAAGAGGCCACCGTCGTGCAAGTCGTCGCGCAGCAGTTCAACTGGAACTTCCGCTACGCCGGGCGCGACGGCACGCTGGGCCAGCAGGACATGCGCTTCGTTAGCGAGACGAACATCTTCGGCGTGAACCCGACCGATCCAGCGGGCAAAGACGACGCCCAGACGCTCAATGAAATGCACGTCCCGGTGAACAAGCCGGTCATTGCCTTCATCAGCTCCAAGGACGTGATCCACTCGTTCAAGATCCCGGCCATGCGGATGACACAGGACGCCATCCCCGGCATGCGCATCCCGATCCATTTCCAGCCCACCAAGGAAGGCAGCTACCGGATTTATTGCGCGCAACTCTGTGGCAACGGCCACGCCGCAATGGCTCAGGGTGTCCTCGTTGTCGAAAGCCCGGAGGCCTACGACAAGTGGTTGACCTTGAAGACCGGTGGCACGGTCAGCTACGAGTAATCCGAGCTCCGACAAATCCGAGTTCCGCCCTTCCACTGAGAGGCGAGTTTCGCTAGACTTCCTTCCGCCGTGCCGGGGTGAGCTGCCGGGCCCGGAGTCTGTCATGGAAAACGGTTCGCCCAAACCATCGAAGTCAGTCTGGATCGGCCTCGCGCTGATCGTTGCCACCATCGTGATCGTCTTTGCCCTCGCAAAGCTCGAATCCGCCGCCAAGCGCGCCCAACCTCTGCCCGTGCTGGCTCAGGTTTCGGACTTCACGCTCACGAATCAAGCCCGTCAAGCGGTGACACGTGCCGACCTGCTGGGCAGGGTTTGGGTGGCCGACATCATTTTCACGCGCTGCGCCGGCCCCTGCCCGCACATGACCCGCCGGATGAAGATGCTGCAGGATGCCTTGCCGGCCGCGATCGCGGCGAGACTCTTGACACTCACCACCGATCCCGATTTCGACACGCCGCCCGTGATGAAGGCCTACGGCGAGAAGTCCGGCGCCGACTTTGCGCGCTGGTCGTTCCTGACTGGCAGCAAGGCCGAGATCGCCAAACTGGCGATTGACGGCTTGAAGCTCACGACCGTCGAGAAGAAACCCGAGGAACGCGCCGACCCAAACGACCTGTTCATCCACAGCACGATTTTCGTGGTGGTGGATAAACAGGCCCGGCTCCGGGGCGTTTTTGAAACCGTGGGCCAGGATTTGATCTTCGAGCAGATCAAACCGAAGCTGCTCGCCGCCGTTGCCCAACTGGAGCGCGAACCTTGACGAAATGCCGTGACGAATTTTTGTTGCATATGCAACAGAGTTTCGTCACTTGCTCCAAGCCCCAATCATGACTTTTGCCGACCTGCCCGCCGTCAACGCCTGCTTCAATGCGTTGAGCACGGCGCTGCTTACCACCGGCTACGTCTTCATCCGACGGAAGAACCCGGTGGCGCATCGCAAATGCATGCTCGGGGCGCTCGCCTCTTCGGCCTTGTTCCTCTGCGGTTACCTCACCTATCACTTCGCCGTGCGAACCGTCACGCGGTTCCAGGATCCGGCGTGGTTTCGCCCGATCTACCTCGTGATCCTACTGACCCACACCGTGCTGGCTGTCGTAATCGTGCCGATGGTCCTCATGACGCTCGTCCATGCCTGGCGTCAGCGATTTGATGCCCACCGCAGAATTGCCCGCTGGACCTGGCCATTGTGGCTGTATGTCTCCATCACCGGCGTGGTAATCTACCTCCTGCTCTACCACATTTTCCCGCAAGACTGAGCCGATTGGCCCCCTCCTGACCTTTGCGCCCGCCGGTGACGGCCTGTTGCCTCATGGGAAAATGACACTGTAGGATCGGATCGGTTGCTGACCGTGCCAAATTCTTTTCCTTTGTGATTGACCGGAGTGTTCGTTCTGTGCGGAGATGATAGGACCCTAGTGGGTCTTTGTTTTGTCACAGCGGCAGATGGCCAGACTTTCAATCAGAAACGGGAACGGATCGCGTCAGGCGGGGGCCAATAAGTACGACGCGCACAACTCGGTGCTGTCCCAAACCTATGGGGCACTGGCGGACTTGCGACGCGAGCTCTCAGACACGCGGACGTCGGTGGCCGAGCGTCAGGATTTGTTGCGGCAGTTTGCCGAGTGCCCCGATCCCCAGCGTGCATGGTTGTTGCTCGAGGACTACTTCGAGCGGCTGTCGCTCTCACGGCGCGATTTCAGCGGGGACGATTGGTGGCCGCGCATGTTGGCCGTTCGCAGTGGGGTCCGTCTGGAAGAACTGGCCTTCCTGTTCCTGCGCTCGAAGCGACCGCTCCCCAACGAACTCCAGATTCATGCCAGTGCCGAACGCTTCGCCCAGGTCGAAGAAGCCGAGCACGAGCAGAAGCTGGTCAAGGAACTCGAACAGTGGCTGTTCCCGCCCAAGCCGGCGTTGCTGGATCAGCCGCGCGCGACCTTGCGTGTGGTCTGTGCGCCGCAACCGGACGAAGACTGGCCGGCGCGGCACCGGTTAGCCGTGCGGTTCCTGCTGACCCGCCCGCGCACCGGCGAGAAGGCGCGGTCACTGAAGGAGATGATCGAGTTGGTCACGCGCGCGGCGCACGAGGAAGAGCTCTTCGCACCAACCGATTGGGAATTCATCGCGTGGCTGACGGAGACGCACAAGACCCGTAACAACGGCGCTGCCAAGCTCGTGTTGTCCGACTTCGATTTGTTGCACTGGCTCGCCCGCTGGGGACACACCGCGCGACTGGAAACCGCGGACGGCACCCAACTGCGGTTCGAGGGGCAGGTCGCCGAACTGTCGCCGCACCTCGAGAACGTCGAGCGCGAACTCTCCTTTACCCATCTGCTCAAGTTGCCCGATGGGCAGAAACACGGGCTGGGCGAGGTCCGGTTCTTTACGCAGCAACCGCCACTGGTGTTGGCGGGACACACGTTTTATTTGTTGCGGAACGCGCCTCCGGCAGCGGTGATCGAGCATTGGGCGGAACGCACCACCGTGCCGGTGCGCAAGCTCAGTCATCGTTTGCTCACGCACCTGCGGAAGACCCAGTCGAAGAACGGCGTGGACTGGGAGCAGCTTTGCGTCACGCATCCGGCAACGCCCCAGTTTGTCTTCGAGTTGCTGGACGATTCCGTGCATCTGCGCCTGCACGCGCGCAGCCTGCGGGACGGAAGCCTGTGGTTCTGGAACAGCCAGGAGTGGCAACTGCAGGATCGCCGTCGCCGCCCGACAGACAAGCCGGAGATACTGGATGACCCGCGCCTGGATTCGACGACGCAATGGCTGAAACAACTCGACTGGTTTACGCCGGAGCCCGGCTTGTGGACCGGTGATCCGAACGAGAACTTCCTGAACGTCTTGTCTGCGGCCTGGCCGGCCCGGCCCAAGGAAGCTGAGTATCTGGGTAATCCGGCGTTCCAGCGGCTCTTCCTCACGCCGCGTCGCCTCAAGCCCAAGCTCATCGTCAAAGGCAGCGGCATTGATTGGCTCGCCGTTTCCGCCGAATGGGAAGCTGAGGGCATGAGGCTGACGAAGTCGGACCTCGAACGTCTGGCCGCCGCCACGGGTCGCTTTGTCAAGCTGCCCAACTCCGGCTGGGTCGAGCTCGACACGGACGCTGTGCAATCCGCGCACGAGGCGATGGCGGAGTTGGGCGTGGACGGACTGGCTGCCGTGCCGCAGAAGGTCGGCCTCGAACACGCCGCGCACTTGGACGACCAGGAATTGCAGCGGTTCGGCGATTCGCCACAGGCCCGCGAATTGCGCGAGCGACTCAAAGATTTCCGCGGCGTGCCGGTCGCCACCGTGCCAACCAGTGTGACGGCTGAATTGCGCCCGTATCAACAGGCAGGTTTCGATTTCCTCTGTCACCTCACGAAGATCCGCCTGGGCGGTATCCTCGCCGATGACATGGGCCTGGGCAAAACGCTGCAGACGCTCGCGTGGTTGGTCTGGCTCAAGGAACATTACCGCAAGAACCCGAAGCCTTCGCTCGTCATCTGCCCGGCGTCTGTGCTGCACAACTGGCGACGTGAGGCGGAACGGTTCACGTCAAACCTGAAGGTGCTCGTGCTCGAAAGCGGCGCCGAGCGACACAACTTGCGGAAGCAGATTCCCCAGCACGATCTCATCGTCACCAACTACTCGTTGCTGCGGCGTGATTTGGAGGAATTGCAGAAGTTCGATTTCCACGCGCTGATCCTCGACGAGGCGCAATTCATCAAGAACCCCGGCGCGCAGGTCACCCAGTCGGTCAAACAGATGCGCGCGAACCATCGCCTTGCGCTCACCGGCACGCCGCTGGAGAACCGGCTGCTCGACCTCTGGAGCATCGTGGATTTCATCCAGCCCAGTTACCTCGGCAACCAGGAGCAATTCATTGAAACCTATGAACCGCGCGGCGGCGAAGATGCCGAGGGGGCGCAACGCATCGCGCGCCGCAGACTTTCGGCCAAGCTGAGGCCGGTGCTCCTGCGACGGTTGAAGAAACACGTCGCGAAGGATTTGCCGGATCGCATCGAGCAACGCCGCGATTGCCCGCTGGGCGACGAACAGCGGAAGCTTTACCTCGCTGAGTTGCGCCGCAGTCGCGACCAGGTGATGAAAGCCGTCGAGACGCAGGGCCTCAACAAAAGCAAGATGCACGTGCTCGCCGCGCTCACGCGCCTGCGCCAAGTTTGCTGCCACCCACGGCTTGTTGGCAACGATTCGCCCAGCGGCAAGACCGAGACGTTGTTCGAGTTGTTGGATTCGCTCGTCGCCGAGGGACAGAAGGTGCTGGTCTTCTCGCAGTTCGTGCAGATGCTGCAACTGCTGGAGAAGGAATGCGTCGCGCACCAGATCAAGACCCACATGTTGACTGGCCAGACGAAGGACCGGCAGGAAGTGGTGGCCGCGTTCCAGAACGACCCGAGCCCGGGCGTGTTCCTGCTCAGCCTCCGCGCCGCAGGCACAGGCTTGAACCTCACTTCGGCGAGCTACGTGATCCTCTACGATCCGTGGTGGAATCCGGCCGTGGAAGCGCAGGCCATTGACCGCTCGCATCGCATCGGCCAGACCCAGACCGTGAACGCGTATCGGCTTATCGCGCCCGGCACGGTCGAGGAAAAGATCTGGGAACTGCAACAGAGCAAGGCGCAGACGATCGCCGACGTGCTCGGCGAGGAAGGCTTCGCGCGCAGCCTCTCGAAGACGGATTTGGAGTACCTGTTTGCGGAGGATTGAGGCGAACTTGAAGTTGTCTGGCGATGCGTATTGGACTGTATAGAAGCCATGACTGCGAGCCGTGCATTGGACAAGCAGATCGAGTGTTACCGCCGCGTGACCGGTGAGCAGCGATTGGCCGTGGCGCTGGAGTTGCACGAGCTATCCTGCGAGATCGCCCGCGAAGGCATCCGGCGCTAGCATCCCCGCGCCGACGCCGCCGAAGTCAAGCGACTGCTGCATCGGCGGCTGGAACTCGCCCGCGCCGCAGAATAACGCGAAAACGACCGCTGAGTTGCTCGGCAAGCAAGGCCTCAGCCGCAGCCTCTCGAAGGCGCGTTGGGAGTTTCCGTGCGCGGAGGACTGAAGGCGCTTCACGTCAGTGATGTGCAAACTGGTTTTGTCACGGCGGCTCTGCCGGGAATCACCTCCACGAGCCCAAGCCTCGCCAATTGCACGAGCACGCCACACACAGGAGCGGTGCTATTTCACGCTGCACCTGAGCCCACTACACGCGGCCCGGTGTCAAAACTTAATAGAAGAGGGTGTTTCAAGTTTCGATAGAGCGAGATGTGGAAAATGGGGCGTTTCTTC
>CAYJNU010000392.1:0-7838 GCA_964371005.1 uncultured Verrucomicrobiota bacterium | reverse complement strand
AGCGCCATTCCGGCCAGAACCACAACAGTCAGCGTCAGTAGCTTCTTCATTGATCGTACTTCTAAACGTGTTTGTTCAAAAAAAGGCGGTCCTGGCTTCAGCCCGCGGACGCGGCCAACCCTGAGTCCGTTTAGTCCCCTTAACCCCATACCCAGACCGAGCAAGCAGCGTTAGCCACTGTGCAGACCCCGCACACCCCTGCCGCTTGCGAACGAACCCTAATCCCGACCGTCACCCACTAGTTCCAAAGCCAGAACCATCACTTACTACGCGGAGAATGTAGGGGAATTGAATCCAACCGCTTCGCCAATCTTGGCAAAGGGACAACGTTTCTTGTCCAGCCGGAAGAAACGCGAGACGACGATGGAGTGTAACGTCCTGGCGCGGCAAGCTGCGGCGCGCAACTCAAAGCCTGCGCATTCAGCAGATCCGTGGCAGTTGTTCACCACTGGGCATATCCAGAATCCGGTTCGCACCAATCCGGCTGCGGATGACCACCACAGGCTCCGCCTGATCGGTCACCATTCCGATGGCAACCGAAGCGGCACTGACTTCGTTCCGGTGCATGATCTCGAGCGCCCTGGGCGCGTCCTCCGCGGGGATGAACGCGACGAAACGCCCCTCGTTCGCCACGTGCAAAGGATCCAGCCCGAGCATCTCACAGGCACCGTGAACGTCCTCACGAACAGGAATCAGCTTCTCCTCAACCGCAATGCGCACCCGCGCCCCTTCGGCGATCTCGTTCAGCGCGCTCGCCAGCCCGCCGCGGGTGAGATCGCGGAGGCAGTGAATCTCAATGCCCGCCTGGATCAGTTCTAGCACTACGCCGTGAACCGGCGCCGAGTCACTCTCGATGGCACTCTCGAATTGCAGCCCCTCACGCACCGCCATGATCGCCATGCCGTGACGCCCCAAATCACCACTGACCAGCACCACGTCCCCCGCTTGAACCTGCGTCGGGGCGATGGTCAGTTCCGCTTCGATAACCCCAACTCCCGTAGTGTTAATGAACAGACCGTCGCCCTTGCCCTTGTCCACGACCTTCGTGTCGCCGGTTATGATCTGCACGCCGCAACGGTGCGCCGCGTCGCGCATTGAACAGACCACCCGCCAGAGCGTTTCCATGGGCAGCCCCTCCTCAATGATGAATGCGCTGCTCAGGAATAACGGACGCGCGCCACTCATCGCCAAATCATTGACCGTGCCGTGAACGGCCATCGAACCGATATCGCCGCCGGGGAAGAATATCGGCCGCACGACATACGAATCCGTCGTCATTGCCAGCCTTCCGGGTGGGACATGAAACTGCGCCGAGTCGTGGCGGGTATCGAGAATCGGGTTGCTGAAGGCCTTTCCAAATATGTTCTCGAGCAACTGATGCATCAGTCTCCCCCCGCCGCCGTGCGCCATGAGGACTCGCGGGTACTGCTGGATGGGAATGGGGCAGGTCGGGTTGAAATTCTTGGGAGAGGACATGGGTTAAATCTGAAATCCGAAACTTGAAACCCGAAACAAATCCGAAGTTCCAAGCTCGAAGAAACAAACGCGCTGAAGCCCCGTTCGGATTTCGACTTTCGGTCTTCCTTCGGACTTCGGATTTCGGATTTCGGAACTCATGCCGGTTGTCTTCGATACCGGTAATATGCCGCACACGCGCCTTCGCTGGACACCATCGTCGCGCCGAGCGGGTGCTCCGGCGTGCAGCGTGCGCCGAAAGCGGGACACTCGTTCGGTTTCTTCAAGCCCTGCAACACCAGCCCGCTCAAGCATTCCGCCGGTTCTTCCACGTGATGATCCGCGAGGCCAAACTTCTTCTCTGCGTCAAACGCCACGTAGGCATCTCCCAAGCCCAGCCCGCTTTGCGGAATCTCGCCCACGCCGCGCCACTTGCGGTTGACGACTTGAAAAACCTGGCGCATCAGGTCCTGGGCCGGGCGGTTGCCCTCCTGGCGCACCGAGCGGCTGTACTGGTTCTCAACCTCTGCGCGGCCAGTCTCAAGTTGTTGGACCACCATCAAAATGCCGTGGAGGATGTCCACGGGCTCAAACCCGGTCACCACGATCGGCACGCGGTACTTCGCCGCGAGGGGAAAGTACTCCTCGAAACCCATGACCGCGCAGACGTGTCCGGCTGCGAGAAAGCCCTGCACGCGGCAGTCTGGCGAGGACATCAGCGCCTCGATCGCCAGCGGCACGAGCACATGCGAAATGAGCATTGAAAAATTCTTCAAGCCCTGCTGCGCTGCTTGAAAGACGGCCATCGCCGTCGCCGGTGCGGTCGTCTCAAAACCCACGCCGAAGAACACCACCTCTCGCCCCGGGTTCTGCGACGCCAGTTTCACGGCATCGAGCGGCGAATAGACGATCCGCACGTCACCGCCGTTTGCCTTCACACTCAGCAAGTCCGTCGTGCTCCCCGGCACGCGCAGCATATCACCGAATGACGTGAAGATGATGTCGGGCCGCGCCGCGATTTCGAGGGCCTTGTCAATCATCTCCAGCGGCGTCACGCAAACCGGGCAGCCTGGACCGTGGATGAGCGTGATCTGCTTGGGCAGCAATTCATCAATCCCGAATTTCACGATGGCGTGGGTTTGCCCGCCGCAAACCTCCATGATCGTCCACGGCTTCGTGGTGACCCGGTGAACCTCGCGCGCAAGCTGGTGCGCGAGATCAGCGTCACGATATTCGTCGAGGAATTTCATCAAGTAGAAGGCGTTCGCTTCTAACCGGGCGGCTCCGGTCGAGCCGCAGGAGAGACGGTGCCGCCGCTCTCCTCCAACTCGCTCAACGCCTCCATCTCTTTCAAATACTCAAACACCTTCTGGGCCTCCTCCTCATCCACGCGACTGAGCGCGAAACCGACATGCACGATGACGTAATCACCCACTTGGGCTTCGGGCACGTAGGCCAGGCAGGCTTCCTTGAGAATGCCGCCGAAATTGACCTGCCCCATTCGCGTCAGCGGGTCTTCGCCCGCGATGCGTTCGATCTTTCCTGGAATGGCCAAGCACATTGCGCCTATTGAATATCCTGTTTCACGCAGCGCAGCAAATCGTTTGCGCCCCACCGTGGCAACGTGAGGCTCAGGAACCTGGCGACCTTGGCTTCTGCAATCCCATCTTCTTCATCCGCGAAAGCAGCGTGGTGGGCTTTACGCCCAGCAGTTCCGCCGCGCCGTCCGGACCTTTGATCTTCCAGCTAGCCTGATTGAGGATGGCCAGCAAATTGTCGCGCTCGCGTTGCAGCATTTCCGCTTCGGTGAGATACTTCGCGCCGCCCAAACCCGGCGAATCGGGTTCGGCCGCCGCCGTCACGGAATCGGTTCGCGTCATCGGCAGATCAAATTGCAGCGGCCCACCCCGCGCCAGGATGACGGCACGCTCAATGACGTTGCGCAGCTCACGCACGTTGCCCGGCCAGTCGTAATTTTGAAGCTGAACGATGCCCGCCCGGGTCAAGCGCGGTTTCGGACAGCGCAGCTCTTTCACGGATAACGCGACGAAGTGCTGCGCCAATAGCGTGATGTCGTCCCGCCGTTCCCGCAGCGGCGCGACCTGAATCGGAAACACATGCAGCCGGTAGTAGAGGTCCTCGCGGAAGCGCCCCGCCGCCACCGCCTTCTTCAAGTCGCGATTCGTGGCAGCGACGATGCGCACGTCCGCCTGGCGCGTGCGGTCGTCACCGACGCGCTCGTAGCGTTTTTCCTGCAAGACACGCAGCAACTTGCCCTGCATATCCAAGGGCACTTCGCCAATTTCGTCCAGAAAGAGCGTGCCACCCTCGGCGGTTTCAAATCGCCCGGCGCGATCCTTGATCGCCCCGGTGAACGCGCCCTTCACATGGCCGAAGAACTCGCTTTCAAAAAGGTCCTTGGGGATGGAGGCGCAATTGACGCGAACGAGCGGGCCAGCTTTGCGCTGGCTGCGGCGATGGATTTCGCGCGCGACCAGTTCCTTGCCCGTCCCGGTTTCGCCGAGCACGAGCACCGAGGCTTCGGTGGGCGCCACGAGGTCAATCTGACTGATGATCTGCCGCAAGACCGCACTCTGGCCGACGAGATCGCCAAACGCCCGTGCTTCCACGACTTCTTCCTCGAGATAGGCGTTCTGACGTTCGAGTTGGGCTTTGAGGCGCTGGATTTCCTCGAATGCCCGCGCATTGGCGATGGCTGAGCCGACATGGTCGGCAAAAACCCGTCCCCACGGGCGGCCTTCCTCGGAAAGCATGGACCGGGTGAAACCCATGATGGCCCCGAGGACTTCGCCCTTGTGGATGATCGGCGTGGCGCCGCACGCGCGGATCTGTTCGCGTTCCAGCCAATCAAATCCAACAAGTTCCCCCCGCTGGTTGGGCAAGTCGCGCAGGATGATCTGCTCGCCCTTGACCACGGCCCTGCCAAGGAAGCCGGCGCCCAACGGGTTTCGGGCGGTGGGATCATCGAAACGCGGCGACTCCGCCGCCAAGGCGGCCAGTGACACACCTTTGCCCGCCACCAAATGCAGGCAACGAGTCTGGTCCGGACACTCTGGACGGCGCGGGCAAGTGGCACAGCGGTCGCCCGCCTCGATCAGCCAGATTTGCACGCAGACCATATAGGGCCGCTCAACGGCGAGCTTCACGAGCTTCTGCAGCAGTTGCTCCAACGAATGCTCATGGGCGATCTCCAAGAGCATTTGGAGCGCGAAGTTCGGATCAAACCGGCTGTCACTTGTTGTTTCCACGGCGGCGCAAAGCTGCCGGCTGGCGGACGATTCGTCCATCAGAAAAAGGACGATTTCTCGAACGAGCGCTTTTTCGACCCAATCGAGTCAACCACAGAATGGCCTCTATTCATTGATTTCAAGCGTGTCGGGGCTGCCGTCAATCGTGCTGGCATGAGCATTGCGTTAGTGCTCGCGCTGCAAAATGCGGTCGAGAAAATGAACAGCAACCGGGACCAGGCTTCGATTGGCTGGGTCGGCCAGAAGAACTTCGAGTCAGAAGTCCTGCGGTCGCCCCAGCCGGTCTTGGTCGCGTTCGGAGCTTCATGGAGTCGCCCGTGCCACGTCATTGAATCCGTGTTGGACGAGGTCGCCGCCACCTGTGCCGACCGGGTGAAAGTGGTCAAGGTCAACGCTGACGACAACCCCGACCTGAGCTTGTGGTACGAAATCGAGTCCATTCCCACCCTGCTGTGCTTCGTGGGTGGCCAAGTCCGAGCGCGGGTGGTGGGAACGGTGAGCAAGGAAGCGGTCCTGGCGAAACTGCAAACAGCTTTTCGCGGCGCGGAAGCCAACGCTTCGCCCGCAGAGACAATTCACAAACATGAACATGATCATCCTTGAATCCCGAACCCCGAAACAGCCCGAACCGCGGAAGACGAAACACCCCGCGCTCTGGGGGGCGGCGTTGCTGGCCCTGGCCGGCGGACTCGCGTTGACCGGCTGCAACCGCCAGAGCCAGGCGCCGCCACCCGCCGTGCCCGAGGTGGCGACGGTGACGGTGGCCACGCAACGAGTCGTGCTGACGACCGAATTGCCAGGCCGCACCTCGCCCTTTCTGATTGCCGAAATCCGACCGCAGGTGAACGGCCTCATTCAGAAGCGGCTGTTCACGGAAGGCGCCGACGTCAAGGCAGGCCAGGAGCTTTATCAGATTGATCCCGCGCCATTCCAAGCCGCGCTCGACAATGCCAAGGCTGCCTTGGGCCGCTCGGAAGCCAGCCTGCCTGCCGTCCGGTCGCGGGCGGAGCGGTTCAAGCAGGCGCTGGCCGAGAAAGCGGTCAGTCAACAGGACTTCGATGACGCGGATGCCGCGCTCAAACAGGCCGAGGCCGATGCCCGGTACTACCGGGCGATGGTTGAAACGGCCCGCATTAACCTGGGCTACGCGCGGGTGGTTTCACCAATCTCCGGTCGCATTGGCAAATCCAGTGTGACCGACGGCGCGATCGTGACGGCGTACCAACCCGTGCCGCTCACCACGATTCAGCAACTCGATCCCATTTACGTGGACGTGACGCAATCGGCCAACGACTTGTTGCGGCTGCAACGGCGCTTCAAGCAGGGGCAACTCAACAGCGCCGGCGACAGTTCGAGCCAGGTGCAGCTTATCCTGGGCGACGGCACACCGTATCCGCTGGAGGGCGAGTTGCAGTTCCGCGACGTTTCGGTGGACCCGAGCACGGCGTCGGTGACGTTGCGCATGGTCTTCAAAAACCCGGATGGCGTGTTGCTGCCGGGCATGTATGTCCGGGCGCTGTTGAAAGAAGGCGTGAACGCGGCGGCCATCCTGATTCCGCAACAGGCGGTGGCGCGCAATCCCAAGGGAGACCCCTACGTGCTGCTCGTGAACACGGAGGGCAAGGTCGAGCAACGCCCGCTTAAGTTGGAACGGACGGTGGGCGACCAGTGGCTGGTGTCCGGTGGCTTGGCGCCGGGCGAACAGGTGATTGTGGAGGGCCTCCAGAAAGTGCGTCCGGGCGTCTCGGTGAAGGTGGTTGCTCCCGGGAGCGCGGCGCTCCCCCCGGCCCACGCTGCGGCTCCAACCCAGCCCGCCGCCAACCCATACTCAAAGTAAGGGAGACGCGCCATGCTATCGAGATTCTTCCTGCAACGGCCCGTTTTCGCCTGGGTCATCGCCATCGTTACGATGGTGCTGGGCGGCCTGGCCATCCACAACCTGCCCATCTCGCAATACCCGCCGATCGCGCCGCCATCCATCGCCATCGAAGCGTTCTATCCGGGCGCGTCGGCGGAGACGGTCGAGAACAGCGTCACCCAGATCATCGAGCAAAAGATGACGGGCTTTGACGACATGCTGTATCTGTCCGGCACGAGTGATTCGGCCGGCGCAGCCCGCGTCGAATTGACGTTCAAGCCGGGCACCGATCCGGACCTGGCCTGGGCGAAGGTGCAGAACAAACTTCAACTCGCCATGACCAGCCTCCCCGAGACGGTCCAGCGCACCGGCGTCATGGTCAGCAAATCCACCCGCAACTTCCTCATCATCGTAGGACTGGTTTCCGAGGACGGCAGCATGGACGGCAACGACCTGCGCGACTACGCCGCCTCGAACCTCGAGAAGCTCCTGGCCCGCGTGCCGGGCGTGGGTGAGGTGACGACTTTCGGTTCGCAATACGCCATGCGCGTCTGGCTGAACCCCGACAAGCTCACCGACTACCGGATGACCATAGAGGACGTGATCGTGGCGCTGAAAGCCTACAACGTCGAAGTCTCCGCCGGCCAATTCGGCGGGATGCCGGCGGTCGAAGGCCAGCGGTTGAACGTCTCGATCATCGTGCAGAACCTGCTCAAGACTCCCGAGGAATTTGCCGCCATTCCACTGCGCACCAACCCGGACGGTTCCATCGTGCGGGTCTGCGATGTCGGCCGAACGGAGTTGGGGACGGAGTCTTACGACGTGCAGGTATTCAACAACGGTCGCCCCGCCGCCGGCCTGGCCGTTCGCCAGGCGCCCGGCGCCAACGCGCTGGCTACCGCGGACGCCATCAAGGCCAAGATGGCCGAGATGAGCCAGTACTTCCCAAAAGGGATGAAGGTCGTCTATCCCTACGACACCACGCCGTTCGTCAAGGTGGCCATCCACGAGGTGGTCAAGACGCTCTTTGAAGCCGTGTTCCTGGTCTTTCTGGTGATGTGGCTCTTCATGGGCAACATGCGCGCCACGCTGATTCCGACCATCGCCGTGCCGGTGGTGATCCTGGGCACGTTCGCCGTGCTGGGCGCGTTCGGATTCACCATCAACATGCTGACCATGTTCGCCATGGTGCTCGCCATCGGCCTGCTGGTGGACGATGCCATCGTGGTGGTGGAAAACGTCGAGCGCATCATGGG
>CAYJNU010000391.1:0-7845 GCA_964371005.1 uncultured Verrucomicrobiota bacterium | reverse complement strand
GCCCAGCTTGCCAGCCTGCACGCCCCGCGCCTAGATGGTTGTACCGCCCGGATACTTTGGAAACCGTGGAGGTCGCCAATCCAAACAGCTCGGTAATCTGGCAGACGCACAACTCGTGGCGGCGCAACGCCAGCAGAATGCGGACGCGGTTAGCGTCCGACAGCGCCTTGGTGATGGCCATGAACTCGCGCATAACCAGGTCGCGTCAGGACTTCTTGAGCAGACCGGCCGCACGCTCCGCCACCAGCCGCACCCGTTCCGGTGTGGGGGGACTCTGACCTTTGGCGAGACCCAACTCAGCGAGCTTCACGTGCTCGAACCCGGTGAAGCCGGCCCGCTCCAAGGTCTTGCGGGCGCAGTCCTGATCGCAGCCCTCCAGCGCCACGATCTTCTTCGCCGAGCGGGTCATGGCCAGCATGGACTCCACCTGCCCGCCAATACCGGCCAGGCAATACATCTTCCCCGCGCCGTCCTTCGCCAGCGCCCGCGCCGCCAAATCGGTTAGATGGCCGACATCCGAAGCGCCGGAGCAGGCAAAGATGAGTTTCAAATCTTCCGTCGTGCCGTGTTTTGCATTCATGGTTCGCCAGTGGTTATCTTGTCATTTCGCCAAACAACGAAATGACTATGCCGGCGGATTGTGACTCTGGCAACTGGTATTTTCGTTTTCTGCAAAATCCTCGGGTCACTTCCCATGCGCTTGATCCCGACCCGACGGACCTCAGGATTGAAACCGGCCATGAGGCGGCTGGCGTCTCGATGGAGAACGCCAACGGCCTGAAGGGACCCCGGAGCCATAGCCAACTCCCCTCTTGTCCTGCCAGCTCCCGTGCCCCAGTGGCGAGAATGCCGACACTCCGAGCCGAAACCCGCGTTGGTCACGCGGCCGCCGCGCAGCCGTTTCGTGCCAATGGGCCATCTACACTTTTGTAGATACCGCGACCCCGGCCAAGAGGGCAGAATGGTCGCAATTTGATTCTGAATCCGAATGGCCACTGCTTCGTTGCATGCCAGCAACGTGATGCGAACCCGCGCGTTCCTCAGGCCATGATCAGGAGAAGCCTCCACCTTTCTTTCTGTTACCCCAAACAAACCAAGCCATGAATACCAATCCCCATCAGATCGAGACATCATCCTCCGCAGCGCCTGAAGCAGCCGACGTGAGGAAGCTCAAGCTCAACTCCTGCCGGTCACAGCACTGCCAAGAACGGGGCCTGCAATTCGCCGTCGGGCTGGCGGTGATCGCAGCGCTGGTGTCGCTCCAGGCCGCAGGCCCGGAGCAGCATGCGACACCGATCTCAGGAACCGCCCCGAACAGTCAGTCCATTCCGTGGTCTGACCTCGGAACCAAGGCCACAGCGCAATACTCGGGCGACGGTCTCGCCGTCAGCACCGCAGCGGACGGCACAGTGCGGTTGCGTTGCGCGTTCCAGCGGCTGGAGGGTGGGGTCACGAGCGAGGGCTTGTGGCTGACCTCGACCGTGGAAGGCGCGGCGGCGGATCGCTTCCGGGTAGTGGCGGACTACGTGGGCCGCGACGGCGGGACGATGGTGGCCTTGCCTGAACGCGGGCTGGCCAGTGGCGAACCAGACCTCGCGCGGTACGTGCGGCGCGGGCTGGTGGAGGAGTATTCGGTGAGCGTGGACGGCGTGCGGCAGGATTTTGTGGTGCCGGAACCGCCCGGTGGCACGGGGCCGCTGCGGGTGGACTTGATGGTGACCGGCGCGCGCGCGGAGGCGGCAACAGATGGTGCGTGGCTGGTGCTGGACAACTCAATGCGCAAGCTGGCCTACAGCCGGCTGCGGGTGGTAGATGCCGAGCATCGGGAGTTGGTCGCACGTTTGAAAGTGGTTTCTGGTGATCGCTTGGTTGTGGTGGTTGACGACGTGGCCGCAGTCTACCCCGTCCGGATTGACCCGACGTTCAGCGATGCAAACTGGGTCAGCATGGGGGGGTTGGCGGGAACGGACGGCACGGTTTACGCCGCGGTGGTGGATGCGGGCGGTAATCTCTACATTGGTGGCAGTTTCACTTTTGCCGGCGATTTCCGGGCGAACAGCATCGCGCGCTGGAACGGCAGCACGTGGTCGGCTTTGGGCTCGGGTGTGAAGCAGAACGCGAATCAGGGAAGCGTCAACGCGCTGGCAATCTACGGCGCCGACCTTGTGGTTGGCGGGTATTTCAACACTGCGGGCGGGACGGCGGCAAGGAATCTTGCCCGGTGGGATGGCAACGCGTGGTCGCCCTTGGGCTTGGGAATGGATGGTGGGGTCAGTGCGCTGGCCGTTCGAGGCACCGCTCTCTATGCGGGCGGCAGCTTCACCGTCGTCACCAACGCAGGTCCGACCCCCGTCCGTGTCAACCAGATCGCCAAATGGGACGGAACCGCCTGGTCGCCTCTGGGCTCGGGATTGAATGGCGGCGTCAGCGCTTTGGTCGTGTCCGGCGCTGACCTGTATGCTGGGGGCGGTTTCACCTACGCCACCAACGCAGGCTCGACCTCTGTCAGCGTCAACCGGATTGCCAAATGGGACGGCAGCGCCTGGTCAGCCTTGGGTTTGGGGATGGATAGCGGGGTTCGGGCACTCGCCGTGTCTGGCACAGACTTATACGCAGGAGGCGATTTCACCGGGCCGGCCAACAAGGTTGCCAAATGGGACGGGAGCGCGTGGTCAGCGCTGGGCACGGGCGTGATGCATGCGTATGGAACTCCGGGATTTCCGCACGTGAAAGCGCTGGCGGTGTCTGGCCCCGACCTCTATGTCGGCGGGGACTTCACATGGGCGGGGCAAAACGGAGCCGGCAATATCGCGCGATGGAATGGGTACGGGTGGTCAACTCTCAGTACGGGCACGGACTACTCCTACCGTCCTGTCTGTGCGCTGGCGGTGGTCGGGACGAACCTTTACGCGGGAGGCGAGTTTGGGAGCGCGGGCGGCGTGTCGGCTCAGAACGTCGCCGCCTGGAACGGGAGCGCATGGTCTCCGTTGTGTTCAGGGCTAAACGGCAGCGTCAATGCGCTGGCGACAAGCGACACCGACTTGTATGCGGGAGGGAGCTTCGAAGTGGCGGGCGGGGTTGTGGTTAATAACATCGCGAAGTGGAATGGGAGCGGGTGGTCGGCCTTGGGTTCAGGGATGAGCCACACCGTGTATGCGCTGGCGGTGTCCGGCACAGACCTGTACGCGGGCGGCTATTTCACCACGGCGGGCGGCGTCGATGCCAGGAAGATTGCCAAATGGAACGGGAGCGCGTGGACGGCCCTGGGCTCGGGAACGGGCTATTACAACGATTACGTCTATGCGCTGGCCGTCTCGGGCACCGACCTGTATGCGGCAGGTGATTTCAGTTCGGTGGGCGGAGTCCCCGCCAGCCGGATCGCCAAATGGGATGGGACCGCCTGGTCAGCTTTGGGTTCCGGGATCAGCGGTTGGAGAATGTACGCGCTGGCAGTGTCTGGCACAAATCTTTATGCGGGCGGTAGTTTCAATACAGCGGGCGGCGTCACCGCAAACAACATCGCCAAATGGAACGGCAGTGCATGGTCGGCTTTGGGGTCAGGAACCGACAGCGAGGTCAATGCGCTTGCGGTTTCAGGCAACGATTTGTACGCAGGGGGCTATTTCACCACGGCAGGCGGGAAGGCGGTCAAGAGTGTTGCCAAATGGAGCGGCAGCACTTGGTCAGCCTTGGGTGCTGGAATCAACGGACGGGTGTCCGCGCTGGCCGCGTCCGGCACCAATCTTTACGCTGGAGGCAGTTTCACCACGGCCGGAGGGATCACGGTCAGCAACATCGCCCTGTGGAACGGGAGTGCATGGTCCGCCTTGGGTTCAGGGGTGAATGGTGATGTCTCGGCCCTGGTTGTGTCCTTCTTGGATTTGTACGCGGGCGGCTCATTCACAAGAGCGGGAGACAAAGTGTCGGCTTACGTGGCGAAGGCCCAGCACGCGCCGGCGAGTGGTCCCCCGGTCATCGAGGTTCAGCCGACGAGCCAAACGGTGGCTGTGGGCGGCACCGGAAAGCTCATCGTGATGGCCTACGGCAGCTTGCCGCTTTCCTACCAATGGCGGTTTTACGGAACGAACCTCGCACAACAGACCCTTGCGAGCCTCGTGCTGAGCAGTGTGACCACCAACCAAACCGGCCCGTACGAAGTGGTCGTGACCAACGCCTTAGGCGCGGTCACGAGTGCAGTGGCCACGCTCACGGTGATCCGCGTGCCACCGGAGATCGGGACGCAACCGGCCGGTCGGACGGTCAATTTCGGTGGGACAGCAACATTCAGCGTAGTGGTAGGGGGCACCGAACCATTGAGCTTCCAGTGGCTTAAGAACGGCACAGCGTTGGTGAACGGGGGCAATACCTCGGGCGTTACCACCCCCACCCTCACGTTAAGTGGCGTTTCCGGCGCCGATGGCAGCGGATACCGCGTCACGATTACCAATGCGCAAGGCAGCGTAACTAGCCAGGTGGCCACGCTCACCGTGGTTGATCCGCTTATCACCGGGCAACCCGTCAGTCAGGCACGGGAGGTCGGACAAGATGTGAGTTTCAATGTCACCGCCGTCGGAACGGTTCCTTTGGCGTACCAATGGCTGAAGAACGGCTTGAGTGTGCCGCTGGCTGCGGGGATTTCGTTGTCGCTCACAAATCTCCAAGCGGTGGACGCTGGTGCTTACAGTGTGGTGGTGAGCAACCTGTATGGCAACCGCACGAGCACCGTGGCCGAGTTGTCAGTGAACCTGGCGACGCCGGACGGCGGTTTCAATCCCGGAGCGGACTGGGTTGTGTCTTCGCTGGCGTTGGAGGTGGACGGGGAGGTTCTGGTGGGCGGCTATTTCAGCACGCTGGGCGGACAATCGTGTCGTTGGATTGGCCGACTGAATCCCAACGGGACGCTGGACAGCGCGTTTGATGCTAAAGCGAACGGCTCCGTGGATTCGCTGGGGGTGCAGGCTGACGGCAGAATCCTCCTGGGTGGCCAGTTTACCTCGCTGGGTGGTCAGGCGCGCAACCGTATCGGCCGATTGAATCCAGACGGGACGCTGGACAGCGCCTTCAATCCGGGGGCAGACGGCATGGTGTATTCGCTGGCAGTGCAGGCAGACGGGAAGATTCTGGCAGGCGGCCAGTTCACCACGCTGGGCGGACAAACGCGCAACTACGTTGGGCGGCTGAATGCCAACGGGACGCTGGACAGCTCCTTCAATCCGGGGGCGGACTACAATGTTCATTCTCTGGCCTTGCAAGCGGACGGGAAGATTCTGGTGGGCGGCAGGTTCACCACACTGGGCGGGCAACCGCGCAACTACATTGGGCGGCTAAACGCCAACGGGACGTTGGACAGCTCCTTCAATCCGGGGGCGAACAATCTGGTGTATGCGCTAGAGGTGCAGGCCGACGGAAAGATTTTGGTGGGTGGCTCTTTCACCACGCTGGGCGGGCAGCCGCGCACCAACATCTGCCGGCTGAACACCGATGGGACACTCGACACTAGCTTCAATCCGGGAGCGGACTATGCAGTGAATTCACTTGCGCTACAGGCGGACGGAAAGATTCTGGTGGGCGGCGAGTTCACGACACTGGGCGGCCAGACGCGCCGCTACCTTGGGCGTTTGAATGTGGACGGGACGGTGGACAGCGGCTTCAATCCAGAGGCGAGCTCTTATGTGGGTTCGCTGGCGGTGCAGGCGGACGGGAAGATTCTGGTGGGCGGCCGGTTCACCACGCTGGGTGGCCAGACGCGCAATTACATCGGACGGCTCAACAACAGTGATCCGGCCACTCAGAACCTCAACTACAACGGCTCCACCCTCACCTGGTTGCGCGGCGGCACCAGCCCGGAGGTCTGGCGCACCACGTTTGAATCTTCGACTGACAGAGGCGCATCCTGGACCGGCCTCGGCGCAGGGGCACGCATCGCTGGCGGTTGGCAGTTGACAGGGGTCGCCGTCCTGCCCAACGCGAACGTCCGCGCTCGCGGGTTCACCACGGGCGGGCAGTACAACGGTTCCGGTTGGTTCACGTTGGCAATCCTCGGGCCACCGCTCATCGTACGACAACCCCAAAGCCAAACCAACGACGCAGGCACGACGGCCACCCTCAGTGTGGCCGCGGGAGGCACCGAGTCGTTGTCGTACCAATGGCGTTTTTACGGGACGAATCTCGTGGGGCAGACAGCCAGCACCCTCGCGCTTGCGAACCTGACCACCAATCAGACTGGCCCGTACACGATTGTCGTAACCAACGCCTTGGGCTCGATCACCAGCGCCGTGGCCGCGCTCACTGTGATTCCAGTCGTCACATTGCCCGAGGCGCTGGATGCGCCGGAGTTGGTTTGGAGCAGTGGAGGGGCCGCGGCTTGGAAGGGACAAACCAACGTCACGCAGGACGGCGTGGACGCCGCCCGTAGCGGCACAGTCACGGACGGCCAAGAAACGTGGATGCAAACCGGCGTGGCTGGCCCCGGCCCCCTGTCCTTCTGGTGGAAGGTGTCGTCGGTATCGTACAGCGACTATTTGGAGTTTTACACAAATGGGGTGCTGGCCACCCGCATTTCCGGCGAGGTGACCTGGCAGGAAGTGAACTGCGCGCTTGGCCCTGGAACTACTGTTCTGCGCTGGCGCTTCTTCAAAAACTGGAGTGGGAGTTCCGGCCAAAACTGCGGTTGGGTGGACCAGGTGAACTTCACGCCTCCGACCGGGCCACCGGTGATTCTGACGGAACCAACAGATTCGACTGTCGAAGAAAGCCAGACGGCCAGGTTTGCAGTGGTGGTGTCAGGTAGTCCGCCGCTGTCGTATCAGTGGCGATTTTACGGAACGAATCTGGCGGCGCAGACCCGTGACAGCCTTGTCCTGTCCAGCGTGACCACCAACCAAGCAGGCCCATACACCGTAGTGGTGACCAATACGTTGGCCTCGGTCACCAGCTCTGTGGCCACGCTCACGGTGATACCGGTCTTGACCCTGGGTGAGGCACTGGATGTGCCCCAGTTGACTTGGATCTCGGGGGCAGACGCCCCATGGGCGGGGGAAACCTACATCACGCATGACGGCATGGATGCCGCGCAATGCGGCTACATTTGGGACTACGGAGAAACATGGGTGGAAACCAGCGTGACTGGGCCGGGGCCGCTATCGTTCTGGTGGAAAGTCTCATCCGAATCGGGATACGACTACTTGGAGTTTTACACGAACGGAGTACGCGTCACGCGAATCTCCGGCGAAGCGGACTGGCGACAACTGAATTACGCGCTCGGGTCAGGAGACCAGGTGTTGCGCTGGCGCTACATGAAAGACAGCGGTGGCTATTCCGGTTGGGACTGTGGCTGGGTGGACCAAGTGACTTTCATCCCAACCAATGTTCGTCCCGGCATCCCTGTCAGTGACGGCAGCTTCGGCGTAAAAACGAACCGTTTCGGGTTCAATGTGACCGGCACGGCTGGGCAAATCGTGGTCGTGGAAGGCTCGACCAATCTCTCGACCTGGTTGCCGCTCCAGACCAACACCCTCGGCAGCGGCCCGTTCTACTTCAGCGATCCAGCCACTGGCGCGTACCCGTGGAGGTTCTACCGCGTTCGAGTGGGGCCGTGAGACACGTTTCTTGAATCAACAACGACTCGACCGCGTGGAGCGGAATCAAACGCAGGCCACACAACCGCTGTGTATTCAACCTTTGCCTAAACCTCAATTCGTGATAGCCATGAAGCCGCATGGCTGGCCGCTTTGCGCAACGTGGGATGCTCCTCGGGGCGGCGTTCGCCGGAGTTGCGTTCCCGCTCTGGGCTGCGAACGCGCAGCCAGACACCGCCCCCGCGTCCTACCACGTCACGCGCTACAC
>CAYJNU010000390.1:0-7921 GCA_964371005.1 uncultured Verrucomicrobiota bacterium | reverse complement strand
TACGAAGACCGCCGGCACTTCCGCGCCATCACCGAGTTGACCACGGACGAAGCAGCGCTGACACGCGGCACGGTCGTGGCCATGGGATTGAAGCGTTTTCGCAAGGGCGCGAAATCGGTGTTTGAACTCATCCTCGACGACGGCACAGCGCGACTGCATTGCCGCTGGTGGAATCTGCCGTTCATGGAGAAGTATTTCGGGGTCGGCAACGAAGTCGTCGCCTTCGGCAAACTCGTCGGCCTGAAGCCGCGCACGATGGATCATCCCGAGACGGAAGTCATCGAAGGCGGTGAGGAGCGATTCGTTCATTTCGACCGGATCACGCCGGTGTATCCGTTGACCGAGGGACTGCCACAACGCTGGCTGCGCGGGCTTGTCTGGCGAACGCTGGAGCGACACGAGAAGCTGATCGCCGAGCCGTGGCCGCCCTCGTCGCAGGTTGCCGACTGCAAGTTGAGAATTGGCGAGGTGCGGCGTTCGTCTCCGAAAGAACCTTCAACCTTCAACCTTCAGCCTTCAACCGCGCTGCCGACCCGCGCCAACGCCGTTCACATGCTGCATTTCCCCGAGGCGATCGAAGACATCGAGATCGCGCGGCGGCGGCTGGCGCTGGATGAGTTCGTCGAGATGCAGATGCAAATCCAGCAGCGGCGAAAGCGGTTTGAAGCGAACGCCTCTGCGTTACCGTGCGGCGGTGACAAGAACCGCTTGATCAGACCATTCCTGGCGAAACTGGGTTTTCAACTCACCACGGCGCAAACCAAGGTGCTGCGCGAGATTCGCGCGGACATGGCGGGGGCGCACCCGATGCGGCGGTTGCTGCAGGGCGACGTGGGCAGCGGCAAGACCGTGGTGGCCGCGTGCGCGGCGCTCATGGCCATGGAAAGCGGCTTCAACGTTGCGCTGATGGCGCCGACCGAGATTTTGGCGGAGCAGCACTTCCGCAACTTCTCCGGTTGGTTTGAGACGCTGGGGTTGAACCTCGAGCTGCGGACGGGCAGCCGGAAAAAACCGAACCTCCAACCTCCAGCGCTCAACATCGAAGGTCGGCCCGGCCCGGTTGGCGCGTCGCCCAACTCGCAGCAGCCGGCCATCACCATCGGCACTCACGCGCTGCTGACCGAAGGTTTTGACCTACCGAACCTCGGTCTGACGATCATGGACGAGCAACACAAGTTCGGCGTGGCGCAACGCGAGACACTCGTCCGCAAGGGGCGCTACCCGCACGTTCTCGTCATGACGGCGACACCCATCCCGCGGACGTTGGGGTTGACGCTCTACGGTGACCTGGACGTGTCAGTGATTGACGAATTGCCCGGCGGAAGGGGGCAGATCAAGACGTTCGTTCGCCCGGCGGACCGGTTGCCAAAGGTCTGGGAGTTCATCCGGCAGCAACTCGCGGCGGGGCGGCAGGCCTACATCGTCTATCCGCGCGTCGAGGAGACCGATGCCGGCAGTGTGAAGGCGGTGTTGAAGGAGTTCGAGAACGTGCAGAAGCAGTTGGCGCCCTTTCGTGTGGGGTTGCTGCACGGCCGGCTGCCCGCGCGGGAGAAGGAAGCGGTGATGGCGGCGTTCCGCAGCAACACCGTCAGCGTGCTGCTGGCGACCTCGCTGATCGAGGTTGGCGTGGACGTGCCGAATGCGACGGTGATGCTGATCGAGAACGCGGAGCAATTCGGGCTGTCGCAGTTGCATCAGTTGCGCGGACGCATTGGGCGCGGCGCGGCGGACGCATATTGCGTCCTGGTGGCGGCAGCGGAAACACTCGAAGCACGACAGCGCTTGCGGGTACTTGAGGAAACGAGCGATGGCTTCCGCATCGCCGAAGCGGATTTGAGACTGCGCGGACCGGGCGAACTTTTGGGACGCCAGCAAAGCGGCCTGCCGCGGTTCCGGTTTGGAGATCTGGCGGAGGATTTCGAGTTGATTCGCGCCGCCCGCGTAACAGCGGCACGAATGCTGGCCGCGGCGGATGCGCAGCGCGGGCGATAGACTGCGTTAGAACGCCTGCGCGTTAGGATTTGCATTCGGGGCCGGCGAGCGCATATTCGCCCACATGAAGATCACCATATCCGTGTCACTCTGTTCCGTTCTGCTCATCGCTGCGGGATGCAGCAAGGAAGACTCTTCCAGCCCGCCGCCTCCGCCGGCAACGTCCGAAGCATCCAAGATGGTCACCGAACAAGCGCCCGCCTCGGAGAAGGCTGCAACTGAACTCTCCAAGCAGGTCGCCACCTCAGCCGAGGCGGCCAAGTCGGCTGCCACCTCGCTTGCCGCCGAGGCAGCCAGCAAAGCCGATGATCTAATCAAGCAGGCGAAGAGCCTGGTAGGCTCGGCGCAATACAAAGACGCCGCGAACATTGTCCAGCAGCTCTCCAGCCTGAAGTTGACGCCGGAACAACAGAAGCTGGTGGATGACCTGAAGACCACGATCCAGAAGGCGCTGGCCAAACAAGCCACCACCGAAGGCGCCAAAGCGGTCGGCGATTTGCTGGGCGGCAAGAAGTGATTTGCTCGTGAGGAGCAGTTCCTCGTCAGGCAGACCCCGCTGGGCGCCGACCGCGCCGTGATTGGCCGGTCGGCGCTCAGTCCTTGATGCGGAACGGTTGCGGAAGGGCACCTCGGTCTCCGGATTCGGAGTTGATGTCGCGAAAGCCCGCGGTGCGCACCCGCGCGGAACTCCCCCATTTCGCCAACCCACGCCCTCAGTCATGAACCCGCTGAAGAACCGGTTACTCCTGCTGACTCTGACGCTGGCCAGTCTGGGACTGGCCGGTTGCGCCACGGTTCGGCCACCGGACGGTTTGAACGTAAGCCTGGTCAACGTGCGATTCGTGCAGAGCACGGTTTGGGAAACCACGGCGGTTTTTACCGTGCGCCTGCAGAATGAGTTGCCGGAGGCGGTGACGCTCGTTGGCGGGGTCCACAAGTTTTACCTGGACGGGTCGTTTATCGGTGAGGGGCTCTCGGACGAGCAACTCACCCTGGAGCGCCTGAGCTACGAGACACAGGAAATCACCGTGCATTTGCGCAACCTGTCATTCGCCCGTAAACTCAAGCCCATGATCGAACAGAAGCGCTTCGATTACCGGGTGGACAGTGTGCTCTATTTCGAATCCGGCAGCCGCCCTGGCCGCGTGAAGATTTCCAACGCCGGACGGCTTGACCTCCGCGAATTCCAGCCCCCGCCCCCGTCGGCACGCTGAGTCCCTGGAACCCCGTGCAGCCCGAAGCCTCTCCTAACCTGCCACCTCCACCGGTTGACTGCGCCAACGCTTGCAGGCCATCCGCGCCTCAGTCGCCAGGCTATGCCACGTGTGATAGCTGCCAGCGTCTCGAAGCCGCGAACCGGGCGAAGATGGAGTTTCTCGCCAACATGAGCCACGAAATCCGCACGCCGATGAACGCCATTCTCGGCATGACGGACCTGGTTCTGGAAACCCAGCTTTCCCCGCAGCAGCGCCGCCACCTCGAAGGCGTCCAGACTTCCGCTGAGGGCCTGCTGACCCTCATCAACGACCTGCTGGATTTCTCGAAAATCGAGGCCGGAAAGCTGGACCTGCACACGGAGGCGTTTTCCTTGGCCACCGCACTCGGGCAGGTCGTTAAAGCCCTGACGGTGCAAGCCGGGCAGAAACATTTGGAGCTGGCGCTGAGCATCGCGCCCAACGTGCCGGACACCTTGATTGGCGACCAGAGCCGGCTCCGTCAGATCCTTTTCAATCTCGTGGGCAATGCCATCAAGTTCACCGATCAGGGCCGGGTCGAAGTCCAGGTGGCGGTCGCCGGCGCGGACACCGAGCGGTTCACCCGCGCTGAACGCTCGGGAGAGGCTCCCCTCGCCCAACCCTCGGATTGCCTGCTGCACTTCTGCGTCAGCGATACCGGGATCGGCATCGCGCCGGAAAAGCAGCGGATCATTTTTGAGCCTTTCACGCAGGCGGACAACTCCGTTTCCCGGCGGTTCGGCGGCACGGGCCTGGGGCTGGCCATCTCGTCGCGCCTCTGCCGGATCATGGGCGGGCGCATCTGGGTGCATAGCTCGCCGGGTCAGGGCAGCCGGTTTCATTTCACGCTCAACTATGGTGTGCAGCAGGGACCGCCCCCTGCGCCCGCACCGGCGCCGCTCCTCACCGGGCCACAGCGGTTGCGCGTCCTCCTGGCCGAAGACAATCCCTTGAACCGCGAAGTGGCCGCCACGCTGCTCGGGCGGCTGGGGCACGCGGTGGTCGTGGCTGACGATGGCGCGGAAGCCCTCGCCGCACTGGAGCGCGACCCATTCGACCTGCTCCTGGTGGACGTGCAAATGCCGGGCATGGATGGCTTCGAAGTCATGCAGCGCATCCGCAAGACTGAGGCCGCCAACGGAAGCCGGCTGCCGATCATCGCGGTCACTGCCCATGCCATGAAGGGCGACCGCGAACGATGCCTGGCTGCCGGGGCCGATGATTACGTCAGCAAGCCGGTGCGCCGCCAGGACCTGTTAGAAGTCATCGCGCGCGTGTTCGGCGTCGCGGCCGAAGCGCCGGCGGCACCGCGCCCGCCTGTGTTAAACGTCGAGCGGTTGTGGCAGGAGGTGGAAGGGGATCGGGACATCCTCCGCAAGATGGTGGCGCTTTACTTCGACACCACCCCGGGATTGCTGGGGCAGTTGAAGCAGGCCTTCGAGAGTGGGAACGCCCAGGCCCTCGCTCGTGCGACCCATACGCTGAAAGGGTCGGCGGCGCAGTTTTGCGCGGATGAGCTTTGCCGCCTGTTGGCGGCCATGGAACAACACGCCGCCCAAGGCGAATTGGCTGAGGTGACGGGTCAGTTTCCCGAACTTCTTCGGCTCTTCGATCAGTTGGCCGCCGAACTCAGGTCCCTGGCAGCCAGACTCTGATTTGAAGGCCGCTTGGATCGCATTCTGGAACCACCGCCAACGCCAATGCTGGCGCGAATAGTAGTGTGCGGCTCACGGTGTTGCCGGACCTGAATCCCCGATCCCCTTCATCCACCGAATGACGTCTTCTCGGGCCGGGTAACTCCCACGTAACCCAGCAACCCGGCCACGCCTGTTAAACGCAGTCTGATCAACGGGGCGAAGGCGACGGCCTCTGGAGGCGGAAGAACTGCACGCCGGCGTTCAGTGACTGCGTGACGACGACTTGCCCGCCGTTGGTTTGCGCCGGAGACATCGCCGCTGTCCAGCTTTCCGCCGCTGCCAGATTGGTTGTCGAGTGAAGCGCGAAACCGCCACCTTCGGCTGCCGGCCAGCTCAGCCGAATATCGTTGCCGCTTTGTGCAATCGAGAGAGAAGGCGTTGGCACCAGGGAGCCTGAACCGATCAATTCCATGTCAAAACCCAGGGTGGTGATGGAGGGATAGAACTGATGCATCTCGACGGCTATCCAGTTTGTTCCCGTGGGCAGGTTGGTTACCGCCAGACTCGCCGGGCAAAACACATGGGAAGCGTATCCGGCCACGGGGCGCAACGCCCGATTGGTGAACATGATCGGGCCGGCGGGCAGGTTTGTGCGAAAGAGTTCCTGTCCGTTGAGCCACACCACGGCGCCGCCGGTGCGCGCCAGCCGGAGGTCAAGGTTCGTGATCACGGCGTTCCATGGCACGACAAAGGGGCGGCGGAAATAGGTTGTGATGTTTCGATTGGTCGGGTCCGCGCCATGACTCACGGTGGTGGCGATCGCGGAATCGCCATAGCCCAGGCGGGCCACGCCGTTGCTCCACCCGCGGCCATCAAAGTCCGGCTGCGCCCAGTTCATTCCCAGGTCCACTCCGGTGTCGCAGTACTTCCAATCGGCCCCGCCATGAATCAGCACCTGTGTCGTCCAATTGCTCCGCACGAGAATCGTCTCAATGCGCGTGGCCCATTCCTGTGCAATCGCTTTCAACCCAAGCGGATTGGGATGCAGGTGGTCGCTGAGGAACATGGTGCCGTAATCCACGGCGGAGAACATGTCAGCCAGAAAGATGTTCTCTCCCTGAGCGCGGCGCTGATTGACCAGGGCCTGCAAGGCGGCGTTGTAGATGGGGAGGTTGGTGGCATACACCCCATAGCCGATGCCGGCATTCTGCAACGTCGTTGCCTTGGCGAGGATCACGTTTGCGTTGGGGACGTTGGAGAAAATCACGCTCAACAGACCGGGCATATCATTCGTGGCCACCTGCCAGGGATCACGCCCACGCCCGATATCGTTCGCGCCAATCAACACCAGGATCAGGTCCGGACGATTGTTGGTGATGGCCAGCGCGTCGCTCACGATCTTCTGCAGGTAGGCGTTGGTGGTGCTGTAGTTGTACACGGCAAATACACCCGGCCACGCAATGACCGATCCGCAATAACCTTCGTGCCGCCGTTGGGTGAAGCCCGTGAACCCGACGGAGGTCAGTCGCCCCACGTTCGTATATGTGATCCCACTGGCTTCAAGCAGCGGTTGCAGCGGCGCACGCCAGGCGCCAATGATACCGCAATCATCGGTAATGGAATCCCCGACGGGCATGATCTTTAGTGGGCGGCTCACGCTGAAATCGGCAAGCACCAGTTCGCCCTGGGCCGTCGTCAGCATGCTGGCGAGCAAGATCGCGGACGAAGCATGTTGAACGATGCGAGAGTTCATGGCGGCCAGCATCTGCCAACGGAATTACTGGTGCAAACCGAATTCGAGCCGCCGGGGGGTTGCGTCCATGAGTGGTGCGGTGGAAACGCCATTCGGCGCGATTCGTTCGTGACGCTGCCTTGCGCGCGGCTATCTTGACGCCATGCAAACCACTAAAGCCAAGTCCTACGGCATGCCAGGCGCCACCGCCGCGCTTGGGCCGTTGACCATTGACCGCCGCGAACCCACGCCCACCGACGTCGAAATCGAGATTCTCTACTGCGGCGTCTGTCACTCCGACCTGCACACGGCCCGCGGCGAATGGCCCGGCACGATGTATCCCTGCGTGCCTGGCCACGAGATCGTTGGGCGCGTCACGCGTGTGGGTAGCAAGGTGACGAAGTTCAAGCCCGGCGATCTGAGCGCAGTCGGTTGCATGGTGGATTCGTGCCGCACCTGTGCCAACTGCCAGGCCGGCCTCGAACAGTATTGCCTCGCCTTCCCCACCTTCACCTACAACGGTCCCGACAAATTCCTCGGCGGGCACACCTATGGCGGTTACTCGACCCGCATCGTGGTGGACGAAGCCTTCGTGCTGCGCGTGCCGGCGGGGCTGAATCTGGCCGCCACGGCGCCGCTGTTGTGCGCCGGCATTACGACCTACTCGCCACTCCGGCACTGGAAGGTCGGCCCAAACCAGAAGGTGGGCGTCGTGGGCCTCGGCGGCCTGGGGCACATGGCGCTGAAGTTCGCCCGCGCGTTCGGGGCGCACGTCGTCCTCTTCACCACGTCGCCCGGCAAGGTCGCCGACGGCCTGCGCCTGGGCGCGCACGAAGTCGTGCTTTCGAAAGACCCCAAAGCGATGGCCAATCACGCGGCGAGTTTCGATTTCATCCTCGACGCCGTATCCGCTCAGCACGACATCAATGCCTTGCTGAACCTGCTGAAGTTGGACGGTACGCTCGCGTTGGTAGGTGCGCCGGGGCAGCCGATGCCGGTCGCCGCGTTCAACCTGATCCTGTCCCGCCGCAACTTCGCCGGCTCGGCCATCGGCGGCATCGCCGAAACGCAGGAGATGCTCGATTTCTGCGCGCAACACCGGATCGTCTCGGACATCGAAGTCATCCCCATCCAGCAGATCAACGAAGCGTGGGAACGCATGCTCAAGCAAGACGTGAAATACCGCTTCGTCATCGACATGGCGTCACTTAAAGCGAACTGAGAGCCTGTGTGAAAAGTCAGCGCGGTTACGACGGCGGTTCTGTCGGAGTGCGCCCGTCCTCGGGCGCAGCAATGTCGGAACGACGGTGGGCGTGGATATTTCG
>CAYJNU010000389.1:0-7931 GCA_964371005.1 uncultured Verrucomicrobiota bacterium | reverse complement strand
CCTCTCGCGCTCCTGGCAGAGGCGAGACGGGAACTGCGGGCGTCAGGGGTTTGATTTTTGCGTAAGTTGTGGTTCAATGAACTTCACAACGCCGGCCCCGTGCGAAATCTATGAAACAGGATCAACTCAACCGCCGCCAGTTTCTCTGCCGCTCCGCTGCTCTGGCCGGCGTGGCCCTGCTCGCCCCCGCCGCGCTCAATGCGGTCCCAGCGAAGAAGCTCACTGCTTCGGACCAGGTCACGCTCGGCAAGACCGGTCTCAAGCTCAGCCGCCTGGGCATCGGTACTGGCAGCAACAGTGGCAAGGTGCAACGCGACCTTGGCCGTGAGGGGTTCGCCCGGCTCATCCGTTACGCCTACGATCAGGGGATCACCTACATTGACACGGCCCAGAGTTACCAAACGCACGAGTTTATTCGCGACGCCATCAAGGGCTTGCCTCGCGAGAAGCTATTCATCCAGACGAAAATGCCCGATACGCCGGAGAAACCGTTGGAGGTGCTCGATCGCTATCGCAAGGAACTTGGCGTGGAGTATCTGGACAGCGTCCTGTCGCATTACGCCACGACGAACGATTGGGACGACCAACGCCGCCGCGTGCTCGACACTTTGGATGAGGCGAAGCAGAAGCAGATTATTCGCGGGAAAGGTGTTTCGTGCCACGGACTGCCAGCGCTCACCCGCGCCACATTGGTGGACTGGGTGGACGTCCAACTCGTGCGGCTCAACCCTCAGGGGCGGCATGTGGATGGCCCGACCTTCAAATGGAACCCCGGCGTCAACGAAACAACCCTGCCTGACGTGGTCAAAGAGATCCAAGCCATGCGGGCCAAGGGTCGTGGCATCATCGGCATGAAACTCATCGGCAACGGCGAGTTCACGTCCCCGGAAGACCGCGAAAAATCCATCCGCTACGCCATGCAATGCGGATTGCTGGATGCCGCCGTGATCGGCTTTGCCAGCACCGCCGAAGTTGATGAGGCGATTGCACGTATCAACCGCGCCTTGGCCGAGGTCTGACGGCGGGAATCTTCCGTTGCAGCTCGCATTTATATGCATGCTGGGATGAGGCCTTTGAGCCTCACCGGGAGTCTGGATTTGGGGCAACGCCGTCGAGGGGACGGGGCCGGGGAGCGCGCCGGGAAAAAAACTTTGCATTGGCCGGCTGGAAGTACAATGCTGCGCGCCATGACGCAACCTCTCGCGCTGGTGTTCTATGAGCGGCTGCTGCCGGGCACTCAACTGGTCAATCGGTTGCAGGATCTGAAATACCGCGTGCAGACGGTTTCGGATGCCGATGCCTTGGCGGAGGCCGCCCGGCAGTGCCTACCCATGCTGGTGCTGGTGGACGTGCAGGTTGCGCGTGGCGATGTCCTCGCCGCCATCGCTCAGATCCGGGCTGAGCCCACGACCAGTCATCTGCCGATCATCGCCTTCAGCGGGGACAGCCCTCGGGAAGCCCAGACAGTGGGTCAACAAGCCGGCGCCAGCCTCGTCACTCAGGATCAGGCACTGCTCGCCCATCTGCCGGAGTTGTTGGAGCGGTCTTTGCACATGGACTGATTTCGCCGGTGGCCTCCCAACGTGGCGTCAATTCTGCAAATGCATGATTGACGCGAAACGGATAAGTGTTTATTCTCCGGCCACAACCCGAGACGTATGCGATCCTTCTACTGGCGTGAACTTGGCTCCCAAGAGGGGGGTCTCTTCGCGTCTGGACTGCCGACGCCCTGGGGCGTTCAGGAGATGACGTATGGCCAGCGGCAAAGTGAAATGGTTCGATAACAAGAAGGGCTTTGGTTTCATCGTCCAAGATGCCGGGCAGGATGTTTTCGTGCATCACACTTCGATCTTGGGTGGCGGCTACCACACCCTCATGGAGGGCGAGGAAGTCAGCTTCGAGCTGACCACCAGCGAGCGGGGGTTGAAAGCGCAGAATGTGGAACGGCTGCACCCGCCGCCGCGCCCGGAGCGCCCCCAGCCGCGGGCAAGCCGTTAAGGCGTCTTCAGTCCCACGTCCAGTGGGATTCTCGGGCAATGGGTTTTTCTTCGTGCGGCGGCGGCGGTTGAGTTAGGCTCAGACACATGCGGTCGAGCCCGACATTGCCCGTCAGCAGCCTCTACCTTCACGTCCCGTTTTGCGCGCGGAAGTGCGAGTACTGCGCGTTTTACTCCGAGGCATCCGACGGCGAAACCATCAACCGTTACGTTGCGGCGCTGATCCGGGAGATGGAACGCGTCGCGCCCCGTCTCAAGCCGCAGACCGTCTTCTTCGGCGGCGGCACGCCTTCCCTGCTCAATACCCGCCAGTGGGAGCGAATCTTCCGCTCCATGGACCGGCTCGGCCTGCTTGGCGCAGCCGAATGGACCGTGGAATGCAACCCCGCCACCGTCTCGGAAGACAAAGCCCGGCTGCTGCGCGACCATGGCGTGAACCGCCTCTCGCTTGGCGTGCAATCGCTGGATGAAACCCTGCTTGGCCGCGTGGGCCGCGTTCACACCCGCAATCAGGTCTTCCAGTCGTTTGATCTCCTTCGCAAGGCCGGGTTCCACAACCTCAACCTGGACCTCATGTTCGCCATTCCCGGCCAGACGATGGCGTTGTGGCAGGCCACCCTTCGTGAGGCGCTGGCGCTGGGCAGTGAGCACCTCTCCTGCTACGAAGTCATTTACGAGGAAGACACGCCGCTCTTCCGCCAACTCGGCGCCGGTGAGTTCGACGTGGACGAAGACCTCGCCTGCGCCATGTATGAAGAACTCGTTGGGCACGCAACCAACGCCGGCTTCCGCCCCTACGAAATCGCCAACTTCGCTCGTGATGAACGGCCGGGGGCACCACACCCGGAGCAACTGCTCGAAGTCGTCGAGCTCCCCGCCTTTGCCTGCCGGCACAATCTCAATTATTGGCGGGGTGGCGATTTCTTCGGACTCGGCCCCAGCGCGACCACGTACGTCCGTGGTGTGCGGACCAAGAACGTGAGTAACACTCTGCTCTACTGCGAACGACTGGAAGCAGGCGAACGGCCGTTGGAGTTCGTGGAGGAGCTGTCACCGTTGGCGCGTGCCGGCGAGACGGCGGCGTTTGGTTTGCGCATGGTCGCGGGCTGGCCGTTCGACGAATTCACTCGCGTGACCGGTTTTGATTTGCGCACCGAATGGGCGGCGGAGATGCGTGAGCTGGTTGAACGGGGCCACGCCGAGTGGGACGAAAGCAGGTTCCGCCTCACGGCACGGGGTCTCCGCTTTGCCGACACGGCGGCGGAGATGTTCCTGCGCTCCGGCGACGATGTGGCGGCGCCGCTCAGTAAACGATCCTCCTAACCGATCCGTTCGGATGGGCCGTGCGGGATGCGCGTGACGCGCTTTTCCTTGAGCGCATTGGCCTTGTGATCCGATCTTCTCGTCCAACTTTTGTCAAACTTCTTGCCACGGTTCGGCTCGTTGTGCTACCGTTTGCCTGTCCGGGAGAGAATATGAAATCCAAGAGAGCAATCCTGATTGAACTACTGGTCGCCTACCTTGGCATCACCGTGTCCACGTCGCGCGCACAAATCGCGCAGGTGAGTGCCGTGTCCCTTGCGGACCCCGGCTCGAGTGCCGGGGTATCAGCCGGAGGTGATTCGTTCGCGCAGGCCGTTACGCCCGATGGTGCCTTCGTGCTGTTCACCAGCTTGGCCAACAACCTCGTCACCAACCAGTGTGACGGCGTCAATTTCCAGGTGTTTCTCCGCTGCCGCACGAACGGGCTCACGCGCCTTGTCAGCGTCAACGCTGATGGTGCCGCCGGCGGCGACGGCGACTCCTTCGCCGTGGGGGTCACACCCGATGGCCGCTTTGTGGCTTTTGAGAGTGACGCGGGCGATCTGGTATCCAATGACTTCAACGGCGCGGGCGACGTATTTGTGCGTGACGTGGTGACTGGCACAACGCGGCTCGTCAGTGGGAACGACCTCGCGACGGGCAGTGGGAACGGCGCTTCTTTTGATCCGGTCATCACGCCGGATGGCCGGTATGTCGCCTTTGCCAGCGACGCCAGCGACTTGGTGGGCCAGGACGCGAACAACTTTCCGGACATCTTCGTCTGCGACCTCCAGACGGGGGTGACGACGCTGGTCAGCGTCGGAGGGCGTGATGGAAACACCGGAATGCCTCACCTCTCGGGAGCGCCAGCGATCACCCCTGATGGCCGCTACGTGGCCTTCACCAGCACTGCCTCGAATCTGGTGTCCAGTGCATATAAGACGCTCCACGAAGTCTATGTGCGCGATCTGGTTTCCGGGCACACGATCTGCGCCAGCACGAACGTCAGCGCCGCCTCCAGACCTTACTCGCTCATGCCCGAGCTCAGCGATGACGGTCGCTACGTGTCCTTCAAGACCAGCACCGGCAGCGAGTTTCTGATCTTCCGGCGCGATTTGCAGACCGGCACGCTCGACGTGATTTCGACGGCTGCCGCCGGTGGAGCATGGTTGTCCGCGGATCCGTTCGGCCCCGCGATGACGCCCGATGGCCGGTTCGTCGCCTTCTCGGCCGAGCCGACAAACGGGATCGGTTCGGTCTGGGTATGGGACGCGGTCACTCAGTCCGCGACGCTGGCAAGCGCCAATCTCTCCGGCCAACCTAGCACCAACGGCATCTGTGACACACCTGCGATCAGCCCGGACGGGCGCTTCGTGGTCTTTCTCAGCAACGGCACGGACTTGGTGACTAACGGCGTGAACGGTGGTTTTCAAGTGTATCTGCGCGATTTGCAGGTGGGGCGGACGAAACTCGTCAGCGCGGATGCGCTCGGCGCCGGTTCCGGCAACCTGGAGAGCAGTATCCCGGCACTCACCGCCGATGGCCGATTCGTCCTGTTCGAGAGCCCCAGCCAGGGTTTCGTGTCCGGCGATGCGAACGATGCCTACGATGTCTTCCTGCGGAACACGGTGGACGAGACAAACGAACTGGTCTCCTCGATCGCACCGGGGATGATTGCCCTGACCGCCAACGGTGCGAGCAGCATCAGCGGTGACGGGGTGAGCGCGGACGGCCGATATGTCGTGTTCGCGAGTACCGCCACCGATCTCGCCCCCGGCACTACGACAAACGAACTGAAGCAGATATACCTCCGTGACCGCCAGACCGGGACGACCACGTTGGTCAGCGTCAATCGCTTTGGCACGGGTGCGGGCGACGGTTACTCCTCCGAGGCGTCTCTCAGCGCCGCCGGGCGCTACGTGGTTTTCTTGAGCGACGCCGAAGACCTCGTGTCAAACGACACCAATCGGCTGACCGATGTCTTCGTCCGCGACATCCTTGCGGGCGTGACCACGCTGGTCAGTGTCGCCACAAACGGCTGGAGCGCCAACCGCCTCTCTGAGGCGCCCTCGATCAGCGCCGAGGGACATTGGGTCGCCTTTCAAAGCCCCGCAAACAACCTGGCTCCAAACGACGCGGACTCCTTCAGCTACGACGTCTTTGTGCGTGACCTGGAGGCGGGCACCACGATCCTTGCCAGCACCAATTTCCCGGGCGACTCATTCTCTCCCTCACACTCCTCACCGCTCGTGAGTCCGGACGGCAACTACGTCGCTTTCCAGAGCTACACCGCGACTGCTGCCGTTCGGGTGAAAAACCTCCAGACTGGCGCTACCACGGCGATCACCTTGAACAGCATCTCCGACCTGGCGTTCAGCGGCAATAGCCGGCTGCTTGCGATCGTGGGCAGGGTCGGTTCTTCATACGTCCTCTTGGTGGCGGATTTGATCCATGGCACCAACACCACTGTCGGCATCGACCTCGGCACGCCATCCAGCCAGTGCGTATCGCTGAATGCGGACGGTCGTTATGCCGCATTCGTCAGTCGAAGCCCGTTGGTTGGCACCGACACCAACAACACGGATGACGTCTTCGTGTGCGATCTTACGACGCAGAACCTCACGCTGATCAGCGCCCGACCCGGTGGCTCCATCGCGGGCAATGACCGTTCCTACCAACCGTGCCTAACTGCCGATGGTCGTCTCGTTGTCTTCCGCAGCTTCGCCGGTGACTTGGTGTCTGACGACAATAACGCCACAAGCGATCTCTTCCAGCACGACCGCATCACCGGACAGACGACTGCGATTACGCACCGCCATTCCGATGCCGCCACGGCCAGTGGCATGTCGCTGGGCTTCGCCATGGCGAGTGGCGCGAATTGCATTGCCTTCACCAGCATCGCGAACGATCTGATCGTCGGGGACGCCAATGCAGACTTGGATGTCTTCGCTGCGGAATTGGATTTGGGCGCACCGAAGGTCAGCGTTGCGTTCGTGGGTGGCCAGACGATTCTGGCTTGGCCCGCCACGCCAATCCTCCCCAGCCGCGTGCAATACAAAGACTCCTTGTACGACTCCGGCTGGCACGATCTCGGGGCCAGCGTGATCGTCAACGGGACAAGCGCTTCGGTAGTGGATGCGACGGCGGGAAGCGCGCCGCAACGATTCTACCGGCTCGTGTGGTGGCAGTGAATTCAGATCGTGTCCGTCGCCGCAGCGCCGCGACTTCGTTGCCCAAGAACAGCCCGTCGTAGGACTTCTCCCAAACCACGTGCCCGCGCCGGTCGGTCTTGAACAGCCACAGGTGATTCTGGTCCACATAGCTGCTGTCCTTGGCGCCGGCGATGATGAACCCACCATCGCGTGCCTCGACGAAGGAGTTGCCCATGTCCTGCCAGTTGCTTCCGAACCACCGTTCCCATTGGATGGCCAGCCCGATCACCGTGACGTCGTGTTGGACGGACTTGAAGACACCGTTCGTGGTGACGACCGTCAGCGTGACGGTGTTCGTGCCCGTGGTGTGATAGCGATGCGTCACCCATGAGCCTGATTGAGGCAACGGCCAGACTGGCGGAAACCGGCGTCTCGCGCCTACCGCCGAATTACATTTGGGCGACGCTCAAGGACCGTGACCACGACGCGGAAGTTGATGCCGCCTTCAAACAAGCGCTGGCACAGGACACCCGCGCATCCAGGCTCACGCTGCTTCGCGTTCTCGAACTCAAGTTCATCCACGATCCGAAGACTTCAGGGCTCGACATCCTCGGTTCTGAGTTGAGCCGCCATTTTCGGGACTTCAACTGGCAAGCGGATGATTCCCCTGGCGGCCCTAAAGGACCCAACGAACAGTCCGCCGATGTCATGGTTGATGCGCTTGACCTGGTGCGGTCCGAACGCCGGGCCAATCGCTCGCGCGAGGCGGTGGTTCTGCGCGAGGAGACAAACGAAGCGGTTTGGCATTACGTGACCAACCAGTGGGTTTCCGTTCCCGGTCAGGAGCGGTGGAAGCTCAACCGCCACGCGTTGGAGTCGTTTGTCCGGATGCGCCAGCAGGCCAAAGCCGAGGGCGTGGACCTGGTGATTCTTTCGGGGCACCGTGACCCGCAGGTGGCCCAGGCGAACGCAGCACGAGCGGGCAATGAAAACGCCGTCGCCAGCTTCTCCGCACACTCGCTCGGCCTCGCGATCGATTTCGAAATGAGCCATCGCGACCAGATCAAGTTCAAAGGACTCTCCACCCGTCCCATGTCGGAACTGGTGCGCATGCGCGAATCGCCCGTGCACAAGTGGCTGCTCCTGCGCGGCGAGGAATTCGGCTGGTATCCCTACCAGAACGAACCGTGGCATTGGGAATTCAACCCACCTGGATTTCGCGAGACCTTCTGGGCGGACTTCCCCGGCGGCACACCGGAACGTGGGATCATCCTTGATGAGCCGTGATGGGGAGTTGCTGTCCTCCGAGAAAATCCTCTCAAGGCCCGGCAGAGCTCATTTCCGCGCTGAAGAGAGCACGATGGACCGGATGGCCATCTCCTCCCCGGGGCGAGGTTGAGCGGCTGGCTCGATGGCCACACCGGTGATGAGAGTTCGATACTCAGGCGAAGAAGCGAGATCAACGTGATAGGGGTGGAAC
>CAYJNU010000388.1:859-7972 GCA_964371005.1 uncultured Verrucomicrobiota bacterium | reverse complement strand
GGCGTAGATCGTGTCGAACGCGAGCGACGACTTCCCGCTGCCGCTCAAGCCGGTGATGACCACCAGCTTGTCGCGCGGGATATCGAGCGTGAGGTTCTTGAGATTGTGCTCACGCGCGCCACCGATCCGGATGAATTTCTCTGCCATAAACCGGGAATTGCTCGATCAAATCAACCGGCGAGCATAGGCGCGGCAGGCAAGGAAGCAAAGCCGGATGTCCGCAAAAAGAAACCAACACTTTTAGAACCAAAACCAAAAAAACGTTGACAGATTGACGGCTTTGGAGAGAAAGTCGCTCCAGATTTGAGGTAGCTATGGGACTCTGCAATTCAAAGCGTGCGATCTTCTGCTTCGGGGTTTTGTGTCTCTTGGCATCCCCTGCGTGGTCGGAGGACGCGCTGGACCACTGGTATTTCCGTGACACCCGACAACTCAGCCGCGTGCGATTTGTGGGCGGGATGTTCATCGGCCTCGGCGCCAATGGGCAGCTCGCGACGTCAGAGGATGGGAAAAATTGGATTCTCCGTAATACAGGCACGACCGCCAGTCTGCGAGGTGTTGCTTACGGGAAAGTATCGGCGACACCCCCGCTGTTTCTCGACAGGCTGTTCGTTGCGGTTGGCGGTGGAGCGACGATTCTGAAGTCTTACGATGGTACGAACTGGACTCAAGTGGTCACCACCAACACCTGCGACTTGAACGACGTGGCCGCCAGTTCTTGGCCCGCCACGTTTGTTGCTGTTGCCACCCGCAAACGTGAGCAGGAGCCGGATGTTCTGAGGTCGCTGGATGGCGTTGCATGGACTCCTGTTAACTTCACAAACAGCTTCTGCAACATGTACGAAACACAAACAAGATGCATAGCTGCATCCGGAGGAGCGTTCGTTGCCGGCAGCACGCACGGGTGCGAACCCTTCTTTGCACTCTGGCGGAGCAGCAACGGCACGACATGGCGGAATGTCAGTAACCCCTACCAATTCGTGAGCGGGATCGTGTATGGTGGCGAGCGCTTCCTGCTGGTCGGTTGGGAAAACGAGCCGATGATGTCAACTGACTTGGGCCTGAGTTGGTTCTATGTCGGCTGGAATTTCTCCCCTCCCTATGATGCTGGGAATGACGTTGCGTATGGAAACGGCACGTTCGTCATCGCGCGTTACTGGCGTCGCGACGGACTTCTCACGACGACCGACTGTCAGACATGGAACAAGCGACCAGTGTTAGCAGGGCTGAGCATGAGCAGCGTGGCGTTCGGCAACGGGACTTTCGTCGCCGTCGGCTCAGACGGGATTTACCAGTCCGAACCGGTGGCAACGCCCATCCTTTCGGCCAGGCGTCCCGCGAACTCCAACGCGATCGAGCTCTCTATCTCAGGCGAAATGGGACGTCGCTATCACCTGCAAACTTCCACGCTGTCCTCCGCGTGGTCGGACTACCGGATTTACACCAACGCATCTGGAACGACAACGTTGGTGGACCCGATTGCTCCGAGCGCCGCCAGCCTTTTCTACCGCGTCATCTCGCCGTGAACGTAAGCCGGAACCGCGCTTTCTCGGTGGACTCCGACTGCTGAATCATGGATGTTGGGCACGCTGGCGGCGAAACGAATATGCCCCGGCGAGTGAAACCAAAAAACCAAAATAAGATCATGGGCGATAAATCCCCGAAATCGAACCAGAAGCAGTCCAAACAAAAGCAGGTCAAGGTCAGCAGCGTCGCCGAGGCGAAGAAGCAGGCCGTGGCTGCCAAGCGGAACGCCATCACGAAGAAGTAGCCATCCGCTGGCTTGTGTCTCTCCTGATGCGACAATCAGGAGAGGCAGATCCTCGGCCTCCTTTCGCTACGTGAGACCCCGGACTCGTGTTGGATAGGTACCGGATGGACCATGAAATTGCGCCAAGGTCAGCTTTGGAAACAGGGCAGTGAGTATATCCGCATTGTGCGACTGGAACGGCTCGAAGTGGGCTACAAGTCCATGATCCATCCCACCAGCAAAGAGGGCACGATCCATTGCGCGAGCAAGAAGGAGTTCTGCCGCCTGCTCAAGAAGGCCCAACTCCTGACCCCTTCATCAGAACCGCCGAAAGTCCAAAGCGGAACGACCAAGCCAAAGCCTTGCTTGAGCGCGGGCGGCCGCGAAACCACCAACCGTTGATCATGAACTCGTTGACCCGTCGCACATTCCTTCGCCGATCCACGCTCGCCACCGGCGCGCTCGCGTTCGCGGGGCCTCTGATCCGCACGGCTGGCCAAGCCGGTGCGAACGATCGGATTCGCATCGCCCTGATTGGTTGCGGCGGCCAGGGTTGTCGCGATCTCGGCTTCTTTCTCGCCAATCCGGAAATTGATTGCCCGGTCGTGTGTGACGTTGATGACACCCACCTCACCGGCGGCGTGAAGGCTTGCACCGCGAAGGGCCGGAAGGCTCCCAGCACTGAAAGAGATTTCCGCCGCGTCCTCGAGCGCAAAGACCTGGACGCGGTGATCGTCGGCACGCCGGATCACTGGCACGCGCTGCCGACCGTGCTCGCCTGCCAGGCCGGCAAGGATGTGTATGTCGAGAAGCCGCTGGCTACCACGATTGACGAAGGCCGCGCCATGGTCACGGCCGCCCGGAAATACAACCGCGTCGTGCAGATGGGGTCGCAGTGGCGAAGCTGCAACCACATCATCGAGGCTGCCGAGTTTGTCAAGTCCGGCAAGCTGGGCAAGGTCAGCATGATTCGCGGTTGGGCGTGGCTCGATTGGCAGCCCACGATGGGGCGGCCTGCCGACGCCGCGCCGCCCGCGGGTTTGGATTACGATCTCTGGCTCGGGCCCGCCCCGAAGCGCCCCTACAACAAGAACCGTTGCCATTACAACTTCCGCTGGTTCTGGGATTACGCCGGCGGTTTAATGACCGACTGGGGCGTTCACTTGATCAACATGTGTCTCATGGGAACGGGCCTCGAAGCCCCCAAGACAGTCTGTTCCAGTGGCGGCATCTACGTGCAGGATGACATGCGCGAGACCCCTGATTCGCAACTCGCCGTGTATGAGTTTCCCAGCTACATGCTCGTGTGGGAACACAAGAGTGGCATGGGCGTGGGCCTGAACGGACGTTCCTGGGGCGTCTCGTGGTCCGGCACGGAAGGCACGATTTTCCTGAACAGCGACGGCTATGAGATCGTTCCGGAGAAACGCCCGGCCAATCTGGAGCCCAAGCAGGTGAAGCCCAGCGGCGCGCCTCATCCGCAACACATCCGGAACTTCCTCGATTGCATGAAATCGCGGCAGAAGCCGGTGCTTGATGTCGAGATCGGCCATCACGTATCGAGCGTGGCGCATCTCGGCAACATCGCCTATCGAACCGGGCAGAAGATCACGTGGGACCCGGTGAAGGAGAAGATCACCAACCACACTGACTCCGACAAACTGGTCGGCGTGAAATACCGCAAGCCTTGGAAACTGCCGTATGCAAAACGGGCGTAGGCCCCGACCTGCAAACCCAGCAAGCTGGCCGCGTTCGCGAGTCCGCGGCCTTTGGTTTCCCCGTCTGTGACGTCGCCGTCCGAACTGGGTTTGCGCCTCACGGTGTCGTGGTGACTTCTTTGAGCCGGAGCCAGTCCGCGTTCTGAGCAGAAACCTGGCGTGGGTCGCCGCCCGTTTCGAGCGCGTGACTCGCCGGGTCTCGGAGGTGATACACTTCTGCGTGTCCATCAGCGAAGTTGAGCCCATAGCCCCGGTCGTGCCGGGTGGCCGGACAACTGGCAAAAGGCTGGCTGTCGTCCATCGTCACGAGAAACCAAGCGTCGTCAATACTGGCCGGATGTTCGTCTGCGATCACCCACAACGCTGCCGGTCGCGAGGCCACCAGTTCGTTGTCTCTCGCGAACGTTCGGAAGCCTCCCTTGCGGCCCTGGCTTGCCATGCAGCGGCTGCCCATCCAGCCGTTCATCGAGTAGCTGCGAACCCGCGCTACCCCGCCTGCCTGAGACCGATCGGCCGGGCAACGATAGACGCTCGCCTGGCTGGCGTAGGAGAAGAGCTTTCCCTGGCGGATCAGCGCGGTGTTGGTGGCGTCGCTAGCGTTCTTCAGGCTGCCGGCGATCCAGGTGTTCGACGCCACAGTGAGCGGCACATTCTTGACCAAGTTGCCGTCATTGTCCGTGGCATACATTTGGGAACAAAGCGCGAGTTGCTTCAGGTTGTTCAGACAGGAGATGCGGAGACTCTTGGTTTTGGCGGCGGTCAAGGCGGGTAACAACAAGCCTGCAAGAATTGCGACAATGGCGAGGACCACGAGGAGCTCAACCAGCGTGAAAGCAGATGCGGCACTGCCAGCAGGCCGCGGCCCACAGGTTTTCCAACCTGCGGACCGCGTGTCTGCACCTCTTGGCGTCCGGCTCATTAAGATGACTCGTTTGCTTTTTCCCGTTTCTTCATCCCGTAGAATCGCGCGAAATGGTTGGCAGCTTCTGGCGCTCGCACCAAGCCGCCCCGGGGTCGTCGCAGCGCAGAGGCAGCGCATGGGTCGGCTTCGCGATGGTGTTGTTCGTGTCCACGACCTTGCGTGGGCCGTGAATCTGCCCATCGCAGTTCTCTCTAAGCGCGGTCACCAATCCGGCGGCAGATCCGGACGCGAGTGCGAAGAGACTCAAAAGGAGAATGCCGAGGCGAAGTCCGGTCATCCCGGATGGCTTGCCCGGCTTCACGCGCAGGCGGATGGGGCGCAAGTTTTCGACCTGCTGGATTTCAGGTTCCCAACCTTTTGTCGGTTCCCACGCGCAGTGTACCGTGCTCCTCGGAAGGCCAGGAGCGATGATGCAGGCACTCTCTGCCAGGCGCTTTCGGGAGTTCATACGCTGTTTCGATTTGTTCTGGACGTTGCCACCGCGGGCGTTGTTGCCAACATTTCTACCCCAGACCATGCCCGCCGGGCACTGTGCGTTTCGCCGCACACTCTGTGCTTTTGGTTGCACAGTCTGCCCCCCGGCGGAATAATCCTCACGCAGCACAAAACCTGTACATCACCATGACGCTGAAAGGACGGCTTTGGCTTTGCGTCGCCGCGCTCGCCGCATTGGCGCAAACCGGCTGGGGACAATCTGCGTCGCCCTGGCGAGCCTACAAGATGGCCGATGGGCTCCCCGAACCGGCGTGTTCCTCCGTTACGGTGAGTCCGCAAGGGACGGTCCTGGCCCGGCACCTCAATGCGGCGGCTGTCACCCGGCTCGATGGCTACACCGTCAATGTCATGCCGGCGCCACCCACCCTCCGGGGGCGTTGTTACGAAAGCCCTGCAGGTCAGCTTTGGGCAGCCGCTCCGGAAGGCTTGTACGAGTTCAAGGAGGATTCGTGGGTTTATCATCCGATCCCGGAGATCGCCGCCGAAACCAGGTCCTCGGCCTCCGCTTCGCCACAAGGCGTGCCGCTCTTTGTCGTGCGGCAGGGCCGCGTGTTGTTTCTGTTGCGGGATCGGCTGGCGGCGCTCAACGCTGAGGACCCCGACCACGTTCACACCGAAGTCTTGCGGTTGGCCAGACAGACGAGGCTGGGCGCGTTTCTTGGCCTCACTCCGGCGCACGATGGCGGGTTGTGGCTCAGCGGAATGCGCGGGGTGGCCAAGTTGCCCACCCCGGCGCGCAACCTCAAGGCCGACAGCGAATGGCAGGAGCATGAAATCCCCGAGGCGCAATCTGCCCAGAACCTCGTCGAACCGCGCGAAGACGAAGCCGGCGGCGTGACCGCGCTCGCCGAATCCGCCAACGATCACGCTCCGGTGGTGGCCCACTTCGACGGCCAGCGCTGGACTCTTCAAGCCGCGGGAGCGGAGCGCTTCCGTTTCGCGTGGATGAGCTCCAGCCCGACGCTCTGGGCGGCCACGGCCACGGCGTTGCTCTCCCGTCACGAAGATCAGGCCGAGTTCGCGGCGGACGAGGAGATCGCCGCACGCAGGTTTTGGGACATGGCTACTGAAGCGGGCGGTGCCTTTTGGCTGGCCACCTCGGATGGCCTGTTCCGTTACTCGCCGCTCGTCTGGCAAGTGCCCGTCGCCCTGCGGAATCTGCGCGGCCCCGGACATGGCGTTGCCGAAGATGCCGAGGGCCGACTTTGGTTTGTATCAGGCGGCGAACTGCACACGTTGCGTGAGGCAGAGCACCGAATTGTGCCCCTGCCGGATTCTGCGCGACGCTCGCTGCTGGCTACCCGCGCCTTAGTTCCGCTCGCGAACGGCACGCTGCTCCTCGTCACCGATGACCAGTTACTCCGGTTTCGTCCAGCCAGTGGCGACGTGGTGCCGGCCTCCCCGGAAGGCGGTGACACTCAAATCCGGTTTCTCGGATTGCTCAGCGATGGCCTCGCCTGTGTCCAACGTTCCAACCCAAACGGGGGCGAGTCGGAACACCGCCTCGAAACGTACGATGGCGATCGTTTCAGTCCGCTGCAGAGCACCCAGGCCACTTCTCCGTTGGGCGGCGCGCTGTTGGCCGCGTTCCAGGCCCGGAATGGCGACCTGTGGCTGAGCGGTGAACTCGGCGTCGCCTGTTACCGCAGCAGCCAATGGAAGACCTTTCTCGCGACCAGTCAAACAGCGCCTGAGGCGGCACTGTTCTTTGCCGAGGCGACGGACGGTCGGATCTGGTGCGCCACAACGGACCGACTGTGGGCCTTCGACGGGCGCAACTGGACGCTGGTTCGCGTGGGATTCGATCACATCAACGATCTTGCCCGCAGCCGAGATGACAGCCTCTGGGTGTCTTCGAACAGCGGGCTGCATCGTTTCACGACGGCCGGTTGGATTGAGAGCGGTATCGAGGAAGGTTTGCCGGGTGCCGTGATCCGCGGCATTTGCGAGGACCGCCGAGGTCGGCTCTGGGTGGGCACGAGCCAGGGATTGAGTCTCCATCATCCGGAAGCGGACCTTGACCCGCCCCGGACGGAAATCCTGGCGCCTTCCGAACGACGCATCCCCGAAGGCGGCTCCCTCACCCTCTCGTTCAACGCCCAGGACAAGTGGAAATTCACGCCTCGCCGCCGCCTGCTCTATTCCCACCGCCTCGACGATCATGATTGGTCGCCGTTCCAGGAGTCGAGCACCGTGACGCTCGCGGACCTGGCGGCGGGCAAACACAA
>CAYJNU010000388.1:0-849 GCA_964371005.1 uncultured Verrucomicrobiota bacterium | reverse complement strand
CGATGGATCGCAATGGCAACATCGAATCGAAACCCGCCCAGCTCGCCTTTCTGGTCGCGCTGCCTTGGTTCAAGGAAACGCGGCTGGTGGCGATCGCGACGTTCGGCGCGGCGGTGGCCCTGTTCTTCGCGGCCCTCGCGTTCAACCGCCACCTGCGCCTCCGCCGCAGTTACGCCGAAGTGGAACGCAAAGTAGCCGAACGCACCAATGAGTTGGCCATTGCCAGCCGCGAGTTGGTGCATAGCCAGAAAATGAACGCCCTCGGCACGCTCGCCGCGGGCATCGCCCATGATTTCAACAACATCCTCTCGATCGTCAAAGGCTCGGCACAGATCATCGAAGACAACCTCGACAACCCGGCGAAGATTCAGACGCGCCTGGACCGCATCAAGACCGTGGTCGAACAGGGCGCCGGCATTGTGCAAGCCATGCTGGGCTTCAGCCGCAGCTCAGACGGGACCACGGAGCCGTGCGATTTGAACGCCGTCGTGGACAGCACCATCACCTTGCTGGGCGACCGTTTCCTGCGCGATGTCGAGGTCCACTTCGAACGCGCGCCCGTGCTCCCGCTGGTTCCGGTTGCGAAGGATCTGGTCCAGCAGGTTCTGCTGAACTTCATCTTCAACGCTGCCGAATCCATGCAGGAACGGAAGCACGTGCTGCTCCGCACCGACCATCTGGAGAAGCTGCCTGCGGACCTTTTTCTCAAGCCAGCCGAGGCCGCGGTTTACGTCTCGGTGTCGGTGAGCGACTCCGGTTGCGGCATCACGCCGGAAAACCTCCCGCGCATCTTCGAGCCGTTCTTCACGACCAAAGCCTTGTCTTCTCGGCGTGGGACAGGCCTCGGAC
>CAYJNU010000387.1:3659-8001 GCA_964371005.1 uncultured Verrucomicrobiota bacterium | reverse complement strand
GTCCAGGAGTCGGTGCCGGCCACCGCAGGCACGAGGAGTGACCAGCCGGTGACGTTGGTCCAGGTGGGAGTGAAGATCGCACCGTTGATGCTCAGGGAAACGACATCCACCGGAGCCGTGCCGCTGAGGGTTGCGGCGTTGGAGGAAGCGGTGAGCGTGGTGCTGGCCACCGAGAAGGGGGTGGCGTTGAGGCTGGCCAGTTGCGAGATGATGGTGGCGCGTTGGTTGGCGATCCAGGATTTCGTGGAGGTGGGGGCTGAGGGGTTCAATCCTGCGGCACGGAACGCGGCATACTTGGCATCTAACACCCGATGGATCACCTCCGGCTGCATGACCCCGTTGACAAGTTCATTGAGCGCCCGGCAATACATCCGGCGGAACTTGGGCGTGCCAATGATCTGCTGCCAGGCGAAATCCGACATGGAGAACAGACTTACACCGGAAAGCGGATTGTCGAGGCAGATGCTGAGGTCAATGGTAAACAGTGTCCACCGATGCTGATCGCTGACCCAGCCATCGGCGTTCTGGCCGGTGCGGGAGCCAAAGCAATCCCAGTTCCCGGCGGCTTGGTTGGCCGCGGACGTCCGCATCCAGTTCTCCATGTCGGCCACGTCCTCAAGCAAGTTCACGTAGTCGGGCTGGTTGTGGGCGTTGGCGGCGGTAACCAACGCATAGACGTTGGTAAAGTCGCTCAACGAGCCGGGCGACTTTCGCAACGCCCAGTTGGGGCGGTATCGCGCAGGCTTCCAAGCGCTTCCCGTGGTCGTGTATTTCCGCAGCTTGCACTCTTCGAATGGGGAGGGAGATGTCCCCTGCTGATACCAGCGCTGGAGCCGGTAGAGTTGTCCGCCGGTGTCGTCGGGAAAATACGCGTCCTTGACGGCGGCTGGTGTGGGGCGGAATGCATCTTCCATCAGCATGCCGCGGCGGACGCCGTTGACATAGACGGCGACAAAGCGGCGGTAACTCCAGGGCACGCCGACCGCCCGCAGGAACATGTAGGCGGCTTGTTCCCGTTGCAGGGTGGCATCGTCGTACATGGTGTTGATGGTGTCGTAATGTTGGATGTCATTGCCGGGCCAGTGCATCTGATTAAAGGAGGTGGTGCCCAACAGAAGGTCGTCCTTGGGCATGGACCAAATGTAATGACAGGCACGATAGCCGGCAGGCGAATCATAGTTTTGGTGCCATGGTCCGCCCGCGTAGCGGCCGCCCATGTTGTAGATGACGCGGTTGTTATAGACCAGCGTGCCATCGATGTCCTCATTGCTCATGATCGGCAACGCCTTCCAGCGGTTCACATTGGTCTGGGTCAGCCACAAATGGTAGGTGCCAAACAGATTGGTTGGGGTTGGCTCGCCAAAGAACACCGCACATTCCCGCACGGGAGCGCTGTCCTGGGCCAGTTCCGGGAAGCGGCTGGTCACTCCGCTGGTATCCGTCGCCAACAAGATGAAGGCGATCGCGTTGGTTGGCCGGCCTGGGAGCGTGGCGCTGAAGATGCCGTCGCCAGCGACCAAATCCCCACCCACCCCGGTATCGTTCATGGTCAGGTTGGTGACGCTGGTCAACGGATCGAAGCGGTATTGCAGCGTGAGCGAAGCAAGTCCGTCCGGATCCGAAACCCGTGCGGTGACCACGACTGGTTCATCGGCGGCGGGAACGGTCGGATCATGGCGCACCTGATAGATGGCGGGGCCGGTGTTGGTGGTAGCCTGGCTGTTGGGCAAACCGGGCGTTCCAAGATTCGCCGGCACGGGCAAACGGCCGGTGGCTTCGAGCGAACACCCCCAGAACCGCAGTAACGGTTCGGGGCAGCCGCGCAACCAGCGGGCCTTGAAGCGCAGGGTGGCGGTCCTGCCGGATGACAGACCGCTGGTGCTGGTCAAAGTTATGGAGACGCCGTTGGGGCCGATTTGGACTTCGTCGGCGGTGCGCAGGTGCAACGCGACACTGCCCGCAAATCCGGCGTTGGCTTCCAGGCTGGATCGGGAATGATTGCCGATGAAAGACAAGGAGGTCATGCCGTTCTCAAAGCCGCCGTTACCGACGCAATTGAGGCCAGTGGCGTTTTGCACCTCCACGTCATCCACCAGGCACTCGCCGGCGTCCAGCAATCCGAGTTGCACCGGCGACATGGTGGTCGTGCCGTTGTCGATGACCGCAGTCGTTGCGATGGTGGCCCAAGGGGCTTTGGCGGTTTCGTCGCTATCCGCCCAGTTGGCGGCCAGTCGTTTGTCGGCACGGGGATCCACCAATTCCAGACTGCTACCGCCGCCATCCGACCAGCGGCCCCACCGTCCGCCCGTGCCATAGGTCACCTCATCCACCACGATGTCCACAAGGTTGGTGACGACCAAGCCGAGCGCGTTGGTGTTGACGAGGGTGTCCGGCATCGCCAGCGCCAGGCGTTCGCCCGAGCCGGAAAGCCGCCCGCTGAAGTTCCCCACGAGGTTGGTTGGGTTGAGCTGCGGGTAGTTCGTCATGAGCCGGGCGGCAGCGCGCGCCACCACCAGATAGCTTTTGGGCGACAGGAGGGTGTTCGTGGGGAAGGTAAAGCTGATGCCGTCCACAAGTTTCCAGCCGGACAGGTTGACGGTGTTGGGCCCGCGATTGAACAGCTCCACGTACTGGTCATCGTCGTTCTCAGAAAGCGGATGATACATGATCTCGTTGAAGCCGACCGGACTCACCAACGGTGACACGTTCGCGCTGCCCAGCGTGGTTCCGCTGAGGCGATACCACTCCGTCGCCCCATCGGGATAGCGTCCGTACGCGACTCCGTTTTCCTGCGCCTCGAAACGCAGCGCGTCGAGCACGCAGGTGTCATCGGGATTCTTGAGATAGACGGTTTCTCCCGCTGCATCCAGAGCGAAGCCCAGTTCGGTTTCGGTGAACCGAACATACCCCCGAGGTGCAATCGTCCGGCCAGGAGGAACGACGAACTTGTTCGTGTACGGATCATCACTCAACGTGCAACCTGACAGATCCAATCCGACCTTGCTGTGGTTGTACAGCTCAATGGCATCCGGCGCAGGCGGGTCCGTGTGCGCGAGTATTTCGTTCAGCATGACCGACCGCAATGGGTCGGCGGGAAAGGAGTCCGCGCTGCCCGGCGTGCCGCCCACGCGATCGCTGCGTTCCCAGGCGCGGCTGTCGCGTTCGCCGTAGGAAGCGCGTGCCAGGACGATGGAATGGCCGGTGCCGTCGGCGCCCATCGCCCAGGGCAATTTGTCGTTGTAGGCGACTCCCAGGAGCGTGGAGCCCTGTTCATCATGCAAGCGGAGCGTGCCGCTGGTTTTGAGGCCGTTGGTGTAGGGGCCGAACACGTTCGAGAGCCCATACACCGTTTGCAGGTCAGCCGGCGACCCCGCCACCACGACGAAACCGTTGCTGGAGATAGACGTCGCCGGAGGAAAAGTGAACTCCACCCGCCCAGCCAGCCTGAAGCTGCTAATGTCTTCGGGCCAAGGGTTCGAGTTGTAGAGTTCGATGAACTCCGTGTTCAGCCCATCCGATCGCGGCGCCGGTTTGTACATGATTTCCGAAATGGCAATGGGCGTGCGCCGGCTGGATGGTCCCAGCGGCTCGGTGACGGGTTGGGACAGTGAGGTTCGCGGAATCCCAACGGTGGCAGCAAGAATCAGTGGCAAGACGCCCGCGGAAAGCCCTTGGCTGCGCCGTGACGACTGCATGAACCGAATCATGCGCCGGAGTATATGGATGAGTTGACGAATTGCCGCTCTTTTCTGCGGCCGGTAACCCGATGAGAGTCACTCCTGACTCCTGCGTCCTCGCTGCGGCTGATTCCTGGAGCGCCGGGTCTCGCGATGGCCACGTCTGCGAACGCCCGTGTTCCTCGATTTCCCACGTGCCGGTCGATTCGCGGAAACGCAGTGTTGCCCGCCGGCTGCGTTTCCGCACAATGGCGGCGATTTTATGCAACCACACATGACGCTCCGCCACTTCGCCTCCATCGCCCTCCTGGCTTCCGTCAGCCTCGCCCAAGCTGCGCTTCAGCCCGTTGCCTTGCGCTGCGAATACCGCGCCAACCCGTTGGGCCTGGATGAGACCCGACCGCGGCTGACCTGGCGCGTGGAATCGCCCGAGCGCGGTCAGCGGCAGACGGCCTATCAGGTCTTGGTCGCCAGTAGCGAGGCGTTGCTCCGCAAGGACACCGGCGATCTGTGGAACAGCGGCAAGCTGACGAGCGACCAGACGGTGAACGTGGTCTATGCCGGCAGGCCGCTCGGGTCACGCCAACAATGTTTCTGGAAGGTTCGGGTTTGGGGCAAGGACGGCAAGCCAGCTTGGAGTGAAGCCGCGTCGTGGACCATGGGGT
>CAYJNU010000387.1:0-3649 GCA_964371005.1 uncultured Verrucomicrobiota bacterium | reverse complement strand
CCATGGGGTTGCTGGAATCGTCGGACTGGCAGGCCGATTACATCAGTTATCGCGACACGACTCCCGTTCACAAAGACCCGAAGACTCTCTTCCTCCCGCCGGCGCGGCAGTATCGCAAGGAGTTCTCTGCGGCGAAGAAGATTCGGCGCGCGACCGTGTATGCCACGGCGCTTGGTATTTACGAGCTTTACGTGAACGGTCAACGCGTGGGTGACGCCAAGTTCGCGCCCGGTTGGACGGATTATCACGAGCGAGCCTACTACTGGACTTACGATGTGACTCCGCTCGTGAAGAAGGGCCGCAACGCGATGGGCGCGTGGTTGGCCGACGGCTGGTATTCGGGCTACATCGGCTTCGGGCTGCTGACAGGTATCGGTACGGAAAAGATCGGGCGCTACACCTACGGCAAGACCCCCTCGGTCATGGCGCAGCTCGAGATCGAATATGCCGACGGCACGCGTGAGACGCTGGTCACGGACAAATCCTGGAAGACCACCGGGGACGGCCCCCTCCAGGAAGCCGATTTCCTGATGGGCGAGTTTTATGACGCTCGCAAGGAGCAACCAGGATGGGCGAAGCCGGGCTTCGACGACCGCAAGTGGGAGCCTGCCATCCCCGCAAAAGAGGAAGGCAATGTGCCGGCGACCTTCTACGAATTCCAAAACGCCGACCAGCCGGACGGGAAGGTGGAGATCAAAGGCCACCCCGTGGATCTCGCCTTCAAGCGCCCGCCTAAGCTTGAGGTTTTCCCCGGCCTGCCGGTGCGTGCCATCGAGGAGATCAAACCCATCGCCATCACCTCGCCGACCAATGGCGTTTACATCTTCAATCTCGGCCAGAACTTCGCCGGGGTGGTCCGGCTCAAGGTCAAAGGCCCGGCGGGTACGGTGGTCCAACTCCGACACGGTGAGATGTTGCATCCGGACGGCACGTTGATGATCGAGAACCTGCGCAAGGCCCGTGCAATTGACCATTACGTGCTGCGCGGCGATCCCAAGGGCGAGATGTGGTCGCCGCGGTTCACCTTCCACGGTTTTCAATACGTTGAAGTCACCGGTTATCCGGGCAAGCCGGACGAGCGGGCCATTACCGGCATCGTCCTGCACAGCGACACGCCGTTAACGAGCGGCTTCCAGTGCTCCGATCCGGTGCCCAACCAGCTTTTCAAGAATGTGGTCTGGACTCAGCGGGCCAACTTCCTCGATCTGCCGACGGATTGTCCGCAACGCGATGAGCGGTTTGGCTGGACAGGCGACGCGCAGATTTACGTGCGGACCGCGACCTTCAATGCGGACGTGGCGGCGTTTTACACCAAGTGGCTGCGCGAGTTGATGGAGAGCCAACGGCCCAGCGGCACGTTCCCGGGCTACGCGCCGTACCCGTTCCAGCACGGCTGGGATTTTGGCACCGCTTGGTGTGATGCTGGCGTGATTTGTCCGTGGACGATCTGGCAGGCCTACGGCGACACCCGCATCATCGAGCGGTGCTGGCCGTTCATGGTGCGCTTCCTCGACTGGCGCAAGGCGACGAGCCGGGATTTCCTCGGCGTCAACCACGGCAACGGCTGGGGCGACTGGCTCAACATCAACGAGCCAACCCCCATCGAATACATTGACACGGCCTATTTCGGTTACTCGGCGAAGCTGATGGCGGACATGGCGCAAGCCATCGGCAAAACGAAAGAGGCGGGCGACTACCGCGAATTATTCAACAACATCAAAGCGGCCTTTGCGAAGAAATACATGAAGCCCGACGGCTCGCTATCTGTGAACACCCAGACCGCCTACGCGCTGGCGCTTTACATGGACCTCCTGCCGGTCGAGTTGCGGAAGCCAGCGGGCAGGATTTTGGCGGACAAGCTGCGCAACGGCGAAACCGCCGACAACTCCGGCATGACCACCGGCTTCCTGGGGACGCGCCCGTTGTTACCGGTGCTCTCGGACGTGGGCGAGCATGACCTGGCGGTCAAGCACTTCCAAAGTCAGAAGTTCCCGTCCTGGGGCTACGAGGTGCAGCAGGGGGCGACAACCATTTGGGAACGCTGGAACAGCTACACCAAAGACAAAGGGTTTGGCGGCAGGCAGAACGCGGAGATGAACTCCTTCGCGCATTACTCATTTGGGGCGGTGTGCGAGTGGATGTTCTTCCGCCTTGCGGGCATTGATACCGATGGCCCGGGCTATCGGAGAATCATCATCCGTCCGTCACCGCCGTCGCCGGGGAGCAATGCCGAGCGCGAGCCGATCCACTGGGTCAACGCGCACTACGACTCGATCCATGGCCGCATCGTGAGCAACTGGCGGCGGACGGCGGACCGCTTCGAGTTGGAGACCACGATCCCGGCGAACACGACCGCAACCGTTTACGTGCTGGCGAAATCTGCAGCGGGCCTGACCGAGAGCGGTAAGCCGATCAACGAAGTTGCGGGTGTGAAACTCCTGCGCCAGGAAGGCGAGACCGTGGTGTTGGCAGTGGAATCGGGAAGCTATCGGTTTCAGTCGAAACTCTAAACGAAGGCCAGCGTGCTCGACAAAGCATGGTTGCGCGAACAACGCGTGCCGGACGGGAAGATGCCGAGGATCGCAGTGCATTACGGCGCGCGGGATCGAAAGTCCGATGCCGTCGCCAATCTGATCGAGCCTTCCGAATGTAGCTCCTGAGGTCAGGGGGTGTGGGGACCGGCGGGGCAAGCCTCCCGCCCACCCGCTTGGCCATCTGCGTTAAATCCCTCGTGAAACTCAACGATGCCGTGCGGAATATGGCCATCCAAAGACAAGGTGAAAAAGACCTCCTCCGGCACTCCCTCATGAACGAGCCCCCGGATATTCTGGAACCCAAAGCGCCGGTAGTACCCCGGATGCCCCACGAGGCAGCAACCCCGGGCGCCAAGGTCCTTCAGGCGGGATATCCCTTCCTGTATCAACGCGCCGCCGATCCCTTTGCGCTGGCACTCCGGCAAGACCGACACAGGCCCAAGTCCGTACCAGTCCGGGGAACCGTCGGAAATCGTGACCGGCGAGAAGGCGATGTGTCCAACGATTCGCCCATCCACTTCTGCTACGAGCGAGACCGTGAGCGCGTGGGCCGCACGCAGTGCGGCAATGATGAATTGCTCTGTATGAATGCTGATCGCCAGAGTCTTGAACGCGGCGACCGTGACCTCGGCGATGGCGCTGACATCGGCGTTCGTCTCACTTCTGATTAGGACCTTGTCCATCATGTATCTGAATTCCTCTCTCGCTTGGCCGACGACAGATATGGCCGGCGTCCGTCATTTGCGTTATCGCGGAACAGCTTTCCCGCCCCGGCACGGCTTGGCCCTCAACGACTCATCGAGCGGGCGTTGCTCAATTGCACCATGACTCTTCTAGACTGCCGTCGCCGGGTCAAGCCTGTGAACATGGGGCGGTGAGCAATATGGGACGGTAAGCAGGGAAGAGTTCGTGCGGCGCTTCCTCCAGCATGTCCTGCCCAAACACTCTCAACGCGCCTGCCACGTGAGGCGAAGCCCTTTACGTGGTGCGGCATTATGGTTGGCTGGGTGCCGCCGCGCGGAAGAAACGGGCCCGCATTCATGCGCTGCTGGACTGGAAACCGCCCACGGTCGTGAAGCCCGCGCCCACGCTCCCACCGACCTGTCCGGTGTGCG
>CAYJNU010000386.1:0-8018 GCA_964371005.1 uncultured Verrucomicrobiota bacterium | reverse complement strand
GGGCTACGTCTGTACTTGATCCACGCACCCACGCTCCCAGGCGATTCACGTCCACGAAGTCTGCCTCCAGCCAACCTGGTCGATCCACATCATCGTGACTGCCGTTGGTGCCGATCTCGGCGGTTATCGCATTCGTGTCCGGGTTTTGCGAATAGTCCCACTCCAGAAGAAGGCTGGCTACCGGGCTAGGCGGCGACCCATCCAGTGAAGAGATCGGTTCCAAACCTGGAAAACCTGTTACGTCGGCCCAGTTGAACCAATTGCCGAAAGGAAACCAAAGGCGCGCCCCATCCATCCGATCCCACAGGATCGCCTGACCTCCGCCGGTTACCAGCCGTAGCTCATCGATGTGGATCGTGGGTTTGAAGCCTAGAATACTGTCCACGACAATTGAGACCGCCCCGACTTTTGACAGGTCGGCACTAGTCGGCAGTGACCACGCCACGGTCTGCCACTGGTTGGTGAGAAGCGTAGGACTGCTGGCGCTGGCAATCACCGTATCGAAGTCTGCTCCTCTCACCTCCAATTTCAGCTTCGTACTGGCTTTGCTGCCCGTGATGTGGACATCGGCACGCAGACTCGTGATCGGTGATTCCCAATTCTCCAGGGGAAAGCGCTTGGTGCGAAGCAACGCCCAGTTGCCATCCGTTGTCGTGACGTCTGCGCGTAGGCACTGCCGCCCAAGAAACGTAACGTTGGTGACGCTGACGTCTGCCCCCCATGGCTCGCCGATCCATTCGTGAGAATCCAAGGCGTCAAAGACCACGGGGCATGCGGCATTTCCCGTAAAAGGCCCCGCGGCCATGAAGACGACAGCGATGCCGAGCAGGTTTAGACCTTCCTTCAATTTGGTCGCTTGATTCTTAGGCATTCGCTCCCGATGCTGCGACGACGAGAGGAACACTTCAGGTCGTCGGTTGTATCCCGACAGTTTCTTTGTGGGGAAATAATGCGCGACGTTCATAACATGGTCACGGTTACCGTGTCCGCTTCGCGTAATGACACGAGGTTGTGTGTTATCACCTTGCGGTTCGCGGAAAACCGCTTGTCCGTTAAAAGCAACTGATGTCATCTTCCTCCTTTTCCCAACACAGGCAATAGCTATTTTGCCGATGTCCCGTGTGCCTTCCTTTTCCACTTTCCGCTCAGATCGACGTCAGTCCGCCAAGTCCTGCACTTATCCACCGTGTCTACCGCACTGAGGCGCCGCAGCATGGTATCATTCCCCTTGGAAGCGGTTCGATTCCCGAACCGCGGCAGCCCTTTGGAAAGGAGTATCTCATGCCCAAGAAACCGTTCGTTGATTTCCGGGCCATCCGCGCCCGGCTCACCCTGGAACAAGTGCTCGCCCACTACGGCGTGCTCGACACCTTCAAGCGCGCCGGCAGCCGCCTCAGCGGCCCGTGCCCCATCCACGGCGGCAGCAATCCCAGCCAGTTCCGTGTGGACACCGACAAGAACCTCTGGAACTGCTTCAGCGAATGCAAACACGGCGGCAACGCCCTGGACTTCATCGCCAAGAAGGAAGATGTCTCGATCCACGACGCCGCGCTCAAGGCGTGCGAGTGGTTCAACATCGCCCTCGACGAGGTCAAGACCAACGGTTCGTCCGCGGATGAACCGAAGGAAACCGGCGACACGCCGGCCAAACCCGCGCCGAAGCCAAAACCCACTGCCAAGCCGGACGACAATACGCCGAATCCGCCCCTGAAGTTCCGGCTGGAGAAGTTGCAGCGCGAGCATCCGTATCTCACGGAGACGCGCGGCCTCAGCCAAGAGACGATCATTGATTTCGGTCTCGGTTATTTCACCGGCGAGAAAGGCCTGATGGTGGGGCGCATTGTCATCCCCATCCACAACGCCCAGGGCGAAGTCGTGGCGTATGCCGGCCGGTGGCCGGGCGATCCGCCCGACAAAGACACACCCAAATACAAGCTCCCGACCGGCTTCAAGAAGGGATTGGAGTTGTTCAACCTCGATCGGGCGTCCAAAGAGCCGGCGGACAAACCGCTGGTGATCGTCGAAGGCTTCTTCGACGCCATCAAGCTCCACCAACTCGGCTGGCGTCAAGTCGTCGCCCTCATGGGTTGCACCATGTCGCCCGGCCAGGAGGCATTGCTTCGGCAACACACGACCGCTGGCAGTCAGGTCATCGTCATGCTGGACGAGGACGAAGCTGGCCAGGCCGGTCGCGAGAACATCGCGCTTCGCCTGTCCAAGTTCTGCTTCGTCAAAGTCCACGTGTTCGATCAGCCCGGCACGCAGCCGGAGCATCTGGTCGCAGAAGATCTGGCGGAGATTCTGGAGGGCCTGCCATGAAGCCGCCCGAAATCTCAGTCCGATGCACCTTCTGCGTTGCCGTCAGCGCGGGTGACAACCCGCATGACCCACGCGCACAGCCCGCGGAACACGCCGCCTGGCAAGACGCATTTCAGGCGGTGTGGCGGGAATACCATCGGACGCAGGAAGCTGGGGCGGGCGGACTGATCTTGAGAGAAAATCTGGCCGTCCTGCCGGAGCAACGCGAGTTCGCCTTGCTCTGGCGGCCCTTTCGCCATCCGTTCCGGCTGCGCGTCAACGATGTCATTCGTGTGGACGAGCGGCTGGGCCGCGTCATTCGCGTGACCGACTGCGCAGCGGTGGTGCTGATCAATCCGCGAGTTCGTGAGTTCACGACCCGCTTTGACAAGCCCGTCCGCTTTCAGCCGCGGCCCAAGTTGGTGCGGATCGCGGCCAATGCCGAAACGGAGGTGTTCAACCGTAGCCCCCGCATACCCACGAAACCCAAACCCCGCCGAGACTCGGCAACCAGAAAGGAGTTCGCATGAACTACGCAGTCAAACGCTATTGGTCACTTTGCGATTCGGTGGATGTGGAGGCCAGTTCGGTGAGCGAGGCCATTGATCGCGCCCACGAACTGCCGGTGGACAACGCCAAAGCTGAGTTTGTCCCCGATTCCCTGAACACCGATCCCTCATGTGACGTGCAACCGCTCCCGGGCGAAAAGATGGAGAACCCCGTCGAAAGCACAACGCGCGTTCCCGACGCAACGTCCGCACCGGACGAAGTCTGGGAATTCGTGCGAGCCGACCGGTGCGTTTCTTGAAAGGAGGCACTATGGACGTTCATTGCACCACCTGCGGCGAGCCGTGGGATGTCTATCATCTCTGGCACGAGGCCATCTTCGATACCGGCCTCAGCCAGGAGGAAGCGGAAGCGTGGCTGTCGTTGCCGCGCGCCGAGAAACTCAACCCCCGCTACCGGGAGGAATTCCGGGCGGCGGGTTGGGAATTCGGTCAAGGCGTGATCAATGTCATTCGCTGCCCGTGCTGTCCCAAAGACGCCCGGCCCGATCCCGAGCGGCTGCAAACCAAAGCCGCCCTGGAGGAAATGCTGGGCGACGACGAGGACGGCTTGGCCGCGACCTTCGAGGATTACCGCCTATGAGCGCGACCGCCATGCCCATCGCCAAGTTTCGGCTTGGCCACATCGTCGCCACACCCAACGCCCTGTCGCAGTTAACCCAGGAGGACATCCTCACGGGCATTCAGCGGCATCAGGCCGGCGACTGGGGCGACGTGGATGCTCACGACCGCCAGGAGAACGAGTTGTCCCTCCAGCAGGGCCGTCGTCTCCTGTCGGTTTATCAATCCGCCCGGGGAGTCAAGTTCTGGCTCATCACTGAGGCGGATCGCGCCTCGACGTGCGTCTTGCTCCCCGAGGATTATTGATTCGACAACCTCTCCCCACCCCGGGAGAGGTCTTTTCTTTCTCCCGTGTTACAATAACCAGCGGAAACCCGTTCTTTCAGCGCTTCGCCCCATCGGCAATCCCCAGGCACTGAGCCGGCTTCCCTGCTTCGCTGGAAAACCAAGGGCCGTCCCGCCTCCAGCGAAAGTAACCCATCACCAGAGGCAACCCGTTACAGCGGGCGGACGGCCAAGGAGAAAGTAACCATGCAAACTCAAGACGCCAAGTCTTCAACCTTGGCCCTGCTCACCAAACTGAAAACCGACATACCCGACGTCTTCCAACAGGCCGAAGTCGTCGGAAGCTGGGTCTGGCTCGAATTCAACGTGCCGCCCGAGCCGCAAATCCGCGGCAAGCTTAAGGAACTCGGCTTCCACTGGAACGGCCAGCGCAAATGTTGGCAACACCCGTGCGGCGTGCATCGCCCGCATTCCCAGGGCGACCCGCGGTCGCGTTACGCCGTGATGCCGGCAGCCGACCTGGCGTTGAACGACGCCATGATCCTGCCCAAGCCGGCGCACGAATACAAGGTGATCTCGCTCCGCGAATGTCCCTTGCCCGCCTCGCTGGCCGAATGCGACACGCCGGACAAAGTGGCCGATTACTGGCGGCTGCATGTCGCCACGCATCCCTACTTCAACCCGGAGTGCGAATGCTTTGTGGTGTTGTTCCTCAACACGCGCCGCCGGGTGAAAGGGCATCAGCTCGTCACCATCGGCACGATGGACACCCTGCTTGTGCATCCGCGCGAGGTGTTCCGGGTGGCCGTTGTCGCCAGTGCCGCCGCCGTCGTCCTCGCGCACAACCATCCCAGTGGCGACCCGACCCCATCGGAAGCCGACATCAAGGTGACGCGCGACCTTATCCGCGCCGGTCAGCTTTTGAAAATCGAGGTGCTCGACCACGTCATCATCGGCCAAGGCCAACCCAGCAGGGTCAGTTTGCGCGAGTGTGGGTATTTTGCGGCGTGAACCCAGCCACCCCGACCACTTGTTGGCCGGGGCTTCTTGCTGGTCCGTCGCTGGCCGCGCGTTCCGCGCGGGCGATCGCCTGCGCCATGCCGGGTTCTTGAACTTCATCAGTCGTGTGGATCTTCATTTCTCGATGGCCTCCCGAATTCTCTCGTTTACCAACGCCGCGGCTTTTTTCGCCTGCGCCTGGAAATTCGCTGCTCGTGTCCCGTCGCGGTCCTCTTCCGTTGTGACTTGGGCCGAGAGCAGTCCACCGAGCAGACTGACCGAACGCTTAGCCTGCCAGTCAATCACCTTGAAGCAAATCAGGCATTCGCTCGCGCTTATTTTTCCTCCCATAACCATGCAATGGCGACAACCATCCGGCAGCTTCTGCTCGGCATGGATCGCAAAGATGTCAGCGAACCTCCAGTCTGTCTCTGCTTTTTCAAATGCGGGTGGCCCTGCCTTGAGCGCATGTTCAATCGCCTCACCTGCCACTTTCAATGCATTGGTAGTGACAAGTTCTTGTCGCGCAATGGAATCCGCCCCACCAATAGACATCCCGCTCCACCGTTCGAACCGCGCCTGAAGCTGGGCGATTCGTTTTCCTCGATCCTCTGTTCCTCGTGCTTCCGCCTCGCGTGCCGCCAGCTCCGCTTCAAGTGTTGCCTGACGTTCCATGTAGCGCGTCAGCAGTTGCCTTGCTTCCGCGTTATCCGGGATGAAATCGAGTGCAACTTTCAGTTCTTTGACGGCGGTGACAAGGTCGCCCCGCCCGCCGTCGTAGCGAGCCCGAGCCAGGTGACTCAATCCTGTTGCCTCCCGAACCACAGATGTCGCCGCGGGATCATCCGGCGTCTGCTTGAGCGCCTCCCCCGCAGCCTCTGCCGCCCGGTCAAAGTCCTTCTCCCCAAAATACCGCCGGGCCGCCTGCATCGCCCGCACGTAGCGGGTGCTCAGCAGATTCGTGCGAAACGTGTTCGTCGCGTTCGCCGTGATCGCCAGGATCGCGCTGACCGGTTCGTATTCAGCCAAACGCAACGTGAATCGCCGATCTCCGGCCAGCAGCTCGGCCACAGTGAGCGGCGTCATGCCCAGTCGCCGATTGTCCGCGTCCAACACTTCCGCTCCTGCGGGCTCGGTTTCAAGCACACCTGTGCCGTATGCGAACTCAACCCGGTGATCATTCGTCACCCCCAATCCGATCTTCACACTCTCCGAAAGCCGATTCCCGTGATGCTCCGCCACCAGCCGGTAATCGCCCACCGGCAGCGCCCACAACGACACCGGCAAGTCGCCGGATTCCACCACTCGATCATCCTGGTTTCTCAGTTGATAGGTCGTGCCAGCGTGACTGGACGCAATCCGCACTCCCCCGACCCGGGGCGCCAAGCTCAACCGGCCCGGCACAACGCCGCCCACCGTCACTTCTCCGGCTTCGCGTCCGTAGGGATACACCGCCGTCACCGAGTAACGATCCGTCGGCACGGTGGTCGTGAGTCCGGCGCTGTTCGTCAGGGTTACGGCATACTCCGTCCCCTGAATCGTCAGCAGCGTGGCCGGCGGGGTCACGGACACAACCAGTTCGCCCGTGCTTCGGGTCAACGCGATTTCACCCAGGTTGTTCTCGCCATACCAGACGAACCAATTCGTCGCAAAGCGTGTCGCCTTCGGATGCGTGATGGTGACCGTGTGCCTACCGAGCGAAAGGCGCTGGCCACTCTCGACGGGATGGTTATCGAGTGACGCCCGTGCCTCGAAAACAGCCGCCCGTCCGTTTAACGATACACTGAAATTCAACCGCGTTCTCTCCATCCAGCGCTGGTGAGTGCGGATGCCGTAAAGCACCAGAACCAGAACCGCCCACCAGATCAGCGGACGCACCACACGCAAGGAATGGCGGAGGCCTTTCTCCCGCAAAGGCGAGGCAACAACCTGCTCAGTTTCCATACAACGTTTTGCGTTGACCGGCTAACTCTCTTGGCTCAAAGATACAGAAACGATAATTGGCCATGGCAAGTCCCAGACTCAAGCCCAAAAAAGGCGAGTGGTTGCGCCGCCTGGTGGATTTCGTCTTTGGGTTCGAGAACAAGAAGGGCGACCTGCTCGATCACTGGATTGCCTTCTTGGACAACTTCAACTTTTCCCCGCAGGAGTTTTACGCCGCCATCGAAAAGGAGTTGCAGACGCGCCGAATCCCCGGCCTGACGATTGCGCGGGAGGAATTCGCCGAGGGCGGGCTGCTGTCCGACCGGCGGATTTATCTGCGCCTGTTTCGCGAGCGGCTGGCCATCTACGCGTGCGCTTCCCCGTTCGGGTCGGGCTATTTCTTTTCGTGCCGCACCGTGTATGTGCCGGCGCTGGTGCGGCTCTGGCACATCGTGGCGGCGCTCCTGTTTTTCGCGATAGTGGGCGGACTTCTGGTGAAACCGCTGGGCGTGATATTCGCCAGCATCGCGATGGTCGCGCTCATGTTCGCCCTGGCCGGGGTGTTGCGGAACGCGGCGGCATCGGCTTTCGGCGACATTGACGCACTCCTGCTCAAGATTCCCGGCGTCGCCACGATCTACGAAGACTGGTTTCGGGCGGAAACGTATTGGCGCGAGGATGCGCGGACGGTGTATTTGCAGCGCATCCCCACGCTCATCAAAGAACTGGCCGAGGAAATCACGGCGGCCAAGGGCGCGAAGCTCATCCAGCAATATCATCACGCGCCGATCTTCGGGGAGCTTTATAGCCCTGTGCTCTCGCGGCGAGAGCCGTCCATCCCTCCAGAACAACATGGAGCGTCGAAAGCCAAGCCGTAGTGGCGGCCGGGTGCGAATCACCGCCGAACTCGTCCACGGTTAGATTCACGATTTCCGTCTACCCTAGTGTAGTGTCCCCGGAATGAATAGACCTATTGTGGCTTGTGTTTTCGCTGGCGTGGCTGGGTGCAACCCGGCTTGAGTTGCTCCAGCTTCTTGCGGGCACGCTCGATTTTGGCCACGAGGTTTTCCACTGTTGCCGTCCAGATGAAGGGCCGGGGGACCTCGTTCCACGTCGCCAAGAATGCCTCGATCGCTTGGATCAGATCGGGCACGCTCACAAAGGCTCCCCGGCGGATCGCCTTCTCACTCAATTCCTCGAACCACCGCTCCACCAGATTCAACCAACTCGAACTGGTCGGGATGAAGTGACAGACAAAGCGGGGGTGTCGCTTGAGCCAAGCCACCACGTGGGGTTCTTTGTGCGTCCCATAGTTATCCAGCACCAAGTGCAACGTATCCAACCGGCAAACCCAGCTATGCGGTGCGCCGGTGAGCAGGCAGACTA
>CAYJNU010000385.1:0-8025 GCA_964371005.1 uncultured Verrucomicrobiota bacterium | reverse complement strand
TCCAGGACGGCACGGACCCGTATTGGGCGCGCAGCCGCGTGCTGGAATACCTGAGCGGACTCGGCGGGCGATTGCCCAAGGGCGTCACCCCGACGCTCGGCCCGGATGCCACGGGCGTGGGCTGGGCGTTCATGTATTCGCTGGAATCCAACCAGCGCGATCTCCAGGAACTGCGCTCGCTCCAGGACTGGCATCTGAAATACCAGCTCACCGCCGTGGACGGCGTGTCGGAGGTCGCATCCGTCGGCGGCTTCGTGAAGCAATACCAGGTGACGGTGGACTCGGTGAAACTGCGCGCTTACAACCTGCCGCTCTCCATGATCGAGATGGCGATCAAGCGCAGCACCGGCGAAACGGGCGGACGGGCCATTGAGCTGTCGGAAAAGGAATTCATCCTGCGCGTCAAGGGCTACATCACGAACGTCGAGGAACTGCGCAAGACCGCGGTGGGCGTGGGCGACAACGGCGTGCCGATCCTGTTGCGCGACGTGGCGACCGTGCAACTCGGTCCCGACATGCGCCGCGGCATCGCCGAGTGGAATGGCGAGGGCGAAACCGTGGGCGGCGTGGTGGTCGTGCGCTACGGGGCGAACGCCCGGCAGGTGATCGCGGACGTGAAAGTGGCCCTCGCCAACGCCATGAAGGCCCATCCAGACGTGAAGGTCAACGTAGCCTACGACCGGAGCGCGTTGATAGATCGCGCCGTCAAGACCCTCGAGGAAAAGCTCATTGAGGAAAGCGCGGTCGTCGCGATCGTGTGCATCCTCTTCCTCCTTCACTTCCGCAGTGCGCTGGTCGCCATTCTCATTCTGCCGACGGCGGTGTTGGCTTCGTTCCTCATCATGGAGCGGCAGGGCATCAGCTCGAACATCATGTCGCTGGGCGGCATCGCCATCGCCATCGGCGCGATGGTGGACGCGGTCATCATCATGATCGAGAACGCCCACAAACACCTGGAGCACGACGCCGGCAAGAAACCGCATTGGCAGATCATCCGGGACGCGTCCGTCGAGGTCGGCCCGACGCTGTTCTACTCGCTGCTCGTCATCACGGTGAGCTTCCTGCCGGTGTTCACCTTGGGGGACCAGGAAGGGCGTTTGTTCAAGCCCCTGGCGTTCACGAAGTCGTATTCCATGGCCGCCGCGGCCCTGCTGTCCATCACGCTCGCCCCGATTCTGATGGGCTTTTTCATCCGGGGCAAAATCCCGTCGGAGGAGAAAAACCCGGTCAACCGCCTGCTCATCCGGTTGTATCATCCGGTGTTCGACTGGGTGATACGCTGGCGCTGGTCCGTGATCATCGGCGCGGCAATCATCGTGATTCAGATTTTCTTCCCGTGGAACAAACTTGTGGTGCAGAAGTTGCCCGACGGCGCCATGAAGGAACTAGCCCGCAAGGCGAACGTCGCCTTCCCGTTCCAGAACATCGGCTCGGAATTCATGCCGCCGCTGTACGAGGGCGATTTGCTCTACATGCCCACCACGTTTCCCGGCGTGTCCGCAACCAAAGCGCGCGAGCTGCTCCAGCAGACCGACAAGATCATTAAAAGCTTCCCCGAAGTGCATCACGTCTTTGGCAAGGTCGGCAGGGCCGAAACCGCCACCGACCCCGCGCCGTTCGACATGATCGAAACCACGATCATGCTGAAGGACGAAAAGGAATGGCCCGCTGTGGACATCAAGGATGCAGGCGGCACCGTGATCGCGCACCGCGCACGCACGCCGGACGAACTGGTGGACGCGCTCAACAGCGCCGTGCAATTCCCAGGTCTGGCGAATGCGTGGACGATGCCCATCAAGACACGCATTGACATGCTCTCCACCGGCATCAAGACGCCCGTCGGAATCAAGATCGCCGGCCCGGACCTGGCTCAATTGGAGCGGATCGCCACCGAGGTCGAGGCGGTCATTCGCACCGTGCCCGGCACCACCAGCGCCTACGCCGAGCGGGTGATGGGCGGCAGCTACATCGAGTTCGACATCAACCGCGACGCCATCGCCCGTTACGGGTTGACGCTCGCCGACGTGCAGGACGTGCTGGCGGCCGCGCTGGGCGGCATGCCCATCGCCACCACGGTCGAGGGCTTGGAGCGCTACACGATCAACCTTCGCTACGACCGCGATTTTCGCTCGAACCTCGACGCGCTCAAGCACGACATCGTCATCCCCACGCCGACCGGCGCGCAGGTGCCGCTCGGTGAGCTGGCCGATTTGCGCATCGTGAACGCGCCGATGGCGATCAAGAGCGAAGCCTCTGTGCCCAACGCCTGGATTTACGTGGACATCCGCGACGTGGACATCGGCACTTACGTGGCGCACGCCCAACGCATCGTGGAGGACGCCATCGCGCAGGGCCAGATCCAGATGCCGACCGGCTACAACCTGTTTTGGAGCGGCCAATACGAATACATGCTCCGCGCCCAGCAACGCCTCGCCATCGTCGTCCCGCTGACGCTGCTCCTCATCGTGCTCATCATCTACCTGAACACGAAGTCAGCGATCAAAACCGCCATCGTGCTGCTGGCCGTTCCCTTCTCGCTCGTCGGCGCGTTCTGGATGATCTACCTGAACGGCTACCATCTCAGCGTCGCCGTCTGGGTGGGCCTGATCGCGCTGGCGGGGCTCGACGCTGAAACCGGCGTCGTCATGCTGCTCTACCTCGACCTCGCTTACGAAGACTGGAGGAAAAAGGGTTTGCTCAACAACGTCGCCGGCTTGCGCGACGCCATCTATCACGGCGCCGTCAAGCGCGTCCGCCCGAAAGCCATGACCGCCGCCGTGATCATCGCTGGTCTGCTGCCGATTCTCTGGAGCCACGGCACCGGTGCCGACGTGATGAAGCGCATCGCCGCCCCGATGGCGGGCGGCGTGGTCACGTCCACCCTGATGGAGCTGATGGTTTATCCGGCGATTTTCTTCCTGTGGCGATCACGACCGCTCAAGTTGACGCGGGAAGCACAAGATTCCGCGAGCTAAAGCGGCAGGTGTCAAGTCTCTGGCCGGGGACGTTTCCAGCGAGCGTGACGTGTTGCCATCCGAGTTGCGAGGGAGTGTAACCTTGCGCGGGGTTGAATCGTATTACTTGTCGAAGATGGACGGCGAGACCGTCCGCAACGTAGATTGAACAACAACGAAACCAACCGACCATGAACCGAATCGTGAACCTTCGCACCGTTCTCAGCGCGAGCCTGCTGACCGCACTGACGCTTCAGGCTGCCCCGCTGCGGCGTGCCGATGTTATTAACGATCCCGTTTGGGTGGTTCACGTGGACGCCGACGGCCTCCGACAAACCATCATTGGTCAGCACATCCTTGGCGAGATGGAGAAGCCCGAGACGCAGAAGAAACTGGCCGCGTTTCAGGCGGTCTTCAGTTTTGATCTGCGGAGGGATCTGCATGGCCTGACCGTTTACACTACGGCGAAAGCGGAGCAGGACGGCGTGCTGCTGGCGTATGCCGATTTTGACGCGGCCCGGCTGACGACATTGGCTGAGGGTGCGAAGGAGCACCAGTCCACCACGCACCGCCAGTACACGATTCACAACTGGATTGACGAGAAGAAGAAGGCGAAGGACGGAGTCAAGCCTCGCACCTATGCCGCCATTCACGGCCAGACGGTTATCTTCGCGCAGAAGGAAAGCCGCGTGGCGGAAGCGCTGGATGTGCTGGATCGTGCCAGGCCGAATCTGGCCGCGAACAAGCAGTTCGCCGCGCTGGGGAATGGCGCGGCGTTTCTCCAGGGCGCGGCGCGGAAATTGGACCTGTCCGACGCCGATCCCAGCGCCGCCGTGTTCAAGCAGTCCAAAATGATCCGGTTGAACGTGGGTGAGACGGAGCGGAATGTGCAGGCCGCGTTAACGCTGCAAACCGAAAGCGAAGAGGTCGCCGGGCAAATCGAGTCCATCGGGCGTGGGCTGATTGGCTTGCTCTCGCTGCGACAGGGAAAGCCCGAGGTGCAGAAGCTGGTTCGAGGCTTGGTTGTGCAAAAGGAAGGCGCCGCCGTCACGGTGAAGCTCTCGTTGCCGGCGGATGATGTGATTGAGATGCTCAAGTCCATGGAAGCCAAGAAGCAGACGGATGAGGCGAATGAGTGAGTTGGGCAACGGTTCGTTCCGCGGATTCAGATGACTAACGAACTCCAACCGCATTCCGACGAGCAACTGGCCCGATTGGCCCAGCGTGGCGACTGGGCGAGTTTCGATGAACTGGTTCGCCGCTTTGAGGCGCGCATCTATGGCTTCGTCCTCAACTGCTGCGGGCACGAGGCGGACGCACGCGAGTTGACGCAGGAGGCTTTCGTTGGCGCCTACCAGCATCTGGGGAAGTTCGATCCCTCGCGGTCGTTTGCCACCTGGCTGTTTACCATCGCGCGGCGCAAGTGCATTGACCGCCGCCGGGGGGCGTGGCGGATGGTCGAGAGCGACGTGCCGGAACTGACCGATGCCGACGATCCTTCGGTATTGGTGGCACGCCGCGAGGCGGCGGACGGTTTGTGGCGCACGGCGCGAAGGGTTTTGTCCGAGGCCCAGTTTCAGACCGTGTGGCTGCATTACGCCGAAGACCTCGCCGTGCGGGACGTGGCCCGGGTGATGCGGCGCACGCAAACCCATGTGAAAGTGACCTTGTTTCGCGCGCGAAAAGTGCTGGCGCGCGAGCTCGAACACCGCGCCGCGACGGAGGAGACCCTGCCGCGCGGCGATCGGGCCGCCCGGCCGGCCGACTCCCGATCCAACCCAAGTCTGACCCCTCCAACCGCGAGTCAAAGCCTATGAATCCCAATCACGACTCGATGAGCCGTCTCGAAGCCGATCTTCGCCGAAACCGGCCGCTCTCCCAGCCGCCTGCTGATTTGCATGAAACGATCGTGCGGGCCGTGCGCGCCGCCGGAGACGCTCCGGTGCAGCCGACGGCGACCTTGCGGTGGCGATGGCTGATGGCGGCTGCTGCTGCCTCACTGGTGGTTTTGTGTGCGTGGCGGTGGCCGTTCTCCCAATCCCCAGCCGGGCCGCATCCTTTGGCCGCGGTAACCGCGACCTTGGAGACCACCCAAGCGATGCCGCAACAGGCGTCGGCAGCGGTCCTCTCGCCGCTGGCGCAGGAACTGGAGTTCCTCAACCGCGATATCCGCAATGCGGTGGATGTTCTCGTCGCCAGCGTTCCGTGAGCCCACTTTGGCCGCAGCGCCACGCGTCGCGCGGTAGGCACGCGGTGGCCGGGTTCCAGACGCCGCGATGGGAAGGCGGCGATAAACCGCGCGCAATCCAGACGCTTCACGAGGTTCAAGGACGCGGGAAGGTGCTGCGTCGGGCATGGGCAAGCCGCTAGCCGGCTAGTGGTTTTTCTCCCGTTTCCGCAAATCAACCTCCGGTCCGGTAAACGACAGCTTGCAAATCGGGCTGGGCGGCGATAGTTCTTTGACCGTGACAACGACCATTGAAGCCATCTATGAGAGCGGCAAGCTGATCCTTCCGCGGCGGTTGTCATTGCCCGAAAACGCGCATGTGCGCGTGACCATCGAATCCGACCCGGAGCACGAGGCGTGGCTCCGACTTTCCGAGGAATCGTTGACGAAGGTTTGGGACAACGACGCGGACGACGTCTTCAATGAACTGCTCCAGAAATGACGTCGTTCTCCTGCCGATTCCCTTCACGAACCTGACCAGCCGCAAGGTTCGCCCCGCCATCGTCATTGGCCGCAACGGCGGCGACCTCTTTCTCGTTCCGATTTCCTCGGTGCTGCCCAACACGGACTTCCCGGTCAAGGAATGGCGCGCGGCTGGATTGAACGTGCCCTCCGGTGTCAAAGCTCAAGTCTCCACCGTGGAAGAACGATTGGTCGTCAAGATCGTCGGCACGCTCGCCGCCGCTGACCGTCAGGCCCTCGACGCGCGATTGCGGAACTGGCTGCAACTCTGACGCGGGGCACTGGCAGGGCAACTGTTTCTTCGCGAAAGTGCCGAGCCGCCGAGGCGCACTGAAAACGGGAAGGCCCTTTGCATCTCCGCGCCACGCGAGCGAAACCGGCGGTAAACCGCGCGCAATCCAGGCGCCCCGCAACGTCCTGCGGGGCATCCTGCCCGCAAATCGAACTTGGCCCGGAGACTCACAATGGAACTTCCGGCAGGATGCCGGAAGCACGCTTCTCCAGACGCTCCGCGAAACATGTAACCACCGCCCGCCCTCATCCTGACCTTCTCCCCCGGGAGAAGGAACAGCCGTCCTCCGTCTTGGTTTTTCCAGATGACTGTCCGGCCAATCCAGTCGCGGGTTTCTGGGTGCGGCGGCTACGGCCCTGACTTCCGTCCTCTGTCCTCCGACCTCTGTGTTCCGTATTTCTGACGGCGCGCGTGGTTTCAGCGCCGCTTTGCAGATGGAGCCCGGACCAGTGGCAGGAAGATTGATGGCAGGAAAATGACGGCAGGCGGGCGTTTCATCTTCTTGCCCTCAATGTTCCTGCCAGGCTCCTTCCTCAACCTGCTGCCGGGCAGCTTGCCGGAAGATCAGACTTCTCCGCCTCGAAACCGTGAAGACGAAGCTGGCAACAGGGTGAGCCGGCGATGCGCTGACTGCCCAGCCGTCCCGTGGGCCGGGGAAGAACACGTATGCCTGCCCCAGTTGCCGTGCCGCTCGTCCGCGGCTTCGAACGTCAGTTCGATCCGTCTTCGCCTGTAGCCGGTCGTGCCCCGCCGCGAAGTTTGAGCGAACTCACGTTCGCTGCCACTTACGGAAAGCGGCGGTGAACGCGCCGCAATCCAGACGCTTCGCGGAGTCCGAGGACGCCGGAAGGTGGCGCCAGCGTTTGGATTGCGCGTGGCTTCAGATCCGCTCTTCGGACGGGGCGAGGATTTCAACCCCACGTCGCCGTTCCGTCGCCCCGAAATACCAATACCAAGACCCGTTTCCGCACTCGGCACTTTGATGCTCAGCATTCGTTCGCCAGCCGTACGCAAGCAAACGTGAGATGCTTGCTCTAAGAAGTTGACTCCGCACGACGAGCGGTGGAAGCGTTAGTGCTATGAACAAGAAAATCATCATGGAATTGTCATTGGACGAGGCGTCTGCGATCGCGAGATTCTGTTTACGCAAAGGGCAGCCCCCGGTACAAGTGCTTTTGAACGCGTGCGGGGTTTCAAGCCGTGAGCCATTCCTCTTCGAGATAGAAGACTTCGTTGACTTGCGGAACTTGGCGACGTGGGAGAGCATCGAGGGGCGAAAGTTGGAGCGACGCGGTGAGTACCGTGCTCAGAACAAAATATATCTTTGTTTGCTCTCACAACTGCTCAGTCGGGGCGGAGAGAGAGTCTCCGAATTGCTCAAGAAGGCACGTGGCACGAAACGCCGGTATTTTTCCGCAGTTAAGAGTGAGCTTGAACAGGGACGGAGGATCCCCGGCAGCGACCCCACATGGTACGCATGCACGAAGCTTAACGTTGAGTCGAAGGGCAAGATCATCCGCGATCTTCTGCAAGCGCTGGACTTCTCGCGTTCCTACACATGCTTCATATCCAACCTCGTAATGTACAAACGTCCTCAGATCGCGGGCTTACGATTCAAATCCGACGACGCCCCGGCTAAGGTCTCTTGAAAGACCACGCCCAGCGTTCGCTGCATACCGTCCTTGTCAGCGGATTCAAACTGGCTAAGCTGCCGACATGAAGGCGAATCCGTTGATTCGGGTGCTTCTGATGTTTTGCTTGTGCGGCGGTTGTGGCCGACAGACTGAATCGGGTAGCAGTGCCACAAACGCCCTCGGGTTCACGGCTACTGACTTCAGCTCGACCAACGTGCCGAGAAATGAACCAACTGAAATTCGACTCCAGCCTGACCCAACAACCGCGAACGGCGTTGCGCGGATCAAAACGATTGAAGAAACGCGAGCCAAGGCGGAGAGAGGCGATCCCTCGGCACAATATCAACTCGGGTTTAGATACAACACAGGCGAAGGCGTTGCCACAAATTACGCACTAGCGGTTAAGTGGTATCGAATGGCGGCCGATCAGGGATACGCAGAAGCTCAGTGCAGCCT